>JAATFM010000076.1 GCA_015655195.1 Terriglobales bacterium
AGGTCGATCCGAAGCAGGCCGAGCGGATGCGGGAGCTGCGGGCAAAGCTGGACGTGGGGCCGTTGGTAATCCACACCAGCTATCTGGTGAACGTGTGTAGCCAGTCGGACGAGGTACGCGGGAAGAGCATCGAGGCGTTTCACGGAGAGATCGAGCGGGCGCTGTTCCTCGGCGCCGAATATCTGGTGCTGCATCCCGGTTCGTGGAAGGGATTGACGCGGGATGAGGGCCTCACGCTGGCGGCGGATTCGATCGAGAAATCCATTGATGGCCTCGCATGGCAGGGAACGCCGTTCACGATTCTGATCGAGAACACGGCAGGTGCGGAGTTTTCGCTTGGCGGCAGCTTTGATCAGGTGGCGGAATTAGTGACGCGGCTCAAGAACCACGCGCCAGTGGCAGTCTGTCTCGACACCTGCCACACGCACGTATCCGGCTACGACCTTGTGACGCCCGAGGGCTATGAGGAGACGATGAAGCAGGCTGCGGACAGCTTCGGCCTCGATGCGGTACGCGTCTGGCACTGCAACGACGCCAAGGCGGCGCGTGGGTCGAAGCTCGACCGTCACGAGCACATCGGCCAGGGAATGATCGGCACGGAGCTGTTCCGGCGTCTGCTGAATGATGCGCGCTTTGCCCACTCAGCCTTTATCGCCGAAACTCCGGTGGACGATCCGGGCGACGACGAGCGCGACGTAAAGGCGCTTCTGAGCTTGGTGGAATAGCAGCTATTGATGGGGTTGAGCTATGTTGACTACAAAGCGGAAGCCGGTAACCGTGGGCGAAATGCTGGTGGAGGAGTTTCTTTCGCCGCTTGAGATTACGCAGGGAGCGTTGGCCGAGGCAATGGGGGTGCAGCGCAAGCTCGTTAACGAGCTATGCAATAACCGCCGCGCCGTCACCGCTGATACGGCTCTGATGCTTGCCCGCGTCTTCGGCAACTCCGCTGATTTCTGGCTCAATCTTCAGCGCCGTACCGATCTCTGGGAGGCTCTGCACACGCCGGAAAGATGGAACAGGATCGAACGGGCCAGGGCACTGAAACAGGTCGCGTAATTTCCATGCAATAGGATTAGTCTTCGTAGACTTCGCGCCGGTGGCCGACCTTGATGACGAATACAACGAGGCGCTCTTCTTCAAACCGGCAGATGAGCCGGTAGGCGCCCACGCGATAGCGCCACAGTCCGGCAAGATTCATGCGGAGCGGCTTGCCAAATTGTTTGGGCTCGGTCGAGCCGCTAATTCGTTCGCGAAGGTAGTGGAGGATTTCCTGCTGTATTTTGGGATCGAGTTTGCGAAGCTCGCGCCGTGCGCGGTCGTCAAACTCGATGGTCCACTTTGGTTTAGCCGACTGCGGAAGGGGTTTCGCCATTGTCAGCCTTGCTGGTCAAGCCCCTGTTCCAGCTCGTCCAGAGTCCAGCGGCGCGCAGGATTTTCAAGGCGATAGAGCGCGGTGTAGGTATCTTCAATCTCGTCCAGATGAACGGCGAGCGCCTGGCGGACATAGAAGCTCTTTGGCCGCCCGGTCAGCTTGGCCAGCTTGTCAAGCCGCTTTTCTACGGAATCGGGAATGCGCACGGCCAGCATGGAACACCTCGCATACGATGTCATACAAAGTATACGCGCCTTCCGGGGCGGTTTCAAATTGCCATGCCGTTTACACTTAAGTTATGGCGGAAGAGAAAGAACTGCGGTACGATCCGGCTGCGATTGAGCCCAAGTGGCAGAAGCGCTGGGCCGACGATCCCACTTTGTATGCGGCGGATCCGCATGATAGCGGCAAGCCCAAGTATTACGTGTTGGAGATGCTGCCCTATCCGAGCGGGCAGCTCCACATGGGCCACGTGCGCAACTACTCGATTGGCGACGCGCTGGCGCGTCACATGTGGATGCGCGGCTACAATGTGCTGCACCCGATGGGCTGGGACGCCTTCGGGCTGCCGGCTGAAAACGCGGCGCTCAAGAACAACACGCCGCCGCGCGAGTGGACGCTCTCGAATATCGCCGGAATGAAGCGGCAGTTCGAGCGTCTGGGCATGGGATTTGACTGGTCGCGCGAAGTCACAACCTGTCTGCCCGACTACTATCGCTGGAACCAGTGGTTCTTTCTGCGGATGTATGAGCGCGGCCTAGCCTATCGCAAGAAGAGCAAGGTCAACTGGTGCCCCGAATGCGCCACTGTGCTCGCCAACGAGCAGGTCATCAATGGCCGCTGCTGGCGGCATGAGGACACCATTGTCGAGCTGCGCGATCTGGTGCAGTGGTTCTTTCGCATCACCGCCTACGCGCAGGAGCTGCTCGACGGCCTCGACAAGCTCGACGGCTGGCCGGAAAAAGTACGCACCATGCAGCGCAACTGGATTGGCCGCAGCGAGGGCACGGAGGTTGATTTCTCCGTCGAAGGCGGCACGGAGAAGATTCGCGTCTTTACCACGCGCGTCGATACTATTTTCGGCGCGACGAGCGTGCAGCTTGCACCGGAGCATGCGCTGGTGGCTTCTTTCACCGCCGATGATGCCGACCTGAAAGCAAAAGTCACGGAGCTGATCGATGAGCAGAAGAAGGCTCGCGAGTCCGGCGACATTGGCGCGATTGAAAAGCACGGCGTGCCGACGGGCCACTTTGCCATCAATCCATATAACGGCGAGCGTGTGCCGATCTGGGTGGCGAATTACATCCTGGCCGACTATGGCACGGGCGCGATTATGAGCGTTCCCGCGCACGATGAGCGCGATTTCGAGTTTGCGCAGAAGTACGGGATTGAAGTGCGCCGCGTGATAAAGCCAGCCGGCCCCAAGGCCGAAGAGCCGGAGCTGCCGTTCGTTTCCGAAGACGGCGTGCTGGTCGAGTCGGGCGAGTTCAGCGGGTTGACGTGCGTGCAGGCGCAGAAGAAGCTTCAAGAGATTGCCGCGAAGAAAGGAATCGGCGAGGCGAAGATCACTTTCCGATTGAAGGATTGGGGTGTGAGCCGGCAGCGGTACTGGGGCACGCCGATTCCGATGATTCACTGCGAGCGCGACGGCATTGTGCCGGTGCCGGACGAGCAGTTGCCCGTGCTGCTGCCGGAGCAGATCGAGATTACGCAGCAGGGCGGCTCGCCGCTGGGCCGCGTGCCGGAGTTCGTAAACGTGACCTGCCCCAAGTGCGGCGGTCCCGCACGGCGCGAGACTGACACGATGGATACCTTCGTCGATTCAAGCTGGTATTTCTATCGCTACACGGACGCGAAGAACGATACGGCTCCGTTCGAGCCGGCCATCGCGCAATACTGGTTCCCGATCGACCAGTACATTGGCGGTGTGGAGCACGCCATTCTGCACCTGATCTACTCGCGTTTCTGGACCAGGGTGATGCGCGATCTCGGCCTCGTCAAGAACGACGAGCCGGCGCAGCGCCAGTTTTCACAGGGTATGGTCATCAAAGACGGCGCGAAGATGTCGAAGTCGAAGGGCAATGTGGTTTCGCCTGACGACATGGTTGCGCGCTTCGGTGCCGATTCCGCACGCATGTATGCGCTCTTTGCCGCGCCGCCGGACCGCGACCTCGACTGGCAGGAGGACGGCGTTGCGGGAGTGAGCCGCTTCCTGGGCCGCGTCTATCGGCTGACAATGAAGTATGCGCCCGTTGCGTGCGGGGCAAATGGCGCGGCGGCCGAAGCGCCTACTGGAACTTCGCTGAAGCTGCTGCGGAAGCTGCACCAGACGATTGCAAAAATCACGCAGGACTTCGAGGGACGCTGGCACTTCAACACCAGCGTCGCGGCCATCATGGAGCTGGTCAACGAAATTCAAGCGGCAGACGCGCAGCTTGCGGCGAGCGAAGTGCCCGCGCCGGTGATTCGCGAGCTGTTGACCTCGTTGGTGCTGTTGCTCGCGCCCTTCGCGCCGTACCTGGTGGCAGAGTTGTGGGAAGAGCTTGGCGGCGAGGGCGTTGTTCTCCGCGCACCGTGGCCCAAGAGTAATCCTGAACTGGCAAAAGAAGACGAGATCGAGATTCCCGTGCAGGTCAATGGCAAACTGGTGAATGTCGTTCGCATTCCGGCGGGCTCCGATGCCGAGGCAATCGAGGCCGCAGCGTTGGCGGATGAAAAAGTCCAGGCGCGCATTGCCGGCAAGACCGTTGCCAAGGTGATTGTGGTGCCGGGAAAAACGGTGAACCTTGTCGTCAAGTGAGATGCGAGACGAGCCGATTCGCGGAACCCAGTCCATGGTGGAACAGATGGGCTGGGTTATCGCGCGGCCTTCGTTGACGCTGCTCGAAGTTCTGTGGCGCTGGCTCATCGGCGTGCCGCTGCTCGTGGTCTGTTGGGCGCAGGTACAGAAGATTCTGTCTGCTGTGCCGCCGGAGAGCGTTGGACTGACCGCGATTAATTGGCAGAATCCTTGGGCCGCTTCGCTCAAGCTGGCTGAGGCGTGGCTGACTTACCAGCCGCATGTGGCGTCTATACTCCGCTGGCTGGCTCCAGTCGCAGCCCTCGCATGGGTCGTTGTCTCCGGTGTCGGACGCAATCTTGTTCTCAAGCGCATGGAGCCAGAGCTGCCTCTGCGGCCCATCGCGATGATTGCGCTGCAAGCGGCATGGCTCGCGGTGCTGGTGGCTACAGGCTGGGCTTGGTGGGCCTCGCTGAGTTGGGCCGGAGAGACGCACATCAACGCCGCGGGCGAGCCGGACCTGATCGGCTACACGATGTGGGCGGTCTTTCTCTCGCTCGGATTCTTTGTGCTGTGGGCGCTGGTGAGCTGGGTTGTGACAATCGCGCCCATGCTGGTGCTGCTCGAAGGGCGCTCCGTGCTTTCTTCTCTTGGAGCAAGTCTGCGGCTGGGAAAAGCCTTCACCGGCAAGCTGGTTGAGATCAACCTTGTGATGGGAATTGTGAAGCTGATGCTGCTGGTTGTGGCCATGGTCTTTTCCGCCGTGTTGATTCCATTCAGCGACGAGGTTGGCCTAAGCGCGCTTCACACTGAGTGGGCCATCGTCCTGCTCTTCTACTTCATCGCGAGCGATTATTTTCAGGTGGTGCGGCTCAAAGGCTTCATCGAGTTCTGGCGCACCTATCGTGGCGAAGCGGAAGCGCGGTAAATCTCAGAAGAGCTTGAAGTGAATCACGAGGTACTTCTTGGGGTTCTCGCGGATAGCCTGAACCAACTGCTTCGTTTCGGTGAGCGTCGCATTCAGGTTGTCATACGCTGCGCGGTTGGTTGCCAATTGGCCAATGGTTCCCTTGCCCTCGTTGATGCCGCTGAGAAGACTGTTCAGGTTCGTCACGGCGCCGTCGAGCTGCGTGGCAAACTTGGGATCTTTAACCAGCTTGCCCGCGGCGCCTTCGCCGTTGTTGATGCCGGCAAGAAGCCGATTGAGATTGGCGGCCGAGGCATTGACGTTGTTATAGAGCGTGTCATCGCGCAGCAGTTTGCCGGCGGTTCCTTTGCCCTCGTCGAGGCCTGTGGTGATCTCGTGCAACTGATCGACGGTCGAGTTGAGCTTGTTGTATATCTCGTCGTCGTTGATGAGCTTGCCGAGGGTTCCGTTGCCCTGGTGGATGTCTTTTGTGACCGATTCGAGATTCGCCGAGAGCTGCGTGAGGTGGTTATAGAGCGCCGGATCGTGAATCAGTTTGCCGACCGTACCTTGCGAGGAGTTCAGTGAGTCCACGATCGTGTTGATTTTTTTCAGCATGAGCGTGGCCTGATCCAGCGCGGCCTGGCTGGAGTTGACGACCTGTTGAATGCCCGATGCGCTCTTCGAGGGCAGCACGGCATTGTTGGCCGGCTGTGGGCCGGTTGCTGTGGTGGATGAGATGTCGATGTAGCTGTCGCCAAGAACGCCAGCCGAGGCGATGGACGCGATCGAATCGGTGTGCAGGAACGGCAACATCTTTTTCGTCACCTGCAGGGTGACTTCGACGGGCGTGGGATTATGAGCGGGCTCGACGCGAATCTGCGTCACGTTGCCGATGGTGACGCCTTCGAGCGTCACGGGCGCGCCGCGCTTGATGCCGGAGGCATTTTCAAAATAAGTGCGGAGGGTGAGTTTGCTGGAGAACAAGCCGCCGCTCGATCCCGACATGAGAAAAATCAGGAAGATGAGGATGGCCGCGCCTGCCACCATCAATGTCCCAACCTTGAGCTGCGACCACTGAATCTCTTTGCGGCTTGGCACGATGCTCCTCTTGCGGAACGCTTACCCTACCAGGATGCCTTGAGAATATCAGAAGGCGCGGGAAAATTAGCGGCCATCTTCCAGCACCACGCTGGCTGCGGCCAGCGTGCCGGTGTGCGTGAGAGAGAGCGCGGCATGGCGAACGCCCATGTGCTCGGCCCGTTTGGCGGCGCGGCCGTGGAAGGCGAGCGCGGGGCGACCGCTTCGCTCGCGGAGGACTTCGATCTCCAGCCAGGTGATGCCGTGGCTGATGCCGGTGCCGAGCGCCTTGGCCGCGGCTTCCTTTGCGGCAAAGCGCGCCGCCAGGCTCTCCGCGGCATTGCGCTTGCTGAGGCAATATGCCTGTTCCGCGGCGGTGTAGATGCGGCTGAGGAATCGCTCGCCGAAGCGGTTGTGGGAGTGCCGAATGCGTTCGATCTCGACCATGTCAATTCCGCTGCCGACAATCATGGATATGAAAGTACACGATTGGGCCACGATTGCGGCATAAGGGGGCACAGCGGATGAGATTTTTCTAATGACTATTTCAGGTGCACCTACGCGTAGAGACGCGGGATTTCAAGGCTTCCCGGCTCGGGTTGTGGTATCGCATTGCGGAGTGGCGCTGGAGCTTGTCTCAAAGACAGGCAGAAACCGTTCGACTCCCGCACAGGCATCAAGCTCGTAACGACCGAAACCGATAATCCGTAAGTGCGACAGAAGCTGCGACAACCCGAGCCTGAGAGCGTGTTGACGGCGCTGTGGGCGCTGGAGATGAAGGCGGTCTCTTCCGTGGAGCCCTCGCACCTGGTGCGTTCGCTTACCGGCGCCATTCTTGGCTGCGGCGGATGGGTGCTGAGCCGCGGCGCGAGCGACACGGGGCGCGTGACGATCTTCTTCGAGTTCGAGCGGCAGGCCTGCGTGGAAATGTATAGCCTGCTGGTCGCATCGGGTATCGAGCTGAGCCAGAGCGGGCACATTCGCTTCACGGAGCTGTGCCAGTGCACGCGGAATCAGTCGAGTGACTGCGGCGCAGAGATTGCGAGCGTGGATCTTGAGATTCAGACGATTCCACTTAAGTCGCCGGGACGCGTGCGCTCGGCAGGCGGCGGGCTGCCCGGCGAAGCCGCGTAGCTCTCTTTACCCTGCTTCGACGAGACCGTATTTGCGCTGCCAGCCTTCCCGGAGCCGCGCCCAGACGCGCGCGCGCTCGGCTTCGGCGCCTTCTGCGTTCTCCGGCGTGGCGTTGGCGAACCGCGCCGCTTCCTGCTTGGCGATTTCGAGTAGTTTGCGGTCGCGGACGAGGTTTGCGATGCGGAAATCCGGCAGGCCGGCCTGACGCGTGCCGAAGATTTCGCCGGGGCCGCGCATGGCGAGGTCGAGTTCGGCCAGTTCGAAGCCATCCTGCGTGCGAACCATGGCGTTGAGCCGTTCTTCAGCCCGCTCGCTGACTTGTCCGCCGGTCATCAGCACGCAGTAGCTTTTTGCCGCGCCGCGGCCCACGCGTCCGCGCAACTGGTGCAACTGCGCGAGGCCGAAGCGCTCGGCGTGTTCGATGACCATGACGCTCGCGTTCGGCACATCGACGCCGACTTCGATGACAGTGGTGGAGACGAGAACGTCAAGCTCGCCGCGCTGGAAGCGGCGCATGATGACTTCCTTCTCTTCGGCATCGAGCCGCCCGTGGAGCAGGCCCAGGCGCAACCCGCCGAGCGGCCCGGTGCGGAGCTTCTCGTACATTGCCACGGCGGATTTGAGGCCGGATTTCGCGTTGGGATTCGCTTCCGGCGCGAGCTTCGGAAAGAGATCCGCGGTTTTCCCTTTTGCATGAGTCTTGCGGGACGACGATTTGGCCGGTTGCGCCGCCGCCGGCGTTTCATCGTGAGAAAAATCAAGCTCGGGCTGGTCGTTGCGCGAGCCTTCGATGACCGGATAGACGATATATGCCTGCCTGCCAAGCTTCACTTGCTTGTACACAAAATCCCACACCTCACCGGCGCGCTCGTCGGGGACGCGACGTGTGACGATGGGCGTGCGGCCGGGCGGCAGCTCGTCGAGAACGCTCAGGTCGAGGTCGCCGTAGAGCGAGAGTGCGAGCGTGCGCGGGATGGGCGTCGCGGTCATTACCAGCATGTCGGGTTCGGCGTCTTCGGAGCCGTCGGGGCGCGGCTTTTTCATCAGCTTGAAGCGTTGCAGCACGCCGAAGCGGTGCTGCTCATCGACGACGATGAGGCCGAGGCGGTCGAACTCGACTTTTTCCTCGATGAGAGCGTGGGTGCCGATGACGAGCTGCGCCTCGCCGCGGTTGATGAGGCCGCGGTTTGCGCGCTTGCGGTCCTCGTCGAGCGAGCCGGTGAGCAGCACGATGCGGTACTTGCGAGAGGAGCGTTCGAGGAGCTTGCGCGCGGCCAGAAAGTGCTGCGTGGCGAGAATCTCAGTCGGCGCCATGAGCGCGGCCTGATAGCCGTTTTCCATTGCCACGAGCATCGCTTGCAATGCGACGATGGTTTTGCCGGAGCCGACATCGCCTTGCAGCAGGCGGCGCATGGGGTTGGGCTGACGCATGTCGGAGACGATCTCGGCGAGCGCGCGCTTCTGTGCCGCGGTGGGATGAAACGGCAGCACCTCGCGGATGGCTTCGCGGGCCTTTTCGTCGGTCTCGAATGCGATGCCGGCGCGCTCTCTCATGCGGCGGCGCTTGAGTTCGAGGCCCAGTTCCAGAAAAAACAGTTCCTCAAAGATAAGGCGGTGGTGCGCGGGCGTGGACCACGCCTGCAACTCGGTCATCGGCGTGCCTTCGGGCGGAAAGTGCGCTTCGCGCAGGGCAATTTCGCGGTTGGGAAGGCCGAGCCGCTCGATGATGGCGGCGGGCAGGCACTCCGGCACAGCGCCGCGTACGGATTCGAGCAGGTTAAAGAGGACTTTGCGCTGCCAGCGCGAGGCGAGGCGCGCGCCGCCGAGCGACTCGTAGACGGGTGTGATGCGGCCCACTTCGAGCAGGCGCGTTTCGGCGTCGTCGCTCGCGTCAGGCAGCAGCTCCCACTGCGGGTTAATCATCTTCATGTTCGATGTCGAGCGCGAAGGCTCAACCTTGCCGAAAACGGCGAGGGTCTGCCCGGCGTGAAATTTGCCTTCAAGATATGTGCCGTTGAACCAGATGCACTTCATTGCCAGGCGGCCCTGGCCGAGCGTCAGTTCGAAGATTGGCGCGCGGCGCGTGCGCAGCAGCGTGGAGCCGCGCACCTCGGCAATGACGGAAGCCATCTCACCGGGCTTCAGCTCATCCAGGCTGCGCGGGTTCTGGCGGTCTTCGTAGCGGAAGGGCAGATGATACAGCAGGTCTTCGGCGGTAGAAATGCCTTTGGCGGCAAGCATCTCCGCCAACCGCGGCCCCACACCGCGCACATACATTGCCTGCGTTTCAAGTCCGGCCACATTCAGGATGCTAAAGCATGGGGGTATGTAGGTGAGGCGCGATCCAACCTGCCGGATGGGTTGGTGCGTTATTGTTGTCTACGGCAAAATCTTGTCCATCGGAGTGCTTCGAATGGTTATTTGGAATCGCCGCAACTTTCTCCGCGCCGCGGGAGCTGTCTCTGCCGCAACCGCGCTGCCTCGAATTCCGCTGATTGCCGAAAGGCCAGAGTCTACGAAAGCCATTGCTGCCAACGACCATATTCAGATTGCGCTGATTGGCGCGGGTGGACAGGGAATGGGCGACACGCGGACGGCGGTACAGGTACCGGGAGTGAAGCTGGTGGCTGTGGCCGATTGCTACGATGGCCGTCTTGCGCGGAGCAAGGAAATCTGGGGCAGCGATATTTTCACCACACGCGACTACAACGAGATTCTCGCTCGCACGGATGTGGATGCCGTCATTATCGGCACGCCGGATCACTGGCACAAGCAGGCATCGGTGGATGCGATGAAGGCCGGCAAAGACGTGTACTGCGAGAAGCCGATGATCCATCAGTATGAGGACGGGCCGGCGATGATCGAGGCGGCTCGGGAGAAGAAGCGCATTCTGCAGGTGGGCAGCCAGCGCGTCAGCTCGCTGGTCTATGCCAAGGCTAAGGAGTTGCTGGCCGCGGGATCGATCGGGCAGCTCAACATGGTGACCGCCTACTGGGACCGCAACTCCGCGATGGGCGCGTGGAACTATACCGTTCCGCCTGACGCCTCTGAGCAAACCTGCGACTGGCCGCGCTTTCTAGGCACCGCGCCGAAGATTCCTTTCAACGCCGAGCAATTTTTTCAGTGGCGCAAGTGGAAGGCTTACGGCACGGGCGTAGCGGGCGACCTGTTTGTGCATCTCTTCAGCGGCACGCATTTCATCACCGGCTCGCATGGGCCAACGCGCGGCATGGCAACCGGCGCGCTGCGCTACTGGAAGGACGGGCGCGATGCGAACGACGTGGTGCTGGGGCTCTTCGACTACCCCGAGGGCTTCAACCTGAGCCTGCACGTGAATTTTGTGGATGGCGGCGAGGAGAGCGAGGGGCTTGTTTTTACCGGCTCCGAGGGCACGATGACGATTGGCGGGGATGGCCTGACGCTGGCCCGCGTTCCGCGCCAGACTGCGCCGGGCTACACGGTTGGGACGTTTCCGGAGGCGATGCAGAAGCAGATCGTTGCTGCATACAACGAGAAGTATCCGCCGGGCAGTGGCACGCAGTCGCTGGCCGTAACGGAGAAGTACGTTCCGCCGAAGGGCTACAGCGATAGCTACGATCATCTGCGGAATTTCTTCTCTGCAGTGCGCTCGCGGCAACCGGTGGTGGAAGACGCCGTCTTCGGATTCCGCGCTGCCGGAGCCGCGCTGCTGGCCAATCTCAGCACCGAGCGCGGGCAGGTTGTCAACTGGAATCCGGATGAGATGAAGCTGGTGTAGGCCCGGGGAACTTTTTCTATCGCGCTGCGTACATCTCAAGCGGAGAGAACTGTGCCGGGAGAATCGCGCGAGGCCATTTGCTACACTGCTCGCAGTCAGCCTCTGCACGCCCACAATATGCTAAACGCAGCAGAATCCTACGGGAGAGCCCATGCCAGTTGTTGAACTCGCAGGAGTCACCAAGGCCTACGAGAGTAAAGTAGCCGTGAACAACCTGAGCCTGTCCATTGAGTCCGGCCAGATGTTCGGCCTGCTCGGCCCCAACGGCGCCGGAAAAACCAGCTCCATCCGCATGATGATGGGCATTACCATGCCGGACTCCGGGAAGGTGAACCTCTTCGGCAAGCCATTCGAGCGCAAGAGCCTGGAGCGCGTCGGCTATCTTCCGGAAGAGCGCGGCCTCTACAAAAAGATGAAGGTTATCGACCAACTTGTCTTCTTCGGCGAGTTGCACGGCATCTCGCCCGCCGACGCGCAGACCCGCGCCGTGGCCTGGGCCAAGCGGCTGGAAATTGCCGACGCGCTGCACAAGAAGACCGAAGAGCTGTCGAAGGGAATGCAGCAGAAGATTCAGTTCATCTCCGCGCTGCTGCACGATCCGGGGCTCATCATCATGGACGAGCCGTTCTCCGGCCTTGATCCAGTGAATGCCACGCTGCTCGAACGCACGCTGCTGGAGCTGAAGGACCAGGGCAAGGCGATTCTCTTCTCCACGCATCGCATGGACCAGGTGGAGAAGCTCTGCGATTCCATCTGCCTGGTGAATAACGGCGAAGCGGTGCTGGCCGGGCGCATGAGGGAGATCAAGTCCCGCTATGAGCGCAACCGCGTGATTGTGGAGTTTGAAGGCGATGCGTCGTTCCTGCAAAGCCCCGAAATTGCCGAAGCCAATAACTTCTCCGGCCATGCGGAGATCAAGCTGAAGCCGAACGGCGACCCGCAGAAGCTGCTGCACGAGGCCGCGGCTGTGGCAACCATCTACCGCTATGAGCTGGTTGAGCCGTCGCTCGAAGAGATCTTCATTCAGACCGTGGGAGGCAAGGCCGATGCGTAACATTCTTCTAGTTGCAAAGCGCGAATATCTTGAGCAGGTTCGCGGCCGCGCCTTCCGTGTCACCACCATCCTGCTGCCGGCCCTCTTTGCCGTCATACTCGGCGTCTTCTATCTCGCAAACCGCAACGCAAGCGGCGCGAAGCACATCATTGTTGCTTCCAATGACGCCACGCTTGCCGCAGCCGTACACGACCAACTGCAGACGCACAACGACGCGCAGTCGCAGTCTGTCATCGAGGTGCTTGCCCCTGCTGCGGCCTCCGACCGCGCCGTCCTCGTCGACCGCGTGCGCGACAAATCCCTCGACGGTTTTTTCTGGATCGATGCGCAGTCCGGCAAGGCTCCCAAAGCCGTTTACGAATCGCAATCCTCCGGGGACTTCATCACCACCAGCAGGCTCGAATCGGCTTTGAATCACTCCGTCATCCGCGAGCGCCTGGTGGCAAACGGCATGAACGCCTCCAACCTCGACAGTCTTCTCAAGGATGTTGACATCGACACCCTCCAGATCGACAAGTCCGGTAAAGAGGTCAAGAGCAACGCCATCAGCTCGTTTTACAAAGGCTACGTCATGGCGCTCCTGCTCTCGATGACGACCATGATCTACGGCCTCAACGTGGGCCGGTCGATTATTCAGGAGAAAACCTCGCGCATCTTTGAAGTGATGCTGTCCTCGGTCAAGGCCGGCGACCTGCTTGCCGGCAAGCTCATCGGCGTAGGCGCGGTGGGGCTGACACAGCTTGCCATATGGGTGGCTTTATGCGCGGCCATTGTCAGCTATCCGGCGACAGTGGCCGTTCTCTCCGGCAAGCTCTCTCTGCACTTTTCCATCGTGGAAATCATTCTCTTCGTCGTCTACTTTGTGCTCGGCTATCTACTCTATGCATCGCTCTTCGCCGGTCTCGCCGCCAGTTGCGAAACGGAGCAGGAACTGCAAATGTACTCGCCGATCGCTGTGATTCCCCTTTACCTCAGCCTGGCGCTCATCACGATGGTCATCAGCAATCCTGACTCGGCCATCTCGATTGCCGCATCGCTCTTTCCGGCCACGTCGCCCGTCATTATGATGCTGCGCCTTGGCTCGATGACGCCCCCTGTGTGGCAATTTGCGGCGTCCATTGCGCTGTTGATCGCCAGCGTCTGGGTTATTCTCTGGTTTTCCACCAAGCTCTACCGCGTCGGCATTCTCATGTATGGCAAGCGCGCCACGCTGCCTGAGCTGCTGCGCTGGCTGCGGTACAGCGACTAGAATTTCGAGAGTGACGGAAAAAGCGGCGACAAAATTTACCTTCGGCCAGCGCATCGTGCTCGCACTCGTACCGCGCATTGTGCAGGCGCTCCTGTGGCTCGCGGGGCTGACGTGGCGTTACGAGGTCATTGCCGTCGATGGTGTTACACCCGTTCGCTTCGGTCAGAAGCCCGGCGCGGAGATTTACTGCTTCTGGCACCAGTGCGTGCTGCCCTGCACGCATTATTTTCGCCGCAGCGGCGCCACGATTCTTATCAGCCGCAGCTTTGACGGCGAGCTGATTACGCGCATCCTGTGCCTCTTCGGCTTCAGCGCAGTGCGCGGCTCAAGCTCCCGCGCCGGGCGCGAAGGGCTGCTCGGGCTCAAGCGCGTGCTGGCAAGCGGAAAGACAGCAATCTTTACCGCCGACGGCCCGCGCGGGCCGGTCTACCAGACGAAGATGGGGCCGATCAAGCTGGCGCAGCTTACCGGCGCGCCCATTGGAGCCTTTCATCTGGAGCCAGAGCGCGCATGGACGTTGAAATCCTGGGATCGCTTTTTTGTTCCCATGCCGTTTACGCGCATCGTGGTGAGTTGGGGGCCGTGGACGCATGTGCCGGCTGATTTGCCCGTGGAAGAATTCGAGCCGAAGCGTGCGGAGCTGAACGCGGCAATCGAAACCGCGCGGCAGCGTGCGCTGGAGTACTTTGGCAGGGCGCGCCTATGAGCGAGGCGTTCGAGGCGAACCGCAATCCACGCCCGGAGAGTTCCGAGAACCTGCGTGTAGCCGACTTTGACTTCGAGCTTCCGCCGGAACTGATTGCGCAGCAGCCGCCCGCCGAGCGGGGAACAAGCCGGATGCTGGTGGTGAACCGCGCGAACAGTGATCTGCGCGACTTAGCTTTTTCTGATTTTCCATCGCTGCTCCAGCCCGGCGATCTGCTTGTCCTGAACGACAGCCGCGTGATTCCTGCGCGTCTCTACGCGCGTCGTACTGTGCAGCGTGAAAAGGAAGCTCCAACAGGCCGCATCGAGGTAATGCTGACTGAGCCGGAGGGCGGCAATCGCTGGCGTGCGCTGGTGCGGCCGGGGAAAAAGGTCGGTGTGGGCGAGGTTCTCGTTTTTCCGTCGTCCTCCGGCACCGCCGAGCTGGAAGCAAAAGTGATCGAGCGCGGTGAATTCGGCGAGCGAGTGCTGGAATTCGCGCCGGTAGACGACTTCTTTGGCGCGCTGGAGCGCATCGGCCACATGCCGCTGCCGCCCTACATTCACCGCGAGGATGCCGACGCGGACCGCGAGCGTTATCAGACCGTCTTTTCCCGCGAGCGCGGCTCTGTGGCCGCGCCCACGGCAGGGCTGCACTTTACGCCGCAGGTTCTCGATGCGATTGCCGCACGTGGTGTTGAGATCGCGCGTATCACGCTGCACGTCAGCCTTGGCACCTTTGCGCCGTTGCGCGTGGAGCGCGTGGACGAGGTTCATCTGCACCGTGAGCGCTACACGCTGAGCGCGGAGACTGCGAATGCTATCAACCGCGCGGTGAGCGAGAGGCGGCGCATCGTTGCCGCCGGCACCACAACCGTCCGCACGCTGGAACACTGCGCCCTGGCGGCCAGCGGCCAGCCGGACGAGTCCGGTGCCGCTCCGGACAAGCACGGTATCGCTCCGCTCAGGGCGCATTCCGGCACGACGCAGATTTTCATTTCGCCGGGCTTCCAATTCCGCCTCGTCGGCGCGCTGCTCACCAATTTCCACCTGCCGCAGTCGAGTTTGCTGATGCTGGTCAGCGCATTTGCTGGGCGCGAGCGAACGCTTGCCGCATACCGCCATGCCGTTCGCGAGCGCTACCGTTTTTTCAGCTACGGCGACTGCATGTTTCTCGCCTGAAACCGGCGCTGCTAAACTCACTAGGTGCCGGCTCTAGCCAAACCGCCCGTCTTTCTGCTCGATTCCATGGCGTTCATCTTCCGCGCCTATCACGCCATGCAGCGCAGCAGGCCCATGTCTACACGTTCGGGCCTGCCGACTGCGGCTACCTACGTTTTCGTAAACATGATTAACAAGCTGCGCCAGGACTTTGCGCCGCATTACTTTGCCGCGGTTTTCGACGTGAGCGGCAAGGTCTTCCGCGACGACCGCGCCCTTGCCATCGGCACGCTGCGAAAGTGGAATGGGAAGACGCAGAGCTTCGACGAGGTAAGCTACGACGGCTACAAGGCCAAGCGCGAGGCGATGCCGGAGGACTTGCGTCGGCAGGTTCCGTACATGCGCCGCTCGCTTGAAGCCTTCCGCATTCCCATCCTTGAGGCCGAGGGCTTCGAGGCGGATGACGTGATCGGCACGCTGGCGCGCCAGGCCGCCGCGCAGGGCCACGAGGTCTTTATCGTCTCCGGCGACAAGGATATGATGCAGCTCGTCAACGAGCACGTAAAAATTCTGAACCCGCAGAAGGACAATCTCGTTCTCGACGCGGCGAAGGTCGAGGAGACCCTCGGCGTGCCGCCAGAAAAAGTTGTCGATGTGATGGCGCTACGCGGCGACACGATTGACAATGTGCCCGGCGCGCCCGGCATCGGCGACAAGGGCAGCGTCGATCTCATCAAGGAGTTCGGCTCTGTGGAAGCGGTGCTGGAGCGTGCCGCCGAAGTGAAGCGCAAGAGCTACCGCGAATCGCTCGAACAGAACCGCGACACGGTGCTGCTCTCGAAGGAGCTTGTCACCATCGATTGCAACGTGCCGCTCACGCTCGATCTTGACGAGATGCAGACGCAGCAGCCGGACATCGAAGCCTGCCGTGAGCTTTTCACCGAGCTGGAGTTCACGTCGATGCTGCGCGGGCTGGAGCCTGCGGCGGCAACAGGGAAGCTGGAGTTGATCGACGAGCCGACCGACGAACAGGCAACAGCTTTTTATGCGGCTGCGCGGCAGAATGGTTTTGCCTTTGCGCTCGACGTTGCCCCGCCAACAGCCGACGAATCTGAAGATGATACCGCCATTCCTACGACGCTTTCGCTACTTGACGTCGTGGAGGAGGCGGAGAAGAAGACGCGTTTCAGCGTTGGCGTTTGTGCGGAGCAGGGAATCGCTTTATCTCTGGCACTCACGCCTGAGCTACGCGCACTGCTCGAAGACGCGACAATTCCCAAGCGCGTGCACGATCTCAAACTTGCTCTCCACGTGCTGCATGGTCTCGGCGTGGAACTGCGCGGCCCGGCAGACGACACGATGCTGCTCTCCTACGCGCTGAATCCCACGCACTCCACGCAGACGCTGGCAGACGTGGCTGCGCGCAACAATCAGTCGCCGCCGGCATCGCTGCCCGCTGCTGCTGCGGCCATTCATGCGCTCGTTCCCGCGCTGCGGGCGCATGTGGACGAGCTTGGTCTAGCGCGTGTTTATATGGAGATCGATCTGCCGCTCGCGCCTGTCCTTTATCGCGTGGAGCAGGCAGGCGTTCGCATTGACAAGGCCGCTTTGGGCGCGCTTTCCACGCGCTTTGCCGGTGAGATGGAGCGCGTTGGCAGCCGCATCTTCGAGCTTGCGGGCAAGGCTTTCAACATCAACTCGCCCAAGCAGCTTGCCACGGTGCTTTTTACGGACCTCGGCCTGCCTGCGCCGCCGGCGCGTGGAAAAAGCAAGTCCGTTTCCACCGCGCAGGATGTGCTGGAGCAGCTCGCGGAAAAGCATGAGCTGCCGGGGTTGGTGCTGGAATACCGCCATCTCGCCAAGCTGAAATCGGTGTACGTGGATGCGCTACCTCTGCTTGCCGATGCGGATTCGCGCGTGCATACGACGTTCCAATCCGCGGCCACGGCGACGGGCAGACTTTCGTCCATCAATCCGAATTTGCAAAACATTCCCGTGCGCACGGAACTGGGCCGCGAGATACGCGCCGCATTTATCGCCGCGCCGGGCACTGATCTGCTTTCCGCGGATTACTCGCAGATTGAGCTGCGCCTGTTGGCGCACTTCAGCGGCGACCCGCTGCTCACGCGCGCCTATCGTAATGACGAAGACATTCATACGCTGACGGCGAGCGAGGTCTTCGGCGTGCCAGCCGACACGATGGACAAGGAGACGCGCAATCGCGCCAAGGCCGTGAACTTCGGCATTGTCTACGGCATCTCGCCCTTTGGACTGGCCGCGCAGCTTGGGATTCCGCAGGCCGAGGCGCGCGCCTACATTGACCGCTACTTTGCGCGCTACCAGGGCGTGCATGAGTTTATCGAAAAGACGCTGGCGGAGACGCGGCGCACGGGCAGTGTTCGCACCATGTTTGGCAGGATGCGGCCGATTCCGGACATCGAGAGCCGCAATCCGAATCAGCGCGGCTTTGCGGAGCGGACGGCGATCAACTCTCCGCTGCAAGGCACGGCTGCCGACCTTATCAAGCTGGCAATGATTTCGCTCGACCGCAAGCTCGCCGAGCGCAAATTAAAAACGCGCATGGTGTTGCAGGTTCACGACGAATTGCT
The DNA here is from genome assembly GCA_015655195.1 of Terriglobales bacterium. Lineage (GTDB taxonomy): Bacteria > Acidobacteriota > Terriglobia > Terriglobales > Acidobacteriaceae > Telmatobacter. The sequence continues at coordinate 17,787 of JAATFM010000076.1, forward strand.
CTTCGAGGTTCCGGCGGCGGAGCGCGAAGAAGTCACAGAGCTGGTGCGCGCGGAGATGGAAGGCGTGGTTGAGCTTAGTGTGCCGATAGTGGCCGATCTCGGCATCGGGCCGAACTGGCGCGATCTTTAATTTCGCTTCAACTCACGCGGCGCATTTGCAGCACTGTATTTGCAGGACATGGAATCCATCGTGCTGGTATTGCCATCCAACAGGGCGTAGACTTGAGCGCGACCTCGCGTGCGCGTGAAGATTGGTAACGAATTCCCAATCAGAAATCGGAGTTAATTTATGAGCACAACGCAATCCATTCCTGCTTCCGCCGCCGGCACATTTGCTATCGGCGGCGATCTTGTGGTCAACCGTCTCGGTTATGGCGCCATGCGCATCACGGGCAAAGGTATCTGGGGTCCGCCAGAGAATAAGGCGGCCGCTCTTGCTACGCTGCGCCGCGCCGTGGAGCTTGGCGTGAATCTTATCGATACCGCGGACTCTTACGGCCCCGGTACTTCGGAAGAGCTGATTGCCGAAGCGCTTTATCCCTATCCTGCCGGCCTGGTGATTGCCACCAAGGGCGGATGGGAGCGGCCCGGACCAGGGCAGTGGACGCACAACGCCGACCCGAAGCATCTGGCAAAGGCTCTCGAAGGCAGCCTGAAGCGCCTGCGCGTGGAGCGCATCGACGTGCATCAGTTGCACGCGCCGGACAACGCCGTTTCGTTTGAGGCTTCGGTCGAAGCGCTGGCAAAACTTCGCGAGCAGGGCAAGATTCGGCACGTCGGCCTGTCGAATGTGACCCGCGAGCACATCGAGCGGGCGAGCCGGATTGTGCCGATTGTTTCCGTGCAGAACCGCTACAGCTTTGCCGACCGCGAATCCGATTTCATCGTGGATTACTGCGAGCAGCACGGCATTGCGTTTCTGCCGTGGGCGCCGCTGGGGCAGGCGAGAAAGGCGCATGAGGCCATCGAGAAGGTCTCGAAGCAGCTCAAGGCCACTCCGCTGCAAATCGCGCTGGCGTGGCTGCTGAAGCGGTCCAAGGTGATTCTGCCGATTCCGGGAACTTCTTCGGTAGCGCACCTTGAAGAGAACACTGCTGCAGCCGGCATCGAGCTGCCGCAGGCGGCTTACGATGAGCTTGCCAGTGTAAGCATTCCACCGGCGAGCCTGCGCGGATAATCGTATTTCATGCAGGAGTCGCGGCGCTCGTTTCAGAGCGCCGCGACTTTTTGCGTTATGCGCCGAGCTCTGCGCGGATGGCATCGGCAATCGCATCGGCGTTGCGGCGCATTGCCTCTTCGCTTTCGGCTTCGATCATTACGCGGGCTAGCGTCTCGGTGCCGGAGTAGCGAATCACAACGCGGCCCGTATCTTTTAATTCCTCTTCGGCGGCGTGAATCGTCGCAGCAATCGATGGAATCGATTCGAACGGCTTCTTCTCGCGCACCTTCACGTTGACAATGACCTGCGGATAAACCTTGAGATCGGCGGTCAGCTCGTCGATGCCTTTGCCGCTGCGCGCCAGCAAGTCGAGCACGACGAGGCTTGTGAGCAGCCCATCGCCGGTAGTGGCGAGATGGGGAAAGAGAATGTGGCCGGACTGCTCGCCGCCCAGCGCCGCGCCGCGCTTCTGCATCATTTCTAGAACGTAGCGGTCGCCGACCGGCGCGCGCAGCATGGCAATGCCGGAGCGCTTGAGCGCCGCTTCGAGGCCCATATTAGACATGGTGGTGGCAACGACAATGTCGCCGTCGAGCAGGCCGCGCGCCTTGAGATCGCGTCCGGCGATGAGCAGAATCGCGTCGCCGTTGATAATGTTTCCGCTGGGGCCGGCCAACATGCAGCGGTCGGCGTCGCCGTCGAAGGTGAGGCCGATAGCGCCGCGCGCGGCGGCTTCCTTTGCCACATAGCCGGGATAGAGCGCGCCGCAGTTGGTGTTGATGTTGCGGCCGTCGGGCGCAATGTTTAAGAGCGTCACATCGCCGCCGAGCTGCGAAAAAAGCTCGGGCGCAATGGACGAGGCCGCGCCGTTGGCGCAGTCGGCCACAATCTTCATGCCGTCGAGCCGCAGGCCGGGGACAGAGGAGAGCAGAAACTCGATGTAGTCGTGCTTCAGCGCGGCATTGTCTTCGACGGGTGGTAGCGCGGCGGGATCGGGCGCGGTCTCCGTTTCCACGCGGCGCAGAATTTCTTCTTCAATCGCCAGTTCTACCGAGTCAGGCAGCTTGAACCCATCGGCACCAAAGAGCTTGATGCCGTTGTCGCGCCAGGGATTGTGCGAGGCGGAGATAACAACGCCGGCGCTGAAGCCATGCTTGCGCGCAAGCAGCGCGACGGCGGGCGTTGGCACAATGCCCGCGCTCTCGACCGTTGCGCCCGTGTCTCGCAGGCCCGCGGCAAGAGTCGCGGCGATCCACGGGCTTGACTCGCGGGTGTCGCGGCCGAGAATCACGCGCGGGTTTTGCTGCTTCGCGCTGAGCGAGTGGGCGAGAGCCACGCCTGTCGCATAGATTGTCGCCGCGTCCAGAGGTGGCTCGCCTGCAACCGCGCGAATTCCATCCGTTCCAAAGAGCTTGCGTACCGATGAACTCATTTTCTCCGTCTCGTTCTGTGTTTTTCAGGCGCCACGCTTTCCACGCGGCTGGTAAATGCGCCGTCGCTGAGGCGCGTAGTTATGGTGTCGCCCGCGGCAACCTGCGTGGTCGAGCGCACAAGCCCGCCCTGCGCGTCGAGCACAAGGGCGTATCCGCGGTCGAGCACAGCAAGCGGCGAGAGTGCATCGAGGCGCGCGGTGAGCCGGTCGAATCTCGCCTGTTTTTCAAAAAAGCGACGCTCCATTGCGCGTTCCATGCGAGCCTGCGCGGTGGCAAAGCCGCTCCGCGCCAGAGCGATCTTTTGCCGCGGATCGTGGCGCAGCACCGCGGCAGTGAATCCATCGACTGCATGCCGCCGATTACGGAACTGCTCGCGCAAGGCAGTTTCCATGCGTTGCGTGGCGTCGTCGAGCCGCTGCGCGAGGCGATGCAGAAGCATTGTCATGCGCGTCTCTGCGCCGCTTACGCGAACGTGCGCGATGCGCTGGCGCGCCTGCATGAGCTGGAACTGCGCACCGCGGCGCAGGCGGCGGTCGAACTCGACGAGGCGCTCGCCGATGCCGTAATGCGCTTCGGTGATAAGCTCCGCGGCGGCGGAGGGAGTTGGCGCGCGCAGATCGGCGACGAAATCGGCAATCGTGAAATCCGTTTCGTGACCGACGGCGGAGACGACCGGCACGCGCGATGTGGCAATGGCCCGCGCCATGCGCTCGCTGTTGAAGGCGGCAAGGTCTTCGAGCGAGCCTCCGCCGCGCGCCACGACAATCACATCCGTCAGGCCCGCTTCGTTGAGGCTTGCAATCGCGGCTTCGATCTCTTCCGCCGCGTTTTCGCCCTGCACCGTAACAGGAAAAAGCAGAACGTTGAGGCCCGCGTGACGGCGGCTGGCGATGTTGAGAAAGTCGCGGATGACGGCGCCGGTGGGCGAAGTGACAATGCCGACCGTACGCGGAAATGCCGGCAGCGGGCGCTTGCGAGCAGCGTCGAAGAGTCCCTCGGCCTTGAGCCGCTCGCGCAACTGTTCGAAAGCCAGTTGCAGCGAGCCTGCGCCGACCGGCTCCATGGTCTCGGCCACAAGCTGCATCTGGCCGCGCTGGTCGTAGACGCTGACGCGGCCGCGCGCCAGAACATGCAGGCCGTCCTTCGGGGTAAAGCGCAGCTTCAGCTTATGTCGAAACATTACGACAGGTAGTTGGGCGTCGGCGTCCTTGAGTGTGAAGTAGAGATGGCCGGAGGCAGCGGGGCGGAGGTTCGATATTTCGCCCTCGACCCAGACATCGGCGAACTCGCGCTCGACCAGCTCGCGGGCGCGGCCCACAAGCTCGCGCACCGGCCAGATGTGCCGTGACGGAGCAGCTGCCGCGGCTTCAAAGAGCAGGGCAAGCTGCGAGCCGCCTTCCTCCCGGGTCTGGCCGTGCCTCGTCATCCTATTGAGTGTAATTGCCGGCTGCCCTATTTGCGGTCGGCGATCATCGCTTTGAGCTGGGCGGCGATGCCGGCAAGCCGCGCGGCGTCGTCCGGGTCGGTGCCGGGGTCGCCGGAGTAGAGAATCTCCGCCTCGCGCGCCAGCACAGTTCCCCTGGTGAGCCCGAAGGTGCCGAGCACGCCGGCGAGATTATGCGCGGCGGTGTTGGCGGCAATGCGCTGTTCCTCGCCGATCTCTCCGTTTTCGAGCGTTTGCGCCGCGGCTTCGAGCACAGCGATGCGCTCCTGCATGAGCGGAAGGTACTGCGTCCAGAGCCGGTCCAGAGACTCCTTCAGATCAGGTTGTTCTGTGTTATCGGGGGGCATTGGTTCTTAACTCCAGCCAAGAATATCGGCAATCTGCCGGTGCAGCGTGAGCGGATCGAAGGGCTTCTCCAGAACTGCGGCCACTCCCAGCGTAGCCAGCCGCGCCCGCTCGCTCTTCTGCGATTTTGCCGTAAGCAGCAGCACGGGAATCTTTGCCGTGGCGGCATTGCGCTGCAACTCGCGGAAGGTGGCAGGCCCGTCCATGTCGGGCATCATTACGTCCAGCAGAATCGCCTCGGGTTGAAAGCTCTCCGCCTGCACCACGCCCTGCGCGCCGGAGCAGGCAAGCTCGACCCGCCAGCCGGCTATGGACTCAAGGCTCATCGCGGCTACGGCGCGGATATCCTCTTCGTCGTCGATGATCAGGATGCGTCGGGGCACTGAGTTCATTCTCCTAGATATTGTGTCGCGCCGCAACCGGTTCTGCGTCGCCGGCGGCGCTTTCCTGCCGGAAGGGTAGATAGACGCGGAAGGTCGAGCCGCGTACCGGGTTGCGCTCTGCCCAGATGCGCCCGCCGTGCTGCGTGACAATGGTGCGGCAGATGGCGAGGCCCAGGCCGCTGCCGCCTTTCTGGCGCGCGTCGGAGGCGTCAACCTGCGTGAACCTGCCGAAGATATTTTCGAGCATCTCGGCGGGAATGCCGCGCCCCTGGTCGATGACGGAGATGGTAACGCCGTCCTCCTCGGGGCGCATCATTACGGATACGGTCGCGCCGGAGGGCGAAAATTTGATAGCGTTGGCAAGCAGATTTGTCATTACCTGTAGCAACTGGTCCGCATCGCCGGCAACCTGCGCCTGCACGGTGTCGTGAATGAGCTGAATTCCAGCGGAGTCGGCCACCGTCTGTACGCCGCGAACCGCTTCATCGACGACCCGGGCAAGCGGAACAGGTTCAAAGGCCTCCGGCCCGCGCCCATGCTGAATGCGTTCGAGATCGAGAATGTCATTCACGAGCCGGATGAGCCGTTCGGAGTTATTGAGCGCAATGCGCAGCAGGCTTGCGGCCTTTTCGTCCATCTGTCCCAGCGCGCCGGAGGAAAGTAGCCCGAGCGCGCCGCGGATGGAGGTAAGCGGCGTGCGAAGCTCGTGCCCGGCCGTGGCAACGAACTCGTCTTTCATGCGGTCCAGCGCATACCGCTGGCTGATGTCGCGGAAGCTGAGCACGGAGCCGGAAAACCGCTCATGATCGAAGATGGGCGTAAAGCCGTATTCGATCGGCAGAGAAGTTCCATCGACGTGCAGCATCGTTGTTTCGCCGGTGCGGTTTTCTGCGCTTTGCAGGGCCATGCGGAGGGGACACTCCAGGCCGCAATCTTCGCAGGGATGCAGAAGATCGTGCATCGGCCTGCCTTCCAGATTGGCGACGGATGCGCCCAGCAGCCGTTCCGCGGCCGGATTGGCGAATGTCACGCTGCCGCTGCGGTCGAGGCCGCAGATTCCGTCGGCCACTGCGTTGAGCAGAATCTCCTGCCGTCGTGAAAGCTCTTCCGTGCGCCCGCGCTCCCGCCGCCGCGCCAGCATCTGGCCAAGCGGCGCGGCTACAGTTTCTACCGAGTCGAGCGCACCGCTGTCTTCGCGTAGCCGCAGCCGGCTATAGAACTCGAGAACCGCAACAATGCTATTGCCCGCACGCACCGGAACGGCCCAGCCTGAAGCCATGCCACAGCGCAATGCGCCTTCGATCAGCGGGTCTGGCTGTGTGTCTGATTGCGAGTTTGGACGCGAATTTGGCTGCGATTTGGGCTGAACTTCGGCGAGATTGCGAATCCACACGGCGCGGCCTTTCCTCCAGGCGTTGCCGGCCAGGGCGTTGCCGGCTTCCACCTGTGCGCCCATCCTTTGCCGCATCATGCTATCCGTGTGCAGGCTGGGCGTGCCCCATGCGCTCGAAAAGACCAGCCTGCCTTCCGCCTCGTCAATTTCCCAGAGCACGCCAAAGTCCCACCTATGGGCGGTGCAGAGAGCCTCCAGAATGCGCTCCGCGGCCGCATCCGCGGAGGAGTTCTCCGAGACAATCTGGCTTGCGGCCAGTTGCAGGGCCAGGCGGTGCTCGCGCAGCTTCTGCTGGGTCACATTGCTCAGCAGGCAGCGGACGGCGAGCGGACTGTCGGCCTTCCGGCGGCGGCTCAGGCTCAGTTCCAACTCCAGCACCTGCCCGTCTTCGGTAGGATTGCGCAGGATGGCGCGCTCGACCGTGGTGCCATGCAGCGCCTCCTGGAAGAGCGCCGCGACATCTTCGCGGCAGTCGGAGTTGAAGACCTGCTCAAAGGAATCGAGCTTCAGCAGCGCATCCAGTTCCAGTCCAAAACTCTGCTTCCATGCGGGGTTGGCGTAGAGAAACTTCCCGCTGGGGCTGAGCGTTGCAATCATCTCATTCGAATTTTCAAAGAGGTCGCGGTAGCGTTCCTGCGATTCCCGCGTTGCCTGTTGCTGGCGCAGCGTCGCCGTCTGGTCCAGCGCTACGGCTACAAGTCCGCGAATCGCGCCGCTCGAATCGCGCAGCGCCGAGATGTGTCCGGTGACCGGGAACGTGCTTCCGTCCTTGCGCCGGCAGTGCGTCTCAAAGCTCGGAACCTGGCTTGGCGGAAGCATGTCCATCGCCTGTACGGTCGCGGCTGCGCGCTCGTCGATTGATAGATTCGGTCGCACTGGGCTGCCGACGAGGTGCAGCACCTCGCCGATAATGCGCTGCGCCTCTTCCGGCGCCAGAATCTCCTCGGTACGTTTGCGCCCTACCAGCTCCGATGCGTTATAGCCGAGCAGGCGCTCGGCGGCCGGGTTCATGTGCAGAATCGTGCCGTCCGGGGCGATGGCAAGCACCATCGTTCCGGCTGATTCCACAATTTCGCGGAAGAGCGGGTCGCCGCTTTTGCTTTCTGTGCCCGCGCCTTTCCAGAACGCCATTGTTGTCCCCTAGGGAAGAAGCTGCCGGATGTGCATGAAGAGGATCAGATTCAGAAGGACGGAAACGATAAGTAGCCCGAAGAGCAGCGCGGCGAAGAGATTCACCCGGCTGCCGATCGTCCGCAGGTCTTCCATCAGCTCCTGCTGTTCGAGCGTATTGCGGTCGGTGGCTTCCTTGACCATTTCCAACTGATCTTCCACGTGCTTGAGCGAAGTATTGTGCTCGACGATCTTGCCGCGCAGATCGTGGTGGAACAACTGCATCTCGGTGAGCTGGTTTTCGATCGGCGTCAGATCGACCTTGGCAGAAGCATGCGGGCGCGGGGCGAGCAGATTGCCCACCACGGCCAGGATGTTTCCATCGAGCAGTGGCAGCAGTTTCTGTACCAGCGGCAGGCCCTGTTTGAGCAGGTCGAGAGCACGATGGCCCGCCGAGGGATTGTCGCCTTGCGCCTCATTCTGCCCGCTCAGGCCGCGTCCCGGCGGCGGCGCGCTACGTTGTGCGATCTCGCGGCCCCGGCCAGCGGCGCCCGCAGGCGAAGCCGAACTGTTCAGGCTGCGTCCCGTCGGCGCGGGGGTGTCGGCAATTGAGCCGGCGGTTGCCTGGGTTGTCGGGGCCGACTGGGCTGGCGAGCCGCTCAGGCTTGCGCTCTGCTCGGCCAGTTTTCGCTCGAATTCGTCCGCGGGGATCAGACTCATGCGCGCCTCGTGCCGGAAAGGGATTTCCGTTCTTCCACTATAAAGCGGATTTTGGCGCTAGGTCAGTTTGAATTTGCTCTGCAACAGGGCACGACTGGTAAGCCGAGGATTTATCCTCGGTTGCCGAAAACAGCCAAAATATGGCTGGGCTTTAGCCCCTGCGGGTTCGGCGCGGTGCGAAAATCTCACCGTTTTGATTCCTCGGACACTGCCTGTCCTCTGTCTTCAAGCTGACCCCCAACCGGGATTTTGCTTGCCTTTACAGCGGATTCTCGCCCTAGGCTAGCTCGCGGGCCCGCTCGAAGACCGCCAGCAGCATAGCGCGCGTCAGCTTGCCGGTGTTCGTATTCTGGAGCGAGGGGTGGTAGCTGGCAAGGACGGCGAGGCCGTTGGGGAGCGTGTATTCGGCGGCGTGAGCGAAGGTGTAACCGGAGCGCGACGCGACGAGGCCGGCCCGCTGCGCCCACGCCAGCAGTCCATCAAAGGCGATCTTGCCCAGGCAGACGACAACGCGAAGCCGCGCGAGCAGACGCATCTCCTCGTCGAGCCACGGTGCGCAGTTTCTCAGTTCTTCGCGTGTGGGTTTATTGCCCGGTGGCGCGCAGCGGCCCACGGAGCTGATCCAGAGATCGGTGAGCTTCATGCCGTCCTGGCGCGAGACGGCCTCCGGCTGCGAAGCGAAGCCCGCCTCGTAAAGCACTGGATAAAGAAAGCCGCCCGATCCGTCACCGGTAAAGGGCCGGCCTGTGCGGTTCGAGCCATGTGCGCCGGGCGCGAGACCCAGAGCCAGCACGCGCGCCTGCGGGTCGCCGAAGGAGGGAACGGGCAGGCCCCAGTATTCCCAGTCGAGATAGGCGCGCCGCTTTGTGGCCGCCATTTGCAGGCAGTGTTCGCGCAGCCGTGTGCAGCGGGTGCAGGCGATAATCTGCTCATTCAATTCGGCCAGCGAAGCGGGAGCGGCGAGATTGCGAGGCATCAATCGATTCTAGGGTAACGGGCAGTTTGAAAGGTACGGGCTTTAGCCCGTACCTTAAGGCGTCACAAAAGAGAAGGGCTTTAGCCCCGAGGGATAGCTTCCTTTTGACCGCTGCCGATTTTAGGGGCAGAGGCACACTCCAAGCGCGCTGCAACTCGAAGCACCGCTTGCTCTCGCGTATCGCAAGCGCGAAAATGGCAGCGGCGGCGCGCATCGTTCGCGGTGCGCCCGAATGTTTTGGCTTCATTCCATTTATGGGGAGATTCGCAATGAAATCCGCAAAGCTGCTTCTGCTGGCCGGCGATTTTGTCGAGGATTACGAGATCATGGTGCCGTTTCAGGCGCTGCAAATGGTGGGCCACACGGTCGACGCCGTCTGCCCCGGCAAGAAAAAGGGCGAACAGGTCCGTACTGCGATTCACGACTTTGAAGGCGACCAGACCTACTCCGAGAAGCGCGGCCACAACTTTACCCTCAACGCGACATTCGACGAGGTGAAGGCCGCCGATTACGACGGACTCGTGGTTCCGGGTGGGCGGGCGCCGGAGTATCTGCGTCTGAACGACGAGGTGCTTGAGATTGTGCGCTACTTTGCCAAGGCGGACAAGCCGATTGCCGCCATCTGCCACGGGCCGCAACTGCTGGCCGCGGCGGGCATTCTGAAAGGCCGCAGGCTCAACGCTTACCCGGCCTGTGCGCCGGAAGTGGAGCTGGCTGGAGGGTCGTTTGTGAAGCTGGATTTCTCCGACGCGGTCGTCGATGGCAAGCTCGTCACCGGCCCGGCGTGGACGGCGCATCCGGCATGGCTGGCAAAGTTTCTCGACGTGCTGGAAGCGCACCTCAGCGCCAGCAAAGCCGCTTAATTCTGCGCCGCTGCATAAACGTTCCGTTGGCGGATTCAAGGTCCAAGTGCAACCGGAGTGATTCTATCCGGCCAGTGTTGGACGAAGTCGAAGGCGCCGTTGGGGAGGAAGAGTTCTGCGGGCGCAAATGCTTGAAGCGAAGTTCAGGGGAATCGGACATTGCCGGACCTTCGCGAGTTGCTGTGAGAACAGAACCGTATAGAACCGGACGGGTAAAACCGGCACGAGCCTGATGCCGGACGGGGAAGTCAGGGCAGGCCAAATCTCTTCCATCGTGCAGCGCGGCACGGCGAATTCGCCGCGCCGCTATCGTAATCTACTTTCCGAAGGCCGGGGATACGACCTTCAGCCGTTCAGCAGTTGCATCATGGACGGTGCGTACCGCTCGCCTACCACTGCGTCTGTCGGAAATTCCTTGCTTAGCTTCTGCGCCAGCTCTTCGGTCAAGACGAAGTCCACCGCGGCAGCATTCTCTTCGAGATACTTGCGTCGCTTGGTTCCCGGAATCGGCACAATGTGCTTGCCCTGCGCCAGCGCCCAGGCCAGAGCAAGCTGGCCTGCCGTGATGCCGGCCTCCGCCGCAAACTCCTTCACCTTCTCCACAAGCCGCAGATTCCGGGCAAAGTTCTCGCCCATGAAGCGCGGCGAGTAGCGGCGGTAGTCGTCCGCGTCGAAGTCCTCGGGACTCTTGTAGGCTCCGGTCAGGAATCCGCGTCCCAGCGGGCTATATGCCACAAAGCCCACTCCGAGCTTGTCGCACAGGGCCAGCAGTTCGGCCTCCGGCTCGCGAGACCAGAGAGAATATTCAGTCTGGAGCGCCGTAATCTGGTGCTCTTTAGAGGCCCGCTCCAGCGTGGCCGGTGCGGCTTCGGAGAGGCCGAGATAGCGCACCTTGCCTTCCTTCACCAGCTCCGCCATTGCGCCTACGGTCTCTTCAATCGGCGTCTTGGGGTCCACGCGGTGTTGGTAGTAGAGATCGATCGTCTCTACGCTCAGCCGCTTCAGGCTGCTTTCCACGGATTTCCGAATGTACGCCGGGCTGCCGTCCACGCCGCGCCGCGAGGGGTCTGCCGGGTCACGCACAATGCCGAACTTCGTGGCTAAAAAGACCTCGCTACGCCGGCCCTTGATGGCTCTTCCCACCAGCTCTTCGTTGGTGTGCGGCCCATAAACGTCCGACGTGTCGAGAAAATTGACGCCGAGTTCCAGCGCGCGGTGGATCGTGGCAATCGACTCCTGCTCGTCGCCCGCCCCGTAGAACTCGCTCATTCCCATACAGCCCAGCCCGATGGCTGAAACCTCGGGGCCGTTCGCTCCCAGATGCCGCTTCTTCATCTTGCTCTCCCCGCTTCTATATGCCGACAACTAGGCGCTCACGGCCACAGCCGGCTGCTCTTCCATCTGTTCCGCAGGCTCAGCCGCCCCGGCCAGACCCAACCGCTCCTCGATCTTGCGGTAGTTGGAAATCTTGTGCGTCAGTAGCGCATGGGCTTTTTCGAGTTCATGGATTTGCGACGCGATCACCGCCTGATGGTCTTCCAGAATTTTGCGCCGGTCGAGCGAAGTGGCCTCGCCCAGCTCCCTCAGCGACGCGTAGCGCTGCAGGTCGCGGATGGGTAGGTTCGTTGCCCTCATGCAGTGGAGAAAATGCAGCCAGGCCTCGTCGGCCTCCGAATAGCGCCGGTGCCCGTTCCGCGCCCGGCCCACGGGCTGAATCAGCCCAACGCGCTCATAATAGCGAAGAGTGTGCGTCGTCATTCCGCAGCGCTCTGCCATGCTCCGAATCGTGTACCCTGTATTTCGCATACCATCACCCTACTCCTTAAAGCGCGCTCCAAGTCAAGAATGCTATAGCATGGTTGAATGATTTTTGTTTGGATCAAAAGCTGTTCTGTTTCAATCGTTTGCGGTAAAGAATGCAACCTATGCCGCAGGTCCTTAACATTTCTTAAGGTCCACGGCTGAAGTTTCTACGCCATTTCTCTTGTGCGGTTTACCGGAATGGCCGGGTGCTGCTTTCCATGGTGTGCAAATGACGTATGATCGATTGCGTTATCCGATGAAAGACCATGACTTCCATGCAATGCTTCAAGTGGCGCTTAAAGAAGCTCGCATAGGCTTCGCCGAGGGTGGCGTGCCGGTTGGCGCGGCAATTTTTACTGCGGCGGGCGAGCTGCTGAGCCGCGGGCGCAACCGCCGGGTGCAGCAGGGCGACCCCAGTATCCACGGCGAGACGGACGCCTTTCGCCGCGCCGGACGCCAGCGCAGCTACCGCGACCTGATTCTCGTTACAACGCTCGCCCCCTGCTGGTATTGCAGCGGGTTGATTCGGCAGTTCCGCATCGGCACGCTCGTGGTGGGTGAGAGCCGGACATTTTCCGGCGGCGTGGAGTGGCTGCGCGAGAACGGCGTCCACGTCATTGATCTAGACAATGCCGAGTGTCGCGAGCTGATGGAAAAGTTCATTGCCGCAAAGCCCGAGATATGGAACGAGGACATTGGCGAAGTGTAATTTTATGAATGGTTTTCGGGGATAAGTTAGAAGGTCGATTGAGGGATTGGTAACGGGTTGCAGCACGATTTTCCACAAGGAGAACTCAATGGAACGCCGCCAGTTTCTCGCCGCCTCACTCGCCGCCTCCGCTACTACTCTTGCCGGTGCACAGCAGCCGCAGGCGTTACCGGCGCACATGGCAGGCGCGCGTGATTTCTACCTGCTGCGCCGCTACACCATGCAGAGCGGTCCGCAGATCGCGTTGACGGAGAAGTTTCTTTCCGATGCGTTGATTCCCGCGCTTGCCCGTCACGGCATCGGCCCTGTTGGAGCTTTCAGGCTTGATGTCGGCCCCGAAACGCCTTCCTTTTATCTGTTGATTCCGGCGCGCACCGCCGGTCAGGCCGCCATGATTGATCAGGACCTGGCCGCGGACGCCGATTACGTCAAGGCCGCTGAGCCGTTCCTTTCCGCGCCCGCCTCTGCTCCGGCATTTCTCCGCGTGGACTCATCGCTGCTTGTGGCATTCGAGGGCTGGCCGGGCCTTACGCCGCCGGACAAGGGAGCGAAGCGCATCTTCCAGATCCGGACCTACGAGAGCCCCAGTAACCGCGCTCACGAGGTAAAAGTCCGCATGTTCCATTCCGGCGAATTCGAGATATTCCATGCCGCCGGCTTCCAGCCCGTCTTCTTCGGAGACACGCTGATTGGCCCGCGGATGCCGAGCCTGACTTACATGCTTGCTTTTACCGATCAGGCCGAGCTTGATGCCAAGTGGAATATCTTTCGCAACGACCCGAACTGGAAGAAGCTCTCTGCCGACGCGCGCTTCGCTTATGAGGCCATCGTAAGCAACATTACGAATCTTTACCTGAGTCCGCTGGCGGCCTCCCAGATTTGAGTTATCGAGATTGTAGTTGTTTGGCTCCATTATGTTGCTGACGCATGATAGGTAGGCCGGGGATTTATCCCCGGCAAGATGCGCGGGGGCTTTAGCCCCTGAGGTATGCTTTTTGTTTCAAATTGCTGCTTTGTGCATCGGCGCAATAATAGCCATTATCAAGAGTTGAATTACCGAACCGCCGCTTCGGTTTTCGCCACGATGGAGCCGGTAGGCAGGAACTTGAGCGAGTAGGCCGTGGTCGGGTCGAAGGCGTTTTTCAGGATTCCCAGCCCCTTCAACTGGTCGTAGGTGGCCTGCCAGCGCGCCACGGTCATGCGGCCCACTTCCATGTCTTGACCTACAAAGCTGCCATCCTTGAGCGCCTGCGCGGAGTAGGCCTCCTGCGCCGGATTCAGCGCCGGGTTTAGCGTGAGCAGGTATTTGTTGACCGGCTCTGGATTTTCGAGATACGCGATCCAGCCTCGGATGCTGGCGCACACGAACTTGGCGACAATATCCGGATGCTGCGCGGCGTAATCCCGCGTGACGAATTGCACGCGGTACGGGTCGTAGCCCGAGGAGCTGATGGGAATTGTCCGCACCTCGACATTGGCCTGCTTGGCGAAGTATGGCTCGCTGGTCATAAAAATCTGCTGGATGTAATTCGGGTCGGATAGAAAATTCGCCACAGAGCGCGTGCTCGAAACCTGCTTCACGTTTTTGAGGCCGTAGCGGATTGTGACGTATTTGAGCCACGTGGCGCCGGTCTGCGCGGCGATGGTATGGTTTTCGAGGTCTTTGAAGTCGTGGACGGGCGAGTCCTTGTGAACCATCACCGCCAGCGGGTCGTGCTGCATGGTGGCGGCGACGGCGACCAGCGGCAGGCCGTTCGCGTTCGCTTCGAGAATCTTGTCGCTTGAACCCAGACCGAAGTCGGCCCGGCCGTTCATCACGAGCTGCTCGGCGCTGCCAAACTGCGGCAGAGGGACGAGCGTTACGTCGAGCCCTTCGGCTTTGTAGTAGCCGTTGAGCGCGGCGGCAAAGAAGCCTCCATGCTCCGGCTGCGGATACCAGTCGAGTTGCACGCGCACCGGCGTCAGGCCGTTTGCTGAGTTGACCGCGCCGCCGCGGCAGCCTGTGCCCGGCACCGTCACGCCCGCGGCCAGCAGAGCCGCACCGAAAGCAGCCCATTTTGTTACTCGCAATACGCGCGGTATTTGCAATCCCAATCGCATTGGCAGAATCCTTTGATTGAAAGCTATCATGGGGGCGTTTTCCTCATGCCGTTTTCATTGCTTCCCTATAAAGGCACCATGCTAAGTTCAGATATGGGAAACACTTCGAGAGCGGGCGCGCAAACGCAACTCAATCGCGGCTCGAAGCCGGAGCTTGATCGCAGTCAGATGGCTGCGCTTGCCGCCTTCACCGCTCGCTCGCTTGAAACCTCCGCGCCGCGGCCTTTTGGAGCCGCCATCGTGCACACGCGCACCGGCAAGCTGCTGCTGCGGGCGCTGAACGACGCGCACCGGCAGAACGATCCATCGATGCACGCCGAGGTGCGTGCTATCCGTCTCGCCGCTCGCCGGCTCAAGCTGCTCTCGCTGGCCGGCTACACGCTTTACACTACCTGCGAACCCTGCCCCATGTGCATGAGCTGCGCCTTGTGGGCGGAGCTGGACCGCGTGGTTTACGGCGCGACAATTGAAGACGCCAGCCACCACGTCCGCCAGATTCGGATTCCCGCCACCGAGGTTGTCGAGCGCAGCGACATGCGCTGCACAGTTGACGGACCCGTTCTGCGCGAGGAGTGCTACGCTCTCTTTACACACCCCAACATGCTGCGCGCCTTCAAGCAGTGGGCCACGCGCAGGCGCAAATAGTCGAGGACGCTTCCATGTCGCAGGAGATCGCTGCCGAACTCGCTAAGATCGTCGCTGACCCGGCGCGCGTTCTGACTGCGCCGGCCGTTCTCGATCGGCTCTCGCACGATTTCTACTGGTACTCGCCGATTTTGCGCCCACAGCTTGTGGACAAACGTGGCGAGGTGGCCGTGCAGCCCGTCAGCGTGGAGGAGATTCTCGCCATCCTGCGCTATGCGGGCGAGCATGAGATTCCCGTCACGACGCGCGGCGCGGGAACGGGCAATTACGGCCAGTGCGTGCCGCTTCATGGCGGCATTGTGCTCGATCTCTCGTTGATGGACCGGCTCGAAGAGATTACGCCGGATGGTGTTGCCGTCTGCCAGCCGGGGCTGCGGCTGGGCGCGCTGGAAACCGAGGCCCGCGCACAGGGCTGGGAGCTACGGATGTATCCGTCCACGCTGGTAAAAGCCTCCATCGGCGGCTTTCTCGGCGGAGGGTCGGGGGGCATTGGCTCGGTGGCTCACGGCGGCCTGCGCGACTTCGACACGGTGCGCGCCTTCGAGGTTGTCACGATGGAGGACCCGCCACGCGTGGTGCTGCACGAGGGCGCGGCAGTGCATGAAATCCTTCACGCATGGGGCACCAACGGCATTCTCACCCGCATCTGGTTTGCGCTTACGCCCGCCGTTCAGTGGACGCAGGCGACGATTGCCTTCGACAGCTTCGACGCGGCCTTTACCTTTGCGGAATCCATCGCTGTTGGTTCGGAGTGGACGAAGCGGCTTGTCACTGTTTTCGAGTGGCCGATTCCGTCCTTCTTTACTCCCGTGAAGCAGGTGATGCGCGAAGGTAAGGCGCTTGTGCTTGTGATGATTGCCACGGAGCAGCTTGAAGCGTTGCGCGCTGTGGCCCAATCCGCCGGCGGTGAAGTAGCTTTTGCTGGCGCTTACGACGGCCCGCGCACGCAGCCGTTGCTGAGTGACTACACCTGGAACCACACGACGCTCTGGGCCATGAAGGCCGACCCCGAATGGACCTATCTGCAATGCGGCTTCTCGCCCTCGGATTGCCGCGAGCAGTTTCGCAAGCTGCGTGAGCGCTTCGGGACTGACTTTCTCTTCCACATTGAATTTATGAAGAATGGCGAGGGAGTCGTGATTCCCGGCGCGATTCCGGTTGTTCGCTTTAGCACACCCGAGCGCTTGCAGGAGATGATCGATACCTGCCGCGAGATTGGCGTCTTCGTTGCTAATCCGCACGTAAACTATCTCGAAGATGGCGGCCGCTTCCGGCCCGATAACGTTCAGCTCCGCGCCAAACAGAAGTACGACCCGCGCGGCTTGCTCAACCCCGGCAAGATGATCAGCTTTCGCAGGGAGACACCTGAAGTGGAAATTGCCCAATGAAGACATGGATTCCCGACGCGTGCAACTTCGCCTACCTGACATGGAAACAAGTCGACGCGCTGCCGCGCGAGTCCACGCTGCTGGTGCTGCCCACGGCGGCTATCGAGCAGCACGGGCATCATCTGCCGCTGGCGACAGATACGCTCATCAATAATCTGCTGCTCGGCAAGGCGCTGGAGCTGGTTCCCGCAGAGCTGCCGATTTATGCGCTGCCGCCAGTCTGTTACGGCAAGAGCAACGAGCATCTTGGTTTTCCCGGTACGCTTTCCGTCAGCGCTTCCACTTTCATGGCCGTGGTGCGCGACCTGGGCGCGAGCATTGCGGCAGGAGGCTTCCAGAAACTTGCCCTCTACAACACGCATGGCGGCAACGCCTCGCTCGTCGATGTGCTGGCGCGCGACCTTCGCGCCGAGTTTGGCCTGCGGACCTTTTCGCTCTTCGGTTCGCCGGGCACGAGCTTCGAGGGCGTTACCCCGCAGGAGCGCACCTACGGCTTCCACGCGGGCGAGATTGAGACTGCGTATCTGCTGCACGCTACGCCGGAGCTGGTTCGCACCGCCGAGTACACCTCGAATTACATTGCGCGTGTTGAGACGCCGGAGTTGCTGAAGCCCGAAGGCTCGTCGGCCAACTTCGCATGGCTCACGCGCGACATCGCTCCCAGCGGTGTGCTCGGTGATCCTACGGCGGCAACGGCGGAGAACGGCGCACGCTGGGCTGACGAAGCTGCCGCGCGGCTCGCGGAGATTCTTGTCGCCATGTACAACTTTGTTCCGAAGCACGGAGCTTGATCGATGGCATTCGTTGACTGCGGCAACGGAGTGCGATTGGAGCGGGGCGTGGAATGTCGTCTCAGCGATGGGACGGTGCTGGTCTCCGACCATTACTATCCGGCAGATGCTGGCGAGGGATCAGGTTGCTGGCCGACGCTCTTCATGCGCCAGCCCTACGGACGCGACATTGCCTCGACCGTCGTTTACGCGCATCCGGTCTGGTTTGCGCGCCACGGCTACCACGTCTGCATTCAGGATGTGCGCGGGCGCGGCAGCTCGACGGGCGAGTTTTATCCGTTTCGCAGCGAAGGCCGCGATGGTGCGGAAGCGATTGCATGGCTGCGCAAGCATCCGGCGTGCAATGGCCGCATCGGCATGTACGGCTTCTCGTATCAGGGAGCCACGCAGTTGCTTGCCGCTGCCGAGCAACCCGAGGGGCTTGTCTGCATTGCTCCGCACATGACTGCCGCGGACCTTTATCATGGCTGGTTTTACCATCAGGGCGCGCTGCGGCTCAGCTCTACGCTTGGCTGGGGAATTCAGATGCTGCGCGAAGATGCGCGGCGCAAGGGGCTGCGTGAAGCGAGCGACAAGCTCGAAGCCGCGTGGGCGAATATTCGCGCGCAAGCTGCGTCGGCACCCTATGCTTTGCATCCCGCGCTTGCCGATCCGGCGCTGCCGACTTACGTTACTGACTGGATCTCGTATCGCGAGCCGGGTGACTACTGGACTGCACAAGACATCAGCACGCGGCTCGACCGGATTCAGGTTCCTGCGCTCCACATTTCCGGCTGGTATGACACGTATCTCGAAGGCTCCATCGCGGGCTTTCTGGCACTGCGCGAACACGCGGGCACGGAGTTTGCGCGGGAAAATCAGTTTTTGATTGCCGGCCCTTGGGCGCATATTCCGTGGGGCGACCGCGTGGGCGAGGCGAAGCTCGGCGAGGCCGCGAATCTCGATACGGATGAGCTGCTGCTGTGCTGGTTCGATCACTGGCTCAAGGAAGCGCCGCGATGGAATGAGCATCCGCGCGTCCGCTACTTTTCACTCGGTGCGAATGAGTGGTTTTCTGCGGGGGAATGGCCGGCTGAGGCGGCGTTTCCGCTGTATCTGCACAGCGACGGCAATGCGAATTCGCGCAAAGGTGATGGAGTGCTTTCGACTGAGCTTCCGACTGCAGACGAGCCGCAAGATGTTTTCGTCTACGATCCCGAAGTGCCGGTGATGGCTCCGGGAGGGCCGCAGGCGCTGAGCGGGCCGATGGATCAGGCCGCGGCTGAGTTGGGAAACAATCTGCTCGTCTATACCTCCGCGCCGGCTGCTTGTACCACAGAGGTTTTCGGACAGCCGCGTGTTGTTCTCTATGCTGCTACTTCCGCGCCGCACGCCGATTTCACTGCGAAGCTCGTTCGCGTTACGCCTGCGGACCGCGCGGAATTTCTCTGCATCGGCATTGCGCGCAGCTCGTGGCTCTTCCGCGACTCGGGCTATGCCGCTGACGTGGTCCGCGCATGGGAGTTTACGCTGGAGCCGATTGCCTTTGTTCTTGCGCCTGGCGAGCGGCTGCGGCTTGAAATCGCAAGCTCGGCTTTTCCGCTCTACGACCGCAATCCCTCTAACGACACGCTGCCGCAGCTTGCCGACAACTGGAGCTGGGCGCGATCCACGCAGCAGGTGTTGCATGACGCGGCGAATGTGTCGGTTCTTTATCTGCCCATGAAGGGAGAGCCGGGATGGTAGCGGAGACAGGCCCAACAGGCGGGACAGTTCCTGAGATTGCGTTCGACGCGGTCGGCAAGCGCTTCCGCGACGGTGCGGCTGTGCTGGAAAAGATTTCGCTCAGCGTGGAGCGCGGGGAGTTTGTCACGATTCTTGGCCCTTCGGGCTGCGGAAAATCGACGCTGCTGCGGCTTGTCTCCGGCCTGAGCCCGATCACGGAAGGCGCGATCCGCGTGAATGGCATGACGCCGCAGAACGCGCGGGAGTTAATGAGCTTTATCTTTCAGGATTCGACGCTGCTGCCCTGGCGTACTGTGGAGCAGAATGTCGGGCTGGGCCTTGAGCTGGAACATGCGGCACGGACGATGCGCCAGGAGCGCGTGGCGCAAATGCTCGATCTTGTACAGCTCGGCCACGTGGCGCGCAGCTATCCGCGACAGCTCTCGGGCGGGATGAAAATGCGCGTTTCGATAGCTCGCGCACTCGTGAGCCGTCCGCGCATTCTGCTCATGGACGAGCCGTTCGCAGCGCTCGACGAGATGACGCGCGACCGCATGAACGAGGAGCTTCTGCGCCTCTACGCGGAGCAGAAGTGGACGGTGCTTTTTGTCACGCACTCGGTGGCGGAGGCTGTTTTTCTTTCGACGCGCATTGTGATTCTTGCGCCGCATCCGGGGCGCGTGGCGCACGATATTGCCATTGATCTCCCCTGGCCGCGCACGGCGGAGACGCGCGAGTCATCAGCATTCGAGGAGGCCGTGACGCGCGCCTCCCGCCTGCTGAGAGGAGCGCAGAACGCATGAAGAAGCGGGCCTGGCTCATCACAAACAGCGCGATTGTCTTTGCGGTTCTCATCGGTCTGTGGTCGCGTGCGGTTGCTATCGCGCACATCCCGGTTTACATGCTGCCCGGTCCGGGCGCGGTTCTCTCCGCTGCGCGCGAGCGTTTTCCGTCGCTGCTCAACTCGCTTGAAATTACGACGATGGAAGCCGCTGGCGGGCTTGCCGCCAGCCTCATTGTTGGCATCGCAGTGGCGCTCGTCTTCGCGCAGTGGCGCTGGCTCCGGCAGCTCGTCTATCCTTACACGATCCTGCTGCAAACAGTGCCGATTGTCGCAATTGCGCCGCTGATTATTAACTGGATCGGTCCGGGGATTCCGGCGGTTATGCTTGTTACCTTCATCATCTGCTTGGCGCCGATCATCGCGAACACCACGCAGGGGCTCATCAGCGTGGACCGCAATCTGATCGATCTCTTCCTGATGCACAAGGCCACGCCCGCGCAGGTGCTGCTCAAGCTGCGGCTGCCGCACGCGCTGCCGAATCTCTTTACCGGCGTTCGTATCTCGGCGGGAATTGCCGTGATCGGCGGCATCACGGGCGAACTCTTTGCCGGTTCGACACGCGTGGGCGAGGGTGGGTTGGGCTATTCGATCATTTATGCGAACAACCAGATGGAAACCAGCTACATGTTCGCGCTGGTCGCGGCGGCTACGCTGCTCGGCTTCGGCTTTTTCTTTCTTGTGATGTTCTTCGAGTGGCTGGCGCTGCATAACTGGCATGAGTCGAGCCGTGAGCCGGCCAGCGAATAACGATCAGGAGTCGGAACGATGTTGCGGATGGAAACAGAAGACGGCTGGCAGCTTATTACGCATCCGGATCATGCGCGGCTTGCGGGCGCATTTGCGGCGGCGTGGGGGAATGCGAGCTTTCGGCGTCCGGAGCCGCGTCCGCGAGTGC
Organism: Terriglobales bacterium; assembly: GCA_015655195.1. Classification (GTDB taxonomy): domain Bacteria; phylum Acidobacteriota; class Terriglobia; order Terriglobales; family Acidobacteriaceae; genus Telmatobacter. The sequence continues at coordinate 38,492 of JAATFM010000076.1, forward strand.
TGCTCGGCATTGCCTCGCACGATGACGGCTGGGCTGCGCGCGATGCTGCGCCTTCGATTACGCGCCAGGGCAGGCCGTCGGCGTTTTCTACGGAGCTTGTGGGCAAGTATTCGGCATTCGAGGAGATCGATATTGCCGACTACCTTGCAGTGCGCGGCCGCGCCGTTCGCATCATTGCAGAAAAAGATCCCTATGCGGGGCTGCTGGTGGCGATGCACACTTACAACCTGCTGACTGACCACGCTGATCGTTCGACGATTGCGCCGGAAGGGCTGGCGCTGCTCGACGATTTCCTCGCTGCGCAGCGGGTGTATCAGGAGGGGCTGCGCGACGCGATTGTGGCGGATGCGACGCTTGCGCCGGAGGAGAAAGCGTCGCAGACGATTCTTGAACACTTTCGGCTTTTGCAGGCCTGCGACAATCTCTCGCTGCTGACCTGTGTGGCGTATGACAGGCCGGCGCACTTGCTGCATCCGCTGCCCCTGAATGATGGCAGTGTGAGCGAGGTGCGGGTCGAGCCGCTCGCGGCCCGCGTCTTTCGGCTTGCGCCGTGGCCGTTTGCGGAGCCCGAGCTAGTTTTCCGGTTTCCGGCGCGGCGGATTGCGGGGAAGACCTTTGCTTCTTCGGCGGAGCTTGCGGAGGTTTTCCGGGCTGCTTCGGTGGAAGAGCTTTCTGTGACGCTGCGGGAGTGAGATAAGAGCAGCGAGTCAGCGGTTGTGGTCTCCCACCCTCGTGCCAGAAAGAAAGCGCAAGGATGGGGCACGGGGCTTTGTGGTATCCCAGCTCCCAACACGAGGAACCTGGAGCATCCAGCTTATTGCACTGATTTCGGTGCAATTGGAGCATTTTCGGCTTGTTTCTCATATTGTGAGATCGCAGGAGGGGGAGGGGCCTGTCCTGTCCCTCAAATACGCCGGCCCGATTCCTGAAAGGAATCGGGCCGGCGTATTTTTCTATTGATTTGAGTGTGGCAGGTTCGGCGAAATAATGTGCAAAATTTCGGAAAGAGATTTTGCGACTCGCGGATTAGAACTTCAGGCTCAGCGACATCTGAATCTGCCGCGGGCTGCCGATGGTGTGCGACACGATGCCAAGGTTGGCGGGGCAGTAGTAGAGGCCGCCGGCGCCGGGCTGCGGGTTGTAGGTGGCTCCGTTGGTGGTACTGCAACCTGTAGGCAAAACATTCGAGCCCGGCGGCACATAGGACGGGAAGTTGTTGTAGTTCTCGTTCTGCGAGACCTCGTTGCCTGGAATGTCGAAGCTGGTGGTATTGGTCAGGTTGTAGACATCGAAAGTGTACTTGATGTCGAAGCGGTCCTTGATATTGATGGTCTTGGCGAGCGAAGCGTCGGCGCGCTTCTGGAAGGACTGGCGGAAGATGTTGCGCTGCCCGGAGGTGAAGCCGGTTTCGTAGGGGTCGGAGGTGGGAATTGCGCCGTTCAGGCCGCCGGCCGGAAGCAGCGGAAGCGTGAAGCAGGCGGGATCGAGCGCGGTGAAGCCGTTGATGGGATAGAAACCGCCAGAATGGCCGGTTTTGGCGCTCTTCGGCGTACATCCCGAGGCCAGCGGCACGATTGGGTTGGTGATGCCGTCGAAGGTGGAGTAGTAGATGCTGCCGATGGCGCCGGAGTAGTCGATGACGCTATACGGCTGGCCGCTCTGGAGGACGGTGAGACCGGTCAGTTGCCAGCCGTCTACGAGTTTGCCGAGGAGCGAGCGCTTGGGCGCGGTATCGGGAACGGTAAAGATGTAGTTGAAGTTGAGCACATGGGGGCGGTCGAAGTCCGAGAGGCCGTAGCCGGAGCGGAGATTGAGCGCGTTGCTGCCGTTGTAGAAGAGGCCCAGGCCGCTCTGTTCGTCGGTGGAGTGGGAGTACGTGTAGGAAGCGCCGATCTGGAAGCCTTTGCTCATGCGCTTTTCGATATGCGCCTGCAGGGCGTTGTAAGCGCCGATACCGGCGGCGACGTACTTGATGGATTCGGCCGCGTAGCCGATGTAGGGAACGCGGAGGTCGACGTTGCCACCTTCCTCATTTGCCTGATATGCCGGGCCATTCGGAGTGCCGTCCAACGTGGCGCCGAGCACCGTGTAGCCGTAGCTATATGTCTGTGCATAGGGTCCGCCCGCCAGCGTTGGATTGGTGGCGGAAGCGATATTGGCCTGGTTCATGGGCACTGGAATAACTTGATGGCGGCTGAGATTGCCGATGTAGCCGAGCTCGACGGCGAGGTCGGCGCGTGGCTGCCACTGAATGTCGAGCGTGTAGTTGATGGTGTAAGGCAGCTTGTTTGCGCGGTCGTAGACGCCGAGCGAAATGGGCTGGCCGTTGTTGATGATGCCCGCAGTGCCTGACGGATACAGGTTGTAATTCGCGATGCTGTAGGCATTGGGGAGATAGCTGCTGAGATCCGAGGCCTTCGGGTTGCTCGGCGCTGCGACTGCTACCGTTCCGTAAGGATTGGTCAGATTACCGTCCGCGCCGGCAGGAGTGGAGACCGGAACCGGGTAATCGTAATACGTTCCAGTGGAGGCGAGGCTGTTTGCAATGCCGCCGCCACCGCAGGTGGGGATGTAGTAGTTGTAGAGCGACTGCTGTGTGCCGGTGGGGCAGGTCGAGGCATTGACGAAGGGAAGCTGCTGGTTGACGCCGAAGGGCCCGCCGGTGACGGTGCCGACGGCGTAGCCGGGCGAGAAGTAGCTGAAGAGTTCGCCGCGGTCATAGTAGAAGCCGGTTCCTGCGCGAACGACGACCTTGTTGTGAAAGAGCGCCGGTTGCCAGGCGGCTCCGATGCGGGGCCCGAAACCCCACTGCCGGCCGGTGAGGGTCGTATTGCTCACGCCCTTGGTGCCGTTGGCGTTGTTGCCGGCAATAATCAGGCCGGGATTGAGGATCGTGTCGGAGGAAACGCAGTAGGAGTAGGCGTTTGGATCGCTGGAATCCTGCGAGCAGCCATAAGGATTCTTGCCCGCGTCGAAGTTGAAGATGCGGCCGTATTTTTCGGTCAGGCCGCCATCCCAGTCGTAGCGCAGGCCCGCGGTGATCGAGAGCGTGGGCATGACCTGGAACTTGTCCTGGACGAACATGCCGAGCTGATTGGCGCGGTAGTAGCGGCTGGCGTCGCCCTGCAGAAAAGAGGTGACGTAGAAGCTCGTTGCGCCGCTGCCCGGCGTGACGAAGCCCTGCGAGAAGGCGCTGAAGTCGTCGGAGGCGATGGTGCCCGCGTTGGTGCGCTTGTCGATGGTGTTGAGCTGGGTGTAGGTGTAGTTGGCGCCGAAGCTGAGCGTGTGTTTGCCCAGCATCCAGATGGCGTTGCCGGATGGCGCGATGCGGTTCTGGTAGACGCCGGTATTGGCCGACTGGCCTTCGGCGTTGGGGCCGATGTTGAGAATGCCGGTGCTGGGAACATCGTGATCGTAGGCCGCGTTGCCGAGCACGTTGACGATGGAGACGCCGGGGAAGTAGCCGGAGCCGAACATGTTGATGGACGGCGTGCCGTAGGGGGTGGACGGCATGTTGTTCGGGCCCCAGGGCTGCTCGTTCGTGGCCCAGTTTTTCTCGCGGATGAAGCCCAGCGTCTGCGTGGTGCTGAGGTTGGGCTTGATGAGATAGCTGTTGATGATGGAGAAGACCTGCGCGCCGGAGTCGAGGTGTTCGGTGAAGCCGGGAACGCTCGAAAAAGCATAGGGTGCAAGCGTGGGATCGTGCTGGTAGTAGTACTTGAGCGCGAGCGTGTCTTTGTTGCTGGCGTTCCAGTCGAGATCGGCCACGGCGAGATCGGCTTTGAAGCGGCCGGTGCCGGGAAGAAAGGCATTGTAGCCAAGGTTCGGGCCGAGAGCGGTTGCGGGGACTGAGTCGTCGGGGATGAGGTACTTGCCGGGTTCGCCGGCAGCGGCGGGTAGATTGAAGAGCTGTACGGCAAGAGGATTGATCGTCTGAGGGCTGAAGGAGCCGTCGCTGCTCAGAGGATTTTCGCCGCCGAACTGGGCGTTATTGATGTCGGCAAGGCAGCCTGCGTCGCGGGTGGTGCAGCCGCTCAGGCCCGAGGGCACGTCGAGGAAGCCGTCGCCGATCTCCTGGTCGGAGACCGAAAGATGCTGATAGGAGAGGAAGCCGAAGAGCTTGTCCTTGATGATGGGCCCGCCGATGGTGCCGCCGAGGATGGTGCGATGCAGGAGCGGGTCCTTGTAGGCTGCGGGAACGTCGGCGTCCTGCTTGAAGAAGAAGGGCGCGGCGTTGATCCAATTGGTGCCGCGGCGGCCGTAAACGCTGCCGTGATACTTGTTGGTGCCGGAGGCGGTGTTGATGTCGATGTGCGCGCCGGAGGTGGAGCCCTGCGTGGCATCGTACATGGAGGCGTTGACCTTGACTTCTTCGAGGCTCTCCGGTGCCGGCGTGGGAATGGCATTGCCTATGGAGAGATAGACCGAGGCGACCGACTGAATGACGCCGCCGCCGCCGCCGCCCGTTGAGCCGGTGCTGTTGATGACGCGGGCCGAGCTGACCTGGCTGGTGCTCTTGCCGTTGAAGAGGTTGGTCGCGTCCACGCCGTTGAGCGAGAAGCTGTTCGAGGTGTCGCGTTGGCCATTGGCCCAGATGGGCGCGTTGCCGAGGCCGCTGTTGGCGCCCGAGCCGCCGGGCAGCTCGGCGTTCACTCCCGGAGAAAGTATGGCCGCACCGGTAAAGCTGCCGGTGGGCAGCGGAATCGCCTGGATCTGCGAGCTGTCGAGGACATAGCCGACGGTGGTATCGACGGCGTTCATCAGGGGCGAGGCATCGACTTCGATGGTTTCGCCCTTGGCTGCGCCCACCTTGAGTTGCGCACTGAGCGAGTCGGTACGATCGGCCTGCACCACGATGTGCGGCGTCTTCTGCACGTCAAAGCCGTCTGCCGTGAAGGTGACGGTATAGATGCCGATGGGCAGGTTGACGAGGCTGTACACGCCGGTGGAGTTGGTCTTGACGGTTCGCGTGAGCGAGGTCTGTTCTTCCACTACCGTGACCGTTGCGTTGGGAATCACCCCGCCGGTGGCGTCGGTTACTTCGCCGGTGATGCCGCCGAGCGTCTGCTGCGCCAGTGCAAACGTGCTCGCCAGCGCGACAGCCGCTATAAGGACAAGCAGCCGGGGAAGCAGGGAACAAGCAAATCGGATATATCTCAAAGTCAAGGCCTCGGAATAGAAATTGCCTCAGGTCCCGGCTAAGCTGCCGGAAACTCTTGAGGGAATGCGTCTTTTAGTGGTGCGTCGCTCAAAAAAGAGAAGGCAAAGCTGTCGCGAGTGGCTCGCTTGTTTTTAGTCTCTCAGCTTGACCACGGAATAAAGATAGGATACCGGCAATGCTATAAATTTCAATCGAAATTATCCGTGTGTTACAGCTTTCGCGCGGGTTTTATGGTTCATTTATGCGCTTCTTTATGGCAATAAAGAAACATGCGCAGCCACAATGCGCCAGCCTTCCGGCATTCGCACCCAGGTCTGGCTCTGGCGTCCCCGCACTAGGTTAGGCCCCGTGCCGCGCTCGAATTCCAGCGTGATGCTTGCGAAGTCGCGGCTGAAGGAGACGATCTCAAGCCGTTTCACTATGCGGGCCAGATTGGCTGCGGGACGCGACTTGCGGAAGTCTTCGATTTCTTTACGTCCATAAAGATTTTCCGTCGCGCCGAAGCGCATCACCTGCGGCCCGCTCCAGAACATTGCGAGCAGCTTTTCCACATCATTGGTGACAAGCGCCCGCTCGTACTCGGGATAGAGTGCTTCCAGCTCGGCGATCGTTTCCGGGTCGTTGATGGTCATGGAATCGCGAATAGCTCCCGTACGGGCAGGATTTGTTTGCTGATGGCGGCGCTGACGGTGTGTACTGGCTCGTTCACGACTTGACTGAGCCGCAGGTGCATGGCAACGCTGCACAGAATGTAGGCGTGAATCTCGCGGAAGCCCCAGCGCGAGACGAGCAGATCGACCATGCGGCTGGTAGCGGCGCGGGCGGCGGCGGCGAGATCGGTTCCGGTTTCGACGACAATCCATGCGTCGGCGGTGGCGTCGGGCGCGGCCTTCGTGCTGGCTTCGATGATCGGCCCGGCCAGCGGCTGATTTTTGTGCAGGCGGAAGCGCAGCGTTGCGTCCAGCGGGCACTCGATGCCGTTGATGCAGACTTCGCCGTCGCCCTGCGCGGCGTGGCCGTCGCCGCAACTGAAGAGCGCGCCGGCATTGTAGACCGGCAGGTAGAGCGTGGAGCCGGCGCAGAGCTCGCGGACATCGAGATTGCCGCCGAAAGGCCCCGGTGGACGCGTGCGAAAGCTGCCGTCTTCGGCGCGGGCCACTCCCATGACTCCTAGAAACGGGCGCACAGGAACGACTGCCGGCGCGAGCGATGCGGTATGCTCACCGTCCAGCGTCCAGTGGAAGAGATACGGTTCGCGGAAGCGGTCCTTGAGAAAGCCGAGGCCCTCGATGACGCTCGACCAGCCCCAGCCGCTATGCCGCGTGGAGAGAACATCGATTTGAAGCGCGTCGCCCGGCTCGGCGCCTTCGACCCAGATGGGGCCGGTGAGCGCATGAATCCGCGTGCGGTCGATGGAGAGATATTCGGCGACGGTCATGCCGGGGCGCACCTGTCCGCCGCTCGCATCCACGCACTCGATCTGCACCTCATCGCCGGACTCGATGCGCAGGCGTGGCGCGAGGCTGCGGTCCCAGACAGAGTGTGTTGGCGCGGCGCTGAGTGTGTGCTCGCTCATAGCTCTCTTGCTACTCCTTTACTCGTACCATCATTTGCAATTCCACAAGAGCGTTGCGCGGCAGAGCGCTGACTCCCACGGCGGCGCGAACATGGCGGCCGGCCTCGCCAAAGACGGCGACGAGAAGATCGGAAGCGCCATTGATAACGGCGGGAGAATCGGGAAAGCCGGCCGGCGCGTTGACATAGCCGTTGACGGTGAGAACCTCGGCGATGGCGTCGAGCGTGCCAAGCTCGCGTTTCAGCACTGCCAACTGCGTGAGAGCGCATGCGCGAGCGGCGGCGTAGCCCTCGTTGATGGTGCGGTCCGCGCCCGCCTGACCGGTAATGATGCCATCCGCGCCGGTGGAAATAACGCCGGAGAGATAGACCACGCCGCCGACGCGCTTGGCGGAAACGTAGTTGCCTCCCGGATCTGGCAGCGCGGGCAGTGCGAGACCGAGCGCTTGAAGTTTTTCTTCTGCCTGCGAAACAGTTGTCATTCTGTTTGAGACTTTATCAGGTGGCGAGGAATCGTTATTGGGTTTTTATGCGGTTGCAGGGTAGCATGAACCATGCGTTTGTTTCTCGCACTTTTTCTGGTGCTGTTTCTGCCAGCGGCGCAGCAGGCTCCCCGCCTCGTGATTCCGCTTCACACGGAGCGCTCGTCGCCCGGCGACCTTGAGATCGGGGGCGAGCTTGCCGGCATTCCCTTCGGATCGACGCGCTTTCTTCGCTATGACGAGCTTCTCCAATTTCCGCAGCAGACGATTACCGTGACCGACGACAATTTTCATACGCCGACCGAGATCAGCGGCATTGCCTTGTCGGATCTTGCGAAGGTGCTGGGCGAGCACGCGAACATGATTGTCGCCATCTGCTACGACAGCTATCGCAGCAACTATTCGCCGGAATATCTGGAGGCGCACGGTCCGATCCTGGTGCTGCGCATCAACGGGCAGACGCGCGAGCACTGGCCTACTGCGCCGAATGGCGATCAGCTTACTCCTTATGTCATCGCGCATCCGCATTTCATACCGAGATTCAAGGTGCTGGCGCACAACGACGAAGAGCAGATTCCTTATGGCGTGACGCGGCTGGAATTCCGCAATGGGGATCACATCTATGCGCCGATTTTGCCGGCTAAGAAGTGGCGCAGCGACGAGCAGGTATGGAACGGCTACCTCATCGCCCGCGAGGATTGCTTTCGATGCCATAACTCTGGCGGAGAGGGCGGCACGATGGGCGGGCGCTCGTGGCAGTTGCTTGGGCAGGATGCGGTGAAGAACCCGCAGCGCTTCCGCACCATCATTCACAGCCCGGAGACGCTGCGGCCGGGAGCCAGAATGCCCGCCGAGGCGGCCTACGATGCTGCAACGCTCGATGCGCTTGTGGCATACTTTCGTACATTCGCGCCCGACAAGCCAATCCCGGATCCTGGCGTAAAGGAACCTGCCAAGCCATGACTGCGCGCATTGCAAAACTGCTGCTGCTCTGCGGCATCGCGTTCCTTTACACGCTGGTGGTTTTCAATAACCTCACCGATTTCGATTCCAACTTCCAGTTCGTGCGCCATGTGCTGATGATGGATTCGACCTTGCCCGGCAATCACGGCATGTGGCGTGCGCTTGCGCTGCCTGCTGAGCATCTTGTCTTCTACTACTCGATCATCGGCTGGGAGATTCTGACGATGGCGCTGCTGTGGCTGGGAGCGTGGCGGCTTTTTCGCGCCCTCGGCAAGCCGGCGGCGGAGTTTCATCGCGCCAAGCGCCTTGCGATTGCGGGGTTCACGCTCTCGCTGCTCATGTGGCTTGTGGCGTTTCTCACCGTTGGGGCGGAGTGGTTTCTCATGTGGCAGTCGCGCACATGGAACGGGCAGGAGGCGGCGTTTCGGATGTTTGCCGTGGTTGGTATTGTCTTTCTTCTGCTGATTCAGCCGGAAGTGGAAGGGCAGGCGTAAAGTTACGCTGGTTTTGCAGCCGTAGTCTTCCGTCCAAGAAAATACGCCAGCAGGCCCAGCACGATGTACGCAAGATAGATTTCCGGAATCAGGCGTCCGTGTACCGCGTCGCTCGCCGATTGCAGATCGAAGACGGCAATCAGAATCATTACCAGCACCGTCACAACGCTCACCGCCGCCAGGATTCGGGAGTGCTGCCCGGCTGCGCGCCGTGCAAAGGGCAGTGCCAGAGCCATCAGCGCATACGCCGTGAGAAAGCCGAAGACCGAAAGCGAGCCGGCGAGGTCATACATATCGAGTGCGCTGACTGAGCGCACAGTCATTACTGCCGTTCCGGCAAACATGAGAACGATAGCGAGCACAACCGCCGCCGCAGGAGTTCCATGCCGCTTACTGGTCCGCTCCAAGAGGCGCGGCATCAGCCGCTCGTGCGCCATCTTCATCAGCAGGCGCGAGGCCGCCGTGGTGCAGGCCAGCACGCAGGCAAACATGCTGACGAATGCAAAGATGTCCGTTGCCACGCCGAGCGGCGCGACTCCGGCAGTGGCCGCGAGCAGATGCAGCGGGCTTGCGGTCTCGTCCGCATTGCCGCCCATGATGCGAAAGCCCAGTACCTCGGAGTATGAGCAGAGAATGAAAAACGTGCCGATGAGCAGTGCGCAGAGCAGCACAGCTCTTGGAATTGTGTGGAGCGGATTGCGCGCCTCCGCGCCGAGTGAAGTGGCGCTCTCAAAACCCACGAAGCTGAAAATCGCCAGCACCAGCGAGGGGCCGAGCGCAGAGAAGTTCATAGCTTTGAGATTGAGCTGATCTTTTAGCTGCGCCAGGTCAAGCCGCAGCCCGAAGTGTACTACCAGCGCCGCAAGCACCACGAGGATCAGCGCAACGCTCGCGGCCTCGATCCACAGCATCACTTCGGCGGAGAGCTTTACATCGCGCCATGCCACGTAGGCCGCGGCGGCGCAGACCACGGCTAGCGCCGCGAGCGATGGCACCGTCCAGTGCAGAAATTGCTGCGCCAGTGCATTGGCAAAATAAAGCGCGCCCGCGGCCACCGACGCGCCTGTCGCGAGATAAGCGAGCAGCAGCGCCCACGCCGACACCGCGGCAAAGACTGGCGGCAGCGAGCTTGCCGTATAGGTGTAGAGCGAACCGGGTGAGGCCGAGATGCGCGCAAACCGGCTCACACAAAATCCAACCAGCAAAATGGCGCAGGTGGCAAGCAGGTAGACAAACCATGTCGCGTTCCCGGCGAGCGCAAAGACAATCGGAATGGTGAGCGTTGCGGAGGCCGTGGGCGCAACCGCGGAGACAGACTGCGCCAGCGTTTCGGCAGGCCCGAGAACGCCCGTGTGCAGGCCGTAGTTCGTTGCCGGATGCTCCGGGTACACTTCCGCGCTTGTCTGATCCGTCACTGATCGTCCCTTGTATTTCGAGTTAAGATTTTTGAATTTCGCTGCTCAAATGATTTTGCCGGCCTCGAATAGTTTCTATCGCTCGACCGTCGCCTCGATGTAGCCGTGCGGCTCGTCGGCCGGGACAAAGATATGGTTCGGGTTGTCCTGCCCGAAGGAACTCAGGTTGGCGAGCAGGTGATGAATGTTTGGCATGGTGAGCGTGATGCGCGCAATCTCGGGTGCGGCGTCGAGTGCGGCCTTCCCCATGTCGAAGAGTGTATGTTGCACGCTCATGCTATCGTGTTCGGCAAATGTCTTGAGCAGCGCGGCGACGATGCGGCTGCGAATTTCGTTGAATGGCAGATTCGGCGCGGCGTAATCCCACGTCGCGCTTGCGCTGGTGCCGAAGATGCGGTCTGTCGCGGGCTTGAGCGTGGTGAGCCGGTCCTGAATGTAGCCGGTGAAAGCGGATTTTGTGGTCTTGAGAATTGTCAGCGACTCGAAGCCGGAAGTAACGGCCCACGGCTGGCCCGGCGAACGCACGGCGCGGGTTGTGTAAAGCTCCGGGCCGCCCAGCTTGAAGGTTGTCGGCTCCGCGTGGCCGTCGAGAATGAGCCGCTCCCACGCCTTGTCGGAGATTTCGATGCTGGCCTCGTTCACATGCGCGAAATTGGCGAGGAAATGATTGCCGAGCTCCATGGCGAACTCTTCCATCGTCTCTGCCTTTGAGGCGCGCGCCAGCGAGTAGACGGTGTTCTTCATAGTGTCCGTGGGTAGAATGCTGCTGTTGTCCGCCTCGGTAAAACTCGTCTCGAAGTCGCCTTTTAGCAGCACGCGGACAGTCCACTCCTCGAACTCGTGCAGGTCGCCTTTGCGCGTGATGCGCGAGAGCCGCACACGCGCCTTTCCGTAGCGGTTTTCCCCAAGTTTTGCCATTCGCTCCCCCCCTGGCTTCTCTTCTAACTTCCCCGGTAAGTTGTGTAGCTGTTGTCGCTAAGCAGCACGGGCAGATGATAATGCGCCTTTCCGTCGCAATGAAAAGCGATCACGACTTCAGGGTAGATGCTCTGCCGGCCCTGCCGGGCGAAGTAATCGCGTAGATGAAAGGTGAGGCGGTAGTGGCCGGGCGTTGCGTCTGCGGCGAGATCGCGGCAGCGGCCGTCCGCGTCTGTGGCCGATTGTGCGATGGCGGTCCATGCGCCGTTTTCTAGCCGTTCGAGGCTTACGGCGATGCCGGACGCGGGTTTGCCGAGTGTGGTGTCAAGTGCGTGTGTAGTAATTGCGCTCATTTTGCCAACCTGATTCCGTTGTTATTCTCCCAGCCATTTTGTGAGTCGAATCTGCGTAATCTGCCGCTGCTGTTCGGCGGCCTCACGCAACTCGGCTGCGCGGTCGCTTGTGAGTCGGCGCTGAAGGATTGCAAGCATCTCTTCTGCGCTTTTTCCCGTGGCGCAGACGATGTAGGTGAAACCGAAGAGCTTTTCGTATTCCGCGTTGCCCGCGGCAATCGCGGCCAGCGTGCTGTCGGATGCGGCTGCGGTGGAGGACTGCTCCTGTTTTGACCACGCGGTCGATTGTGCCGAAGCGTCTGCGGTCTTCCGTTTTCCAATGCGCGGATGGCAGGCGAAGGCGTCGAGCCAGTCGGGCCCGGCCATCGTGGTCCAGACGCTGTTCGCTGCTGTTTTCATCTCGCCTACGCTGGCGAATGGCCGCAGATCAACCATTGCCTGCGCCCAGCGGCGCGCGCCGCAGCAAGCGAGCATCGCAGCGAGCGCAGAGTTCTCGTCAGCTTCGTTCCATGCAGCCAGAACCGGATTCATGATACAGAGAATGCTTTCGTGCAACAGGTTGAGCGTAAGGATAAACCGAGTCGGGCGGGAAGCAAAGCATTTGCTGTGTGGAATCAGCTTGCCAGCACGGCGAGCGTTCGCACGAGAACATGCACGCCCGCGCCGATCCACTCGGGCGTTGCGTACTCGTCCGGCCGGTGGCTCACGCCGCTGCGGCACGGAATGAAAAGCATGGCAACCGGCGCGATGCGCGCCATGAAGAGCGAGTCGTGATAAGCGCGGCTCACCATGCGCTTGCATGTTTTGCCCGCTGCTTTAGCGGAGTCTTCGAGAGCGGCGAGGATTATTTCATCGCAGGCGGCGGGAGGGTCGGCGTTAATCATCTCCGTTGTGATGCGGACGCTGCGGCGCTGCTCAACATCGGTGCAGGCGGAGCGAATCTTGTCGAGAACTTTGTCGCGCCGCGCGCCGTCGATGTCGCGCACATCGACTTCGAGCTTTACGCGTGAGGGAACGCTGTTGACCGCGCCGGGAAAGACCTCGCAGACGCCGACCGTGCCTACGGTATCAATTGCGCCGGTGGATTTTGCGGCTGCTTCGACGGCGAGGATGATTTCAGAGGCTGCGGCGAGTGCGTCCTTGCGGCCCGGCATCAGCTTGCCGCCGGCGTGGCCTCCTTCGCCTTCAAGCGTGATGCGAAGGCTGGCTGGCGCGGCGATGTGCGTGACGAGGCCGACGTCGATTCCTTCGGCTTCAAGTGTGGGGCCCTGCTCGATGTGCAGCTCGACGAATTGATGAAATCGGCCGGGCGCGAGCGCGACGGATTCAAGCGCGCCGGTAAAGCCGGTCTCTGCGCGCAGCTCGTCGAGCGTGTGGCCTTCCTTGTCGCGTAGCGCCTGTGCCTGCGCAGGCGTAAGCACGTTCGCCATCATGCGGCTTCCCAGGCAGCCGATGCCGAAGCGCGTCGGTTCTTCCGATGTGAAGATGACAAGCTCGATGGAGCGGCGCGGCTTGAATCCGAACTGTTGCAGCACGCGGATTGCTTCCAGGCCGCCCAGCACGCCGACGCAACCGTCGTAGAGGCCGGCGTTGGGAATGGCGTCAATGTGCGAGCCGGTTCCGATCGGCTTAAGCGTCGGGTCCGAGCCTTGCCAGCGGGCGAAGATGTTGCCGATTGCGTCCTCGTGAATCGTGAGGCCGGCATCGGCGCAGAGCTGCTTCACGTAGGCGCGGGCGCGCATGTCGGCCTCGGAGAAGACAACACGCGTAACGATAGGCGGCTCGGCCTCCGAGATGCGACCGAGGGTGAGAAGCTCGTCGATCAAGCCGTCGATGCTGAGATTCGGCCTGAGATTCGGTCGTTCCGTTGCCATGCTTCACTCTCCCAACGGATGCCTGCGCCAATCCTTGTAGATAAGGTATTTGGCGGGCTGCTTGCCGAGCGCGCCGAACCACTGCGGGCAGTAGGGCGCCATCCATATGAAGTCGCCGGCCTCTACGGGATACCACGAGTCGCCGAGGCGATAGATGCCGCCGCCTTCGAGTATCAGCAGGCCGTGTTCCATTACATGAATCTCTACCATGCCGAGCGCCGCGCCGGGATCGTAAGTCATGGTATTGACGGCGAAGTCGTAGGCCGGGCTATCGGGCATGAGCGAGCGCACGCGTAGAGACTCATCGCCCATCAGAGGCGCTGCTGTTACATCGGCCTCATTGCCAACGATGATCTGCGGCTCGACGGATTCAGCGCTCAGTTCGTAGGGCTTTTCAATCAGTGCGGCGCGTGCCTTGGTCGTGGCTTGTATGGTGTGCGGCGTGCCTTCGGGCAGATACGCGAAGCCGCCGGGTGCGAGAGTGTGGCTCACGCCTTTGGCTTCGAGCGATAGCTCGCCTTCAAGCACGTAAAGGAAACGCTGTGCCGACGCCGGGGCAAGCGTGCCGCCGGGTACGAACTCGGCGGTCATCTGCGTGAACTCGGCGCCAAGCCGCGGTGCAACGTGGACGATGAAATCCACGCCCATTGCGCCGTTGAGCGGCGTGCGGATAAAGGTGTCTGGCGTCTGCAAGAGATGATCGGACTTCAGGCTGCTTCGTGTGGCTCCAAGATTATGTGGATGGGGATGATGCACGTGCGACCTCGCTTGAGTGTTTCTGATTTTAGCGGAGTTATGCGCTCCCACCCTAGCGACAATGATAACTACGTCGCGAGGGTGGGGCACCCGGCGGCGATTTGTTCGAGGAATTTTGCGCTTACCTGCAACGCTGCCTCTACATCTTCTTCGCGGACGGCCTCGTCTGGGTGGTGGCTCACGCCGCCGGGAGAGCGGAGGAAGAGCATCGCAGTGGGAACGCGGGCGGCGAGGACCATTGCATCGTGGCCCGCTCCGCTTGGCATGGTTTTTGTGGGGAAGCCGGTGGCTTCGAGCGCCTCGGCTAGCAGGTGTGTGAGGTGTGGGTCCATCGGTACGGCGGGTTCACTCATCTGCTCGGCCCATTCCACGGTCAGGCTGCGACGGGCGGCGATGGCTTGTGCCTCCGCGAGCAGTTCTTTGAGAGCCGTGGCGCGGATGCCGTCGTTCTCATGCCGCAGATCAAGGCTTGCGTGAGCGGCTCCGGGAACCACGTTTGCAGCGTTTGGTTCGATGGTAATTTTGCCCACCGTTGCAACCAATCCGTCTGTCTTCTGAGCAAGCGACTCGACCGCTACGATCCACTCGGCGGCTCCGGCAAGCGCGTCGCGCCGCAGCGCGAAGGGAGTGGTTCCGGCGTGATTGGCGTGGCCGGTAAAGACGAGCGCTCCCCGCGTCTGGCCGACGATGGCGCTGACCACAGCAACTTGTAGATTCTCCGCTTCGAGCACTGGTCCCTGCTCGATGTGGATTTCGAGGAAGCCTAGCGTGTTGGCGTCCAGCGCGGCTTCGGCGAGCTTCGCGGGGTTCAGTCCAAGGGCGCGGATTGTGTCTTCCATTCGCACGCCGTCGGCGTCTTCGTAAGCCAGCATTGTTTCATCGAAAATTCCCGCAACGGCGCGGCTGCCGAGAAACGGCACGCCGTAGCGCACGCCCTCTTCTTCGCTGAAGGCGATGATTTCGATGGGAAGTGCGAGCTGCTGCTGTTGCGCTATTTCGACAAGTTCGAGCGCCAATGTAACGCCGAGCACGCCGTCAAACGCGCCGGCGTCGGGAACGGTATCAATGTGCGAGCCGAGCACGAGGCGCTTCGGGCCTGCGCCTTCGGGCTGCCAGAGACCGCGCAGGTTTCCGACGGCGTCTGTGTGCACGGTCATGCAGAGAGCTTCCATGCGGGCGCGAAGATGCGCGTGAACAGCGTGGACCGGCGGAGTGAGAAAGCGGCGCGTGATGTGGCCCGGCTCTTCGCTCATTGTTGCAATCAGCCGGCACTCGGCAATGGCGCGCGCGGCGCGGTCTCTCATTGTTTTGTTCATTTTCGTCTTAGCTCGCGACCGTGCGGCTCGCCGGGCCAGCCACTGCTCTCATATATCTTCTCGCCGCGGAGCCAGGTTTCCGTCACGCGTCCGCGAAGCTGCGCGCCGAGGTATGGCGAGAGCTTGTGCTGAAAGTTGAGATCGTTTTCGGTGACGGTCCAAGCCGCGTCGGGGTCGAAGACAGCGAAATCCGCGTCGGCGCCGACCCGCAGTGTGCCTTTCGTGTGGGTTTGAGCGAGACGCGCCGGCGCTGCTGCCATCCACTCGGCGGCCCGTCCGAGCGCGGCCTCGGGATTGAAGCCGCGTTCGATCATTCCGGTCCACAGAACGGGCAGCGCGAGGCCGAGGCTGGCGATTCCGCCCCAGGCTTGGTCGAAGCGGCCTTCGTCTTGCCCTTTGCCGCGATGCTTCATCGCCGGCGAGCATGGCGAGTGGTCCGTCGCAACGAAATCGATGAGGCCGGTTGCGAGCGCCTGCCAGAGCGCTTCGCGGTTTCGCACGTCGCGGATGGGCGGCGCGCACTTGTATTCGGTTGCGCCGTCGGGAATTTCCTCTGCGGCAAACCATAAATACTGCGGGCAGGTTTCCACGGTGACAGGCAGGCCGCGTTTTCGCGCATCGGTGAGCAGCGGAAGCGCGTGCGCGCTGGCTAGGTGCACGATGTGAATCGGCGTGTCGAACTCTTCGGCGAGGCGGATGAGAAGCTCGATGGCTTCGACCTCGGCGGAGTCGGGGCGCGAGGCAAGATACGTTGGGTAGCTGCGCCAGTCCGCTCCGTCTGCGTTGAGTTTATCGGTGGCGTGCTGCACCGGACCGGAGACTTCCGCGTGCGCGAGCAGCGGTAGGCCGGTTCCTTTGAGCTTTTGGAGCGCGGTGCGCAGGTCGGTCTCATCGACCCACGCGAAGCCGTCGACGCCGGAGTGAATCAGAAAGCATTTGAAGCCGGGAACACCGGCGGTGATGAGGCCGGGCAGTTCCTCCGCATTGCCGCGAACCACGCCGCCCCATGCGGCCCAATCCACCCACGTTCTTCCGCTTGCGGCTGCACGCTTTGCTTCCAGAGCTTCGGCGGTGACGGTCTCCGGGATGCAGTTCAGCGGCATATCGACAAGCGTGGTAACACCGCCCGAAGCTGCGGCGCGCGTGGCTGTCTCAAAGCCCTCCCAGTCGGCGCGGCCGGGATCGTTGATGTGGACGTGTGTATCGACGAGGCCCGGCAACAGGGCAAGATTGCCGAAGTCGTGTAAAGGCTCAGTCGGGCTAGTCGCATCCCAAGCGCGGATGGCGGCAATGGTTTCGCCTTCCACGATGACCGCGGCGGGGCGCACGCCTTCCGGCGTAACGACGCGGGTTGAGCGAAATACCTGTGCCATACTGTGTTTACTTTCATCGCTGAGGGAGCCAAAAGCAAGCCCGATGCCAACCGCACCGAACTCCGAATTTCTGCGCCATGCCATTGCGCTTGCCGTCGAGAATGTTACCTCCGGCCGCGGAGGGCCGTTTGGGGCAGTCATCGTTCGCGATGGAAAGATCGTTGGCGAGGGCGTCAACTCCGTTACCGCCGCGCACGATCCCACGGCGCACGCCGAAGTGAATGCGATTCGCGCGGCGGCAAAGGCGCTCGGAACCTTCACGCTGGCTGGCTGCGAGCTTTACACAAGCTGCGAGCCCTGTCCGATGTGCCTGGCGGCAAGCTACTGGGCGCGGCTCGATGCGGTGTATTTCGGCTGCGGCGCGGCGGATGCGGCCCGCGCCGGCTTTGACGACGCCTTTCTCTACGCTGAGTTCAAAAAAGATCAGCCGGAGCGGATGCTGCCCGCCGTGCAGTTGCTGAGTGACGAGGCATGGGCGAGCTTTGCTGCATGGATTGCTTCGCCGAATAAAGTTTCTTATTGAATAGGTGCCCTTTGGCCGTTCGCCGGCCTCTTTCCCATTTCCGGCTGCAAGAGCGGAATTCACCGTATCCGGCCCATTTCTGCCCTGTTTTCAACTGCAAAATTGTGTGCGGGCTGTGACCTCTGTGCCCGGCAGGTTAAAATCAGGTGTACGGATGACTTTGCCTCCTCCAGCGGCTGCCCACCAGGCCTCCCGCGCCGTGCGGGAGAGAGAGTTGCGGGCCTCCGAAGCCACTTCTGCCGGGAATCCTGCCGAACGCAATCTTGTCGAGCTTCGCAATCTTG
>JAATFM010000014.1 GCA_015655195.1 Terriglobales bacterium
ACGAGCGCCATCAACTGCGCTTCAAACTCGGCAAGGCAGTGCGAGGCCAGCACCTCTTTGCAATCCTGCGGGCGGATAACATGCTGCAAAACCAGCCGTGCATGAATGCGCGAGGCCATCTCGGCGGCAAAGGAGGCCACGATTCCGCCACACTCCAGCCGGCTTATGGCGCAGAGAATGGTTCGCGGCCCGGAATGTGCGTCCGCGGGCTGCTCGGACTCCGGCCCCACGATGCAGACCGGCACCGGCGAGCGGCGCAGCACGGATTCCGCCACCGAGCCCACCAACAGCTTGCCGATATGGCCGGGTGCGTGGGTTCCCATCACGATGCGGTCCGCCCCGCGTTCCCGCGCCGCGGCGAGAATCAAGTCGTCTGCCGGCCCTGGTTGCACCAGCACCCGGCACTGCGCTCCGGCGGCTCGTGCGCGGCGGGCGAGCGGTTCAAGAGCCGCCGTCTCGGAGCGGGCTATGGCAGCCGAATCGAGGAACTCAGCGCCCTCGGCCAGATTTACGCCCATCCCCGAGCCAAGGCTCGCGGACGGCGCGGCGCCGGAGAACGGCATAGGGCTGGCGTGGAAGAGAATCAGCGCTGCGCCGGACTCGACGGCCTGCGCGAGCGCGTGGGCAAAGGCGCGTTCGTTGGTGGGAATCTCAGAAGCAAAAAGAATGACGCCGGGCTTGCTCCACTCCGGCTTGAGAATGGTTGCCATGGGAACCTCCTCGCGGTGCGGGCTCTGGGAACTCGGATTTGTCTGTGAGGCTGGCCGGTCTGCACAAGCGCCAGTCTCGAAAGATGTCTAGCGTACGCTTTCGACGCTTGTACGGTGACAATAGTACGCCCATTATGGGAAAGTTTGCATCCTATTTGAGCCGGCGGTTGTGCGCAGGCTCACGCGGCAACCGGGCAGCGGCATCTATTCTTAAAACGGCGAGTCGGAAAGTGGCAAATCCGGTAGCGGCAAGTCTGGGTCGGCGTGAGATTCTGAATCCGGCCAGCGGAGGCGGCGGAAACAACAGATGCGCGCGGCAATTATTGGTGGTGGAGTAGCGGGGCTGACGGCAGCCTATGAACTCGAAAAATCCGGCGCGGAGTACACGCTCTTCGAGGCAGGCAGCCGGCTGGGTGGCGTGCTTTCAAGCGTCCGTGCAGGCGGCTCGATTCTCGAAGACGGCCCGGACTCATTTTTGACGGAAAAGCCTGCGGGGGCGGAGCTTTGCCGCGAGCTGGGCCTTGGCGCGGACCTGCTTCCTTCGAATGACGCCCAGCGACGAACATGGATTGTAGTAGGGAACAGGCTGGTATCGCTGCCCGACGGGCTGATGTTTCTAATCCCGACGAAGCTCGTTCCCACGGCGCTCTCGCCGCTCTTTTCGATTGGGACCAAGATTCGCATGGGGTTGGAGCTGCTGCATGCGCCGCGCCCGGCGGACGAGGACGAGTCCGTGGCAGCGCTGGTCGAGCGGCACTATGGCCCGGAGGTCGTGGACCGGCTCGCCGGCCCGCTACTCAGCGGCATCTACGGTGGCGAGGCCAACCAGCTCAGCGCCCGCGCCGTGCTGCCCAAGCTGGTAGAGATGGAAACGAACTTCGGTTCGCTGACCCGCGCTATGCTGGCGGCACGCAAACAGATGCGCGCGAAGAGCGCTGCCGCAAACCGCCCGCCGGCTGCGAACGCTGCCGGACAGGCTCCGCGCGGAATCTTTACCACCCTGCGCAACGGCTTGCAGCAGATGGTCGATGCGCTCGCGGCGAAGCTTAACCCGCAGGCAATCCGGCTGCAAACGCCGATTCGGATGATCGAGCGGGATGGCAGCGGCTGGAGGCTCACGCACGCGGGCGGAAGCGAGAGATTTGACGCCGTGATTCTCGCCGCGCCGGCCTGGGCAGCGGCAGACCTGCTGGCAACCGTGGACGCGCAGCTCGGCGACGAGCTTGCCGGGATTCCCTACTCCTCTTCGATCACCGTGAACCTGATTTACGACGAGGCGCAGCTTGGGCCGCTCCCCGATGGCTTCGGCTTTCTGGTTCCGTCCAGTTCCGGGCGCGCCATGCTGGCCTGCACCTTCGCCCACCGCAAATTCCTGGGCCGCACCGCGCCGGGGAAGGCTGTTCTGCGCGTCTTTCTTGGCGGCGTGCGGAATGCCGCGCTGCTCGAACAGCCCGACGAGGTTCTGCTTGCCACGGCGCGGCGCGAGCTGAGCGAGATTCTGGGGCCGCGCGTGATCGGCCCGCACATTGAGCCGGAAGAGGCCCGCGTCAGCCGCTGGCCGCTGGCAATGGCGCAGTACGCGGTGGGGCACCTCGAACGCGTTGACCGCATCAAGGAACGGGTCGCCGCGCTGCCCGGCTTGCATCTCATTGGAAATGCCTACGACGGCATCGGGATTTCGGACTGCATCCGGCTGGGCCGGCAGGCGGCGGCAGAAACGTTGCGCGTTTCCGCGAGCCGTTAGCTCTTAGCTCCTGGAGAACCATCCCCGTGAGTTATGGCGCTGATTAAAGAAAGCAGTAATTTGAAGCGAGAAGCATATCTCAGGGCCTAAAGGCCCCAATCATTTGGCTGGACCCATTGCCGGGGATAAATCCCCGGCCTACCCAACTGCCCGCTAAGCCGCCTTTACAGCCCGCCCGTGCCGAGCAGAATTCCGATTCCGTAAGTCACTGCGCCTTCGAGAGCGCCGACGAGGGTCATCTCAAGCCCCGAAGACCACCACGAGCGCACCGTTATCAGGCTCTTGGCCGCGCCTACGGCAAAGTGCGCGATGAGCGAGACAATCGCCGCGACAACGACCGCCGTGACACCGCCGAGGAAAAAGAAGGGAATGACAGGAATAATCGCGCCAACGGCTGTCGAAAGCGCGCCGGAGAGCGCCGAAACCATCGGCTTCGAGAGCGCTTCTTCCGTCGAGCCGAGCCGCTCACGGACCAGCGCCTGCAGCATCTGATCGGGGTCGGCGGCGATGTGATCGACGACGTGAAAGGCGTCGTCTTCGGGCAGCCCTTTCACCTGGTAGTAGAGCGCAAGCAGCTCGCGGGCCTCAGCCGGGTTCAGGCGGATGGCTTCGCGCTCGCGCTGGACCTCGGCTTCGTAAATTTCGCGCTGGCTTTTGGCGGCGAGATACGCGCCGGAGCCCATGGAGAGCGCGCTCGCGATCATGCCGGAGAGGCCGGCCAGCAGCACGTACTTGGTTTCGCCGGTGGTGCCGACCGTGGCGCCGGAGACGCCGGAGACGATGCCGAAGATCGAGCCGAGACCGTCGTTGACGCCGTAAATCGCGTCGCTGATCCAGGTGCCGGGCTGCTTGCGGCCATTGGATCGCTTGGCCAGCATCTCTTCGAGCACTGCCTTGGCATCGACTCTGTGCGCGCCGGAGGCGGTCGGCGTGTAGTGGCCGCGGAGCAGCGATCCCAGCTCGCGGTGGTGCTCCTGTTCGTCTTCGATGACGTGGTGGAGAATCTCGATCGAGCCCTCGTCGCCCAGCTCCTGGAGCTGCGCGCCGTATTTTGCAATGTCGCGGCTCTCCTCGATTTCGAGCCGCCGTAGCGACATCAGAATGCCGCCGGCCTGATGGGAAAGCGAGTCGGCTTCGCCGCCCGGCTTGCCCGCGTAAACCGGCTCCGGCCCGCCCAGGGCCGTGATGCGGCTCTGCCAGAGCGCCGCGTGCTCCATCTCCGCGGCGGCAAGATGGCGCAGCACCTGCGCGCGGACGGGGTCCGAGTCGCGGTCGGCCAGCGTGAGGTAGGTGTGGTAACCCTCCATCTCCGCCTGCCAGTTAGATTCGAGAGCGGACAGAATCTTCTTTCGCCGGGATTCCGTTAGCGCTTCGTCTGCCACGTGCTTCTCCTTGCTCGATTTCGGACTCAATTTCCAGGCTGTGGAAATAAAAAGGTTGCGATTGGAAGTCCGGGGTTGCAGTTGAAAGTCGAGGATAGCCCAACGAGGCGTGCTGCCCAAAGGTCAAAAATCACAGCTCTCGAAGCAGTAGCCGCCAAGCCTCTGCCGTATTCTCAGAATCAGGTTCCCTTCGTGTCCGACTTCGCACAAACCGTCAAGCAACAGGCCAACATCGTCGAGATCATCGAGGGCTACATCCGCCTCCGCAAGGCCGGTGCGGCGAATTACTCCGGCCTCTGCCCGTTTCATAAGGAAAAATCGCCGTCGTTCTCCGTTCATGCGGTGCGGCAGTTCTACCATTGCTTCGGCTGCGGCGCCTCGGGGGATGTTTTTACCTTCGTTACCAAGATGGAAAACGTCAGCTTTCCGGAGGCGGTGCGGATTGTGGCGCAGAAGTGCGGGATTCCGCTGCCGAAGAAGGAGTATTCCTCGCCGGAAGAGGCCGCCGAGGCTCGCCTGCGCCGCAAGCTGCTCGACCTGCACGATGCGGCGACGGCATGGTTCGAGGAGCAGTTAAACGGCCCTGAGGGGGCTGTGGCGCGAGAATACCTGGCTGGCCGGGGGCTTGATCCAGAGGGAATCAAA
This sequence comes from Terriglobales bacterium, assembly GCA_015655195.1. Taxonomy (GTDB): domain Bacteria; phylum Acidobacteriota; class Terriglobia; order Terriglobales; family Acidobacteriaceae; genus Telmatobacter. The sequence goes on from JAATFM010000014.1 coordinate 4,482, forward strand.
ACATTCCGGATCGGCTACGCACCGGACAGCTTCAACGCCCTGCGCGACTATCTTTCGAAGCAGGCCGATGCCGAAGCCTTGCGCGCATCCGGCCTCTTCAGCCAGAAGGAGCACGAGGACGGCACGCACGGGCCGCTCTACGACCGCTTCCGCAAGCGCGTCACCTTTCCGATTGCCAACGAGGGAGGGCGCATCATTGCCTTTACGGCGCGGACGCTCGAAACCGGCGAAAAGGCGGGGCCGAAATACATCAACTCGCCGGAGACGCAGCTCTACTCCAAGGGGCAGGTGCTCTTCAATCTCGACAAGGCCAAAGCTGCGATCCGGCAGGCGGGGTTCGCGCTGCTGGTTGAAGGCCAGATGGATTCGATCAGCGTCTACCTGCGCGGCATTCGCAATGTGATTGCCACCAGCGGCACGGCCTTCACCGAGATGCAGGTCAACATCCTGCGCCGGCACACGACGCAGCTCGCCGTGAACTTTGACCCTGACGCCGCCGGGGCCAATGCGGCTGAGAAATCCATCGCACTGCTGACCGAGGAGGGCTTCGACCTCAAGATTGTCACCCTCGAAGACGGCCTCGACCCGGACCGCTACATCCGCGAGCGCGGCATCGATGCCTATAAGCGCGCCATCATGGGATCGCGTCGGCAGGCAGATTACCTGATCGAACGCGCCCGGCAGCTTTTTCCGGGGGCCAGCGCCGAGCAGAAGGTGAAGGCGATGAACTTTCTGCTGCCGCACATCCGGCGGATTCCGCAGAAGCTTATCCGCGACCAGTTCGCCGCAGACGCCGCGCAGAAGCTCGGCATCGACTCGGTCGTGCTGCGCGAGGAGCTACGCCAGGCCGCGCTCAAGCGCCGCGACCACGTGGAGGTAAAGGCCAGCGTGATTACTGAGGTCGAGCGGGTGCTGCTGCGGGCGCTGGCCGTCGTCGATCCGGAGTTCGAGCCGTCGCGGCGGCTCGCCGCACAGGCGCTGGCCGAGCAACCCGCATGGTTCGAGGGGCTCCCGTCCTTTCCGGCGCTCCAGGCGCTCGCCGTGCGGAATGCTGCCGACCCCATCGAAGCCGTCGAGGACGATGGCCAGCGCGCTCTGCTCGCGGTGGCCCTGCTGGGCGAAACACAGCCGCCCGGCGTGGCGGAGGTCTTCAGCGCATTGCAGGAGATTCAGGAACGCGCCATCGAGGTACGGCTGCGCGGCATCCGTGCCCAGTTTGCCGAAGCCGAGCGCCGCGGCGACCACGCCGAGGTCGCGGTGCTGATGCAGCAGAAGATCGAGCTGGACCAGGCGCTGAGGAAGCTGCACCAGCAGCGCCCCCCGGAGGAGTAATCTATCTGCGTCGGGCAATGGTCGATATAATCCGGTCATCCGGATTATCGCCGGCACTTGAGCGGTTGGGAGAAGCCCCATGCAGATCGAACTCAATGCGGAACAGCAGCGGATTCTGGAGCGCGCCACCAAGGACGGAACCAGCGTGGAAGAGGTGCTGGATCAAGCATTCGCGGTGATTGAGCACGAGCTTGATAGTGATTGGCTTTCGGAATTGCCACCGGAGGAACTCGAAGCAATCGAGGCGCACATCGAGGAAGGATGCGCGCAGGCGGACCGGGGTGAACTCTATACACCGGAAGAGGTTAAGCGCATGATGGCGGAGCGGAAAGCCCAGCGGCAGGTTGCCTGACGGATGAGCCTTCGTTATCGGTTAACTCCTCTCGCTTTTGACGACTTGTACGATATTTGGCTCTATATAGCGAAGGACGGCGTGGATGCTGCGAATCGCGTAGAAGCGGCAATTTACGATGCTTGCGCGAGGCTATCCCGCAATCCGTATCTTGGCAAGAAGCGCAAATCCCGAGCGAACAAAAAAGAGGTCCGCATCTGGACGGTTCCCCGCTTTCCGAGCTACAAGCTCGTGTACTATCCGGACACGAAGCCCTTACTGGTCGTAGCCGTTCTGCATGGACGGCGGGATCTTGACCGGATTCTGCGGAAACGGACAGGCAAATAGTGTCTTTTTGCGCCTAAACCCTGCTCCAATGCGTCTAAATTAATGAGGAACAGGGCGGCCTTGGTACGTATTTGGCCCGCCCGGCAGAGAATTTGCACAACCGGCCCGGAAGATGCACCCCGTTTGCACTGGAATTTCACCGGATTTGCACGGAGTTTTGCACTGGCAGAAATGGGTCAAGTTGTGGTAATCTGTTGATCTTTGTAAGGATGCGCGCCAACTTGCCCCACACATGAGCCGCGGCTCGCGGGCTACCAGGCAGAACCTGAAGCGCTTGTCATCCTGTTCCGAGCAAACCATTTTCCCGCTTTTTTGCGGAAGGCCGCAGGATTGCCTTTGCGCTCCAGTGCGTTTTTGGCACACGGAGCAAGGCATTCCCTGCGAATTGGCGCGCAAACGTCGCGCCGGACGCACGAGCGGCATCGAATGGGTAGGAGCAAGACAGGCGCGCGCCGTATCCGTGAGGATTCAGGTCCGGCTGCGCGGCAAGAATACGCGAAGACCTGAGAGAGCAGGAAACATTGGCTATTGATGAGAAATACGAAGACGACATTCACTCGTTGATCGATGCGGGCAAGGAAAAAGGCTACCTGACCTACGGCGACGTGAACGAGATGATGCCGGATGAGATGGCGACTTCCCCCGACGATCTCGATGACCTGATTACGACCATCGGCACACAGGGCATCAACCTGCTCGACGAGCCGAAGTTCGGCTCCGACAAGGATTTCGAGCTCGAAGAGGGCGAAGATGTCGAGCTGGACCTGACGCCCGGCACGCTTGAAAAGACCAACGACCCGGTTCGCATGTACCTGCGCGAGATGGGTACGGTGCCGCTGCTCACCCGTGAGGGTGAGGTCGAGATTGCCAAGCGCATTGAGCGCGGGCAGAACCGCGTTCTGAAGGCTATTTCGCGCTCGCCGATCGTGATCCGCGAGATCGTGGCGCTGGGAGAGGATCTCAAGCGCGGCGTTCGCAACGTGAAAGAAGTGGTGGTCTTCGACGAGGAAGAGCTGACCGAGGATGTAGTGCAGTCGCGCGTGAAATCGACCGTGACGCGTATCGACAATCTCGTGAAGCACCAGAAGAAGATTGCCGCGTTCGACGAGAAGCTGGAAGCCGTTGCCGCGGTCAAGACCAAGGCGAAGGAAGCGCGCCGCACCCGCTGGCTGATTGCCCGCGAGAAGGTTTTGATCTCGCGCATTGTCCGCGAGCTGAAGTACACGCCAATGGAGCGCAAGCGCCTGCTCGACCGCGTGAACAAGACCGTGGACACGATGCGGACGCTCGAACGGCAGATTCGCTCGCTGGATCAGAAGTTCGATGCTTCGCGCTCCGAGGAACTCAAGAAGGAGTACCGGCGCCAGCAGAAGAACTGCAAGATCGATCTCGAAAAGCTTGAGGGCGACGCCGGCGTTTCGATTGCCGAGCTGAAGCGTACGCAGCGCGAGATGATCCAGGGCGACATGGACGCCGAGCAGGCCAAGCGTGAGCTGATCGAGGCCAACCTCCGTCTCGTCGTTTCGATTGCGAAGAAGTACACGAATCGCGGCTTGCAGTTCCTCGACCTGATTCAGGAAGGCAACATCGGCCTGATGAAAGCGGTGGACAAGTTCGAGTATCGCCGCGGCTACAAGTTCTCGACCTATGCAACGTGGTGGATTCGCCAGGCGATTACCCGCGCCATCGCGGATCAGGCGCGCACGATCCGCATCCCGGTGCACATGATCGAGACGATCAACAAGCTCATCCGCACCAGCCTCCAGCTTGTGCAGGAGCTTGGCCGCGAGCCTTCTTCGGAAGAGATTGCGCGCCGCATGGATATTCCCGTGGCGAAGGTCCGCAAGGTGCTGAAG
>JAATFM010000239.1 GCA_015655195.1 Terriglobales bacterium
GCGGCTGCTCCGCTGCGCAGGCTTTCCAGGTCCTCCAGATCGCCTCGATGCGCCTGGGCGCCTGCGGCCTCAAGCGATTTTGCGCCTGCATCCGACCGCGTCAGTCCAAGTACGTGATGGCCTGCGCCGACGAGTTCTTTCACGACGGCGGAACCGATGAATCCGGTAGCGCCGGTAACGAAAACGCGCATATGTGCCTCCCTGATCTCATTCGAGCCAATATTGACGAAAGGATGCCGCCTCAACTAAAACGGAGTCACCCTCCGAATGAATAGATAACCGGAGGCAGCCTCCGGGTGCAAGATTTTTTGAGATGACAAAGAAACGTTCCACGACAGCTCGCAAACCGCGCACAGACGCGCTGCGCAACCGCGAGCGTATTCTTGAAGTCGCGAAGGCAGCCTTTACCCGACAAGGCGCCAATGCCAGTCTGGAAGAAATCGCGAAGATGGCGGGCGTTGGAATTGGTACCTTATATCGCCACTTTCCTACGCGGGATGTGCTGATCGAAGGTGTTTACCGGAACGAAGTGGAGAAACTCGCGGCGGCCGCGCGCCGCTTCGCCGAGAAGATGACTCCGCTCGAAGCGCTTCGAGCCTGGATGCTGCTGCTGGTCGATTACATTGCGGCAAAGCACATCATTGCGCCCGCGCTCAATACCATTGCCGGAGGCCCTTCCAGGCTTCATGAAGGTTCACGCACCATGATCCAAGGTGCGATCGATGGGCTCGTCAAGAGAGCCAAGAGAAGTGGCGATCTGCGAAGAGATCTGGATGCATTCGACCTGCTTCGAGCACTGATCGGCGTCTCGCATGTGGGCTCCAGCGCTGATTGGCCGCAGAGCGCCAGGAGACTGGTAGACATACTCATCGCAGGCTCACGCCCGCTCAAATAAACCGCCTCTCGCAGCACACGATCTCTCGCAGTGGACATCTGTGTCTTTCTCATACCTCTGCAACAGCAAACGCCAACCGGCCTCACGCCTTCGAGTGGTGCCAACAGCCCGAGGCACTCATTGAGCTTGCTTGGCCCTTCGAAAGGAGAATAGGTCACAGGAATAGGTCCCGGAAACGCGCCAGCATCTCCTGATCTCCAGCATCGGTTCGGTAATCAGATTCCAGGATACTGGCCGACATCTGAACGAAGCCGTCCGGGCGGCTTCGTTCAAGTCAGCTTATGTTTACCTATGCTAACTTGGCGCAAATCTTCAACTATTGACTTCAGGCCAACACGCTCATCTACTCACAGGATGCTCGATAAGATACTTGGTTGCCGCATCACGTTTGCGCTCTCAAACGCTGCCCACGGCCGCAGTCCCTGTACTGCGGAATTGACCCCTCAATATGGCGCTCGCACCGTGCACTCGATCCAGCTTATGGTGTTCTACAATCTGGCCTCTCAAAACCGTGGTTTGAGTGATTCTTCGCAAGCCAACTCGGGAGGTAATTATCGAAAATGATGTTGAATACAAAGCAGTTAATGTGCACCAGGCTTTTGCAATGAAGAGAACAAAAGCGTCATGAGACATTCAAGCCTGCCACCGGCACGGGATGGATGCAAATGGCCGCGGCAAATATACTGTTGCACCAGAGTGAAAATCGAATGAAGCACACTGTCCTTTTTATGCTGTTGCTTGCTGCGGGCTTCTCTGTGAACGCGCAGGCGGCAGATGTTGGCTTCAGGGGATACTCCGAGCGCCTGTGGGAGGCAAAGGACGGTCTTCCGGACCAGACTGCCCAGGCGTTTGCGCAAACCGCGGATGGAAGTTTATGGATCGGAACACGGGGCGGCCTCCTACGCTTTGATGGAGCGCGGTTTGCAACTTACGGTCGCGATGTAGCACCGCCGGCATTGGAGCGGGGAGTGAATTGTCTAGCCGTTTCGCGCGACGGCAGTTTGTGGATCGGAACGGAAGGCGGCGGAGTATTTCGATACCGCGATCACGTATTCCAGGGCTATTCGACCTCGACCGGACCTGCGAATGAGTTTGTGCGCGCAATTTATGAAGATCACAATGGAACCGTGTGGGTTGGCGCCGATCAGGGATTATTCCAGGTCTCCGGCTCTTCGCTGGTCCGCATCGACAACACGGCCGGCGTTCCCACGATCTTCGTTCGCGCCATTGTTGAAGACACCGCTGGACATGTCTGGGTGGGCGGCACGCGGCTGCTGGAATTCAACGGACATACTTTGATTCGCGAACACGATCTTCCCAGCAACGCTCGCACCAGTTTTGTTCTCTCCATGTATTACGGACCGGAACACGTGCTCTGGGTGGGCATGCAATCTGGCCTGTATCGCATGGCAGAGTCCGGGGCGCTTGAAAAAGTGCACGGCTTATCGGCAGAGGTCAGCGTCATTCGCAGAACCCAGGATGGAACGCTTTGGGTGGGCACTGTTGGACGAGGTCTCTACTATTATCGGGAGCCGTATTTTTTTCACATTGCTCCTGCAAACCTGCCGAGCAAAACAGTTCGAGCAGTGTTTGACGACCGGGAAGGAGACATTTGGCTCGGCACTCAGGCCGGGGTGGCGCGGCTCAGCAGGACGCCAGTGAAAATCATTCCATTTCCCGGCGGCGCGGATTCGGAGTTTGAGACCCTCTATGGCGATCAGGATGGATCGATCTGGGTGGCCGCGTCCGAGCATCTGTTCCGAATCCGCAATGGAACCGTGACGCCGTTCTTCTTTCCCGGCCTGCCGAATCTTCGCGTTCTGACGCTGCTGCGCGGCCGCGACGGCACTCTGTGGATCGGAACAGACGGAGCGGGAGTGATTCACCTGCGCGGCGGAACGACAGAGCAGTTTCGCTATGCACACGGCCTGATAAACGATTTTGTTCGTGTGATTCTGCAAGGCCGCGATGGAACGATATGGGTGGGAACCAATGGCGGTCTCACCCATCTTTCGCCAAACGCATCGGAGAGCTTCAATACGGAAAACGGCCTCGCCTATTTCAGCGTTACGTGTCTCTTTGAAGACCGCAATCAGAACATCTGGGTTGGCACAAGCCGCGGCATAACGCGCATCTCTGGCGGAAAAATCGTCCGTGACGACGTGACATCGGCGCTGAAAGACGAGGAGATTTGGAGCATTGCAGAAGATGCAGCGGGAGAAGTTCTCTTCGGAACCAGCAGCGGCCTGTACGGGTTGAAGGCGAGCAGATTGGTGCACTTTGCCACCTCCCAGGGTTCGGCCGATAACACCGTATATCAGATCATCGACGACAAGAGAGGCTCGGTCTGGCTCGGCGGGCGAAACAGCATTTCACGTTTTCGTGAGAGCGATATAGAGAAGTTCCGAGCAGGAGACCAACTGGAGTTGACGCTGTACGAGGATACGCATGATCTCGATTCAGCGGCTTTCTACGGGGGGATGCAGCCGGAAGGCGCAGTGGCGCCGAACGGAGACGTATGGTTTCCCAGCAACAAGGGAGCCGTACAAATTGCGGCCAGGCAGATCAGCCGCCCGACCTCCTCCCCGGTCGCCATCGAAGAGGTAAGTGCGGAAGGGCAGCCGCTTCCTCTCGGCTCGAAGATCGTTCTCAAGCCCGGCAACGGGAGACTTGAAATCTCTTACGCCGCCATTCATCTGCGCTCCCAGGGCGGACTTCGCTATCGCTACAAGATGGAAGGGCTGGAATCCTGGACCGAGGCATTTACGCGGCGAACCGCATACTACACGCAACTGCCTCCAGGGCAATATCGTTTTCGCGTTCAGGCATTTGAAATCGAAGACCCCTCCATCATGTCGGAAGCGTCGATTCTGATTGTGCAGCAGCCGCACTTTTATGCCACCCCATGGTTCATGATCTGCTGTGCGCTGGCGTTGCTTGGGCTGGGCTTTCTGATTTATCGATTCCGCTTGCACCAGATGCGAGTGCGATTCCACGCAATCAGTGAGGAGCGAGCACGACTCGCCCGCGAAATGCACGACACAGTGATCCAAGGTTGCGTCGGAGTCTCGACATTGCTTGAAGCCGCGCAAGAGGTGGCGCCGGCTGAAGAGCCCTTGCGGCAGTACCTCCTCGGATATGCCACGGACCAAGTCCGCAGCACAATCGAGTCCGCCCGCGAGGCTGTCTGGGCACTCCGAAATACCTCGGCCTCTACTGTGGACCCCGGCACGCTGTGCGAACAGATTGCCAGACAAGTGCAACTGGAACAGGGTATCCCGGTTCGATGCCAGGTCAAGGGAACGCCCATTAAACTCGGCGAGTTGGTAACACATGAACTGATGATGAGTGTCAAAGAAGCAGTCGTGAATGCAGTTACACACGGGAAGCCGAACCGTATCGATCTGTATGTTGAATTTACTAGCCAGAGTGTGGAGGTTCGAATCGCGGACGACGGAATCGGATTCGATCTGACGGCTGTAAACTCTCGCAACGGGCACTATGGCATAGTGGGAATGCAGGAGAGAGTGGAGCTGTTCCGCGGAAAGCTCAACATCGAGACTTCGCCGGGACGGGGCACTACGGTCAGCATCTCCGTTCCGCGGCGGCAGAGATCTACGGAAGAAATGAGTCGGTCATGACGAACTCGGCAGAAGCAAAAATGAAGGTACTGATTGTCGACGACCATCCTGTGGTCAGGATCGGCATTGCCACGATCATCGATACGCAGCCGGACATGACCGTGGTGGGCGAAGTCGGCAGTGGAGAAGAAGCGGTTGTGCTGTACCGCGAGCATCGGCCCGATCTGACCGTGATGGACCTGCGCCTTGACGGGATGAGCGGGGTCGCGTGTATTCGCAGGATACGCAGCGAGTTTCCAGGCGCGCAATTTGTGGTTCTCACCACCTATCGTGGCGACGAGGACATTCACCAGGCGCTTGAAGCTGGAGCAAAAGGCTACCTGATCAAAGGTATGCCTCGTCAATTTCTACTGGATGCTGTCCGGCGCGTTGTTCGTGGAGAAACGTATATTCCGCCCACCGTCAGTGAAGTTCTGGCAGCACGCAAGCCGGATGCAGAGTTGAGCGGCCGAGAGCGGCAGGTGCTTTCCCTTCTGGCTTCCGGAAAATCTAACAAGGAAATTGCATCCGAGCTGCGGATTGCGGAAATCACGGTGAAGTGTCACCTCAGCTTGATTTTTTCCCGCTTAGGCGTCACGGACCGAACCCAGGCAATCGTCGTTGCGGTCCAACGCGGTCTGGTCCACCTGTAAGCTGTTTTGTCTATCTCGGCGCTAACTAACTTCACACATCCAATCCCGCACTTTTCGCGCCTCATACGACACATACCTTTGTATGATTGCCAACCGTTAATTTAGCGGCGTAGAGTTCACCCGTCTTCTGAAGAAGGTCGTCAGGTGCTTTCAAATCCTGTCCAGAGCAGATTCACAGGTGGGCCAGCTCTTTCAGATGGAAACGTTTTCGTTTGCCCGTTCAGCGTAGATCAGAGCGCGTTGCGGAGACGAGGGTGCAAATTTTGTTGGCAAAGTGAGGCAGAAGTGAAAAACGCATATAGGTGGTTGCTGTTGGGAATCCTGTTGCCGGCGAGCATGCTGGCGGCGCAGGAGTTCACCGGACGCGTTACGGATTCCTCGGGCGCGATTATTCGCAAAGCGCAGATTACCGTTCACAACCAAAACACTGGTGTGAATGTGTCTGCCTTCACCACAGACAGCGGCGACTATACCGTGCCCTATCTGAAGTCGGGCTTATATTCCGTAACGGCCGCAGCACAGGGTTTTGAATCGATGGCCAAGACGGATATTACCCTTCAGGTTGACCAGACGGCAGTCATCAACTTTGTCCTGAAAGTCGGGCAGGTTTCGCAGACGATGACTGTCAAAGCGGATGATGCCCTGCTCGACTTCGGCAAGGGCGATCACGGTGAAGTCGTGGAAAACACGCGCGTCACAGAAATCCCGCTTAACGGACGCGACGCGAACATGCTTGCGATTTTGAATGCTGGCGCTGTTTGGACGGGCAACATTGAATACCAACGCCCATTCGACGATACGATGCAGAACCTATCGATCAATGGCGGCGGAGCTGGGAACAACGAGATCCTGCTCGATGGAGTCTCAAATGAAGCTTCCCCCTCGAACGGTGGAAGCAATTCCAAAATAGCCTATGTTCCCCCGGTCGACGCTGTACAGGAATTCAAGATCGTTACCAATGCTTACGATGCGCAATTTGGCCGCGCAGCGGGCGGAGCTTTGGATGAGGTGCTGAAGTCCGGCACCAATCGCATCCATGGTGATGCATACGAATTTGCGCGCCGTACTTTCCTGAATGCCAATACTTGGCAGAATAACTATTTGCTGGCAAAGGGGGGGAGCCCCTCGCAGTACCAGCGTCCGCCCCAAAACTGGGATCAGTGGGGTGCGGAATTGGACGGGCCAGTGGTTCTGCCCAAGGTTTACAACGGGCGCGATAAGTCCTTTTTCCTCCTCCAGTTCGAGAACTTCAAGGAGAAAGTTCCAAGTTCTACAGTCACTTCTGTTCCCGATCCAGCATGGGCCAGTGGCGATTACAGTAACCTTGTGGCGGCCAATGGCTTGCCAATTTGGATCTATGATCCAAATTCAATAACCCAGAACTCGGGTGGCCAGTGGATCCGCAAGACATATGCAGAGGAAGCTGGTTGCACCCCTGCCCCTGTTAGCTCCGGCAGTCCCACCGACCCCACGTGCCTCCCGTTCAATAAGATACCGAGTGGCAGTATTAACAAGGTTGCCCAGAACGTCATGGCCTACTATCCCAAGCCGAATACAACACCGCCGTCAGGTGGGAATCCGTTTGCGAACAACTACGCGGCGCCGACACCGCAAATCGAGAGATATCGCAATGTTCTGGCGAAATGGGACGAGAATCTTACGTCCGTTGACCGGTTCACCTTGCGCTATGGCTACTGGGAGCGAGTTGAGACAGGCAGCACAAACGGCATGCCCGGGGTAATTGCAGAAGGCAATTTCCCGCACGGAGAGCGCGCCCATACCTTTGCTACCCAGGAGACGCATACATTTCGTCCGAATCTGCTATTCGATTTCAGAGCAGTAGCATCCGTCCGGGCCGATTACACTTTTCCATCACCTGCCGGGTTTGATGAGTCGAGCCTTGGCTGGCCATCCTCGATGGTCTCCCAGTTCGGGTATGCGGGAAGCGTATTCCCCTACCTTCAATTCAGCGAATTTGCCTACGTCGGCGACAACGCTGCGAGTTCGGATACCACGAACTCACTTAGCCTGCTTCCAAGTGTTACCTGGATCAGGGGCAAGCATAGCATCCATGCTGGATTCGACGCGCGGTTCCTCCAATATATCGTGACGGCCAACGGGGGTGGCCCCTGGTTCTGGATTGACCGCACCTGGAGCCAGCGGAACTGGCAGACCTGGGATACAGGCAGCGGCAACAGCTTTGCATCGTTGCAGACTGGAACCGCAAGTTCCGGTAACTTCAGCATCAATTCCCAGGCATTCTGGTCACAGCACTATTGGGCGCCTTTCGTCCAGGACGATTGGAAAATTACACCAAAGCTGACGCTCAATCTCGGTATACGCTGGGACTTTAACGGGCCGCAGACAGAGCGCCAAAACCGAGGAGCATACGCCTTTGACGAAAACGCTGTGAATCCAGTGGATCCTCTGGTTAATCACGCCGACCTGCCCAATGGAGAACAAATCAAGGGAGGATACACATTTCTCGGAGTCAATGGCAATCCGCGAACCATGTACTCTCTGGTGAAAACAAACATCCAGCCTCGCGTTGGATTCGCCTATGCTCTTAGCAGCAAGGCGGTCCTGCGTGGCGGATTCGGTGAAATGTTCTCTAATCCGACTCCGGGAGGCAACCCGGTAGGCTACAGCGCACAGACAAATTACGACTCAACAGATGACAATTACATACACCCGACCAATAATTTCTCCCAACCCTTTACTACCGTTGTGAAGCCGACTGACTCGTCTGCTGGCATGCTTACAAACCTGGGTCAAGGCGGTTCCTCTTGTAACACATGCTTCTTCGTAAATCCGCATTTCAAGATTCCGAGCTTCTGGAGCTATTCGGCGGGAATACAACTTCAACTGTCTTCTCATGACACCCTGGAGTTATCGTATGTGGGAAGCAGAAGCTACAACAACAATAGCTCCGACAATGTTAACCACGAAACAGCAGCTTACCAGGAACAGTGCAATCCAGAACTCGGTGGAAGACCGGATACCTGCAATAACGATAATCGGCCGAATCCTTTCCAAAACGTCGCCGCATTCGAGGGTTCGGGGGCTTACTATAGCAGCTCAACGATTCAGGGCGGCAATCTCACCCGTCCATTTCCTGAATTTGGTGATCTTACCGAGTGGCAGTTGAACGACGGCCGTTCGTGGTACAACTCGCTTCAGGTTACCGCCATGCACAAATGGAACAAGACCTTGACCTTGCATGGAACCTATACATGGTCGAAGCTCATGGATGCAGGCGGATGGGTCGATGAAACCTATCGCGTTCCATCGCGGACACTCGACGGCAACGACCGAACCAACCGTATCACGATTTCGGGAGTTTATCTGTTGCCCGTGGGACAAGGACAAAAATTCCTTGGGGCTCCTAGTGGTATTGGCGGGCATATTTTGAACGATGTAATTGGCGGCTGGGAACTCGGCGCTTTGTATATCTATGAGACCGGCAGTCCATGGGCTATTCCTAATAATCCCAATGAGCAATATCTTCATAATGCAAAGGTGAAACGGCACATTGACAAGTCGACCGGATATATCGTGGGTGTTGCCGCCTGTGCTGCTAAGTGGAACGAGAATAGCAGTAACCAGTGGGAGATCGATTCTCTGTCTGTCAACAATTTTTATCAATATCAAGCGGCCGGAGGAACCTGCGCTCAGACGGACTTCCTCGCGGTACCGTCGTATGGGGCGCTCCAGAACACGGTTTACTCGGGAATTCGCATTCCAAACGATCAACAATTTGACAGCAACCTTGCCAAGAACTTTGACATTCGGGAAGGTCTCAAGCTCCAACTCAGGCTGGAAGCCTTCAACACATTTAACCATCCTCTGTGGCAGTCGGGCTACACGGGAAGCACTAGCGATACGTACTTTGGCATGATTGAAAGAGGTGCAACAGGCCAGAGTAACCTGCCGCGCGAAGTGCAAATCGCCGCAAAAATTGTGTGGTAAATCCCAAGGTTGCCGAGTGGCCGCGGTGCATGAGTCATGCGCGGCCCACTCGGCAGACATCTCGCCACGCAACGCAATCCGCATGTCTGGAATCCGTTATGCGCGCCAGGCCGACGTTTCGAATGTGTCGCGGCGCACTTTCCGGGTGAGTTTGGGAACAAGCTTAGCGGGGAAACAGTTCTGGGATGGATCCGGCACGCTATATGCTCTGCTAACTCGGGGGTTCATTGGAGGATTGGTCATGTTTTCACTTCCGGCATTATCGATTCAGTCCGCGCGCACCGCAGTCAGGCTTTGCGGATTGGTGTGTGTTGTTGCTCTTGGGCTCGCAGTCTCGCTCCATGCGCAGACCGTCACTGTGACGAACGTGTTTAATAACGGCTACAACTACAACGCATTTCCCGGTGATTGCTCGTCCGGCTATAACATTCCTAGCTCGAATATCGCTACGGGCAACCACCTGGAGCGCGAGCATGTGATCTACAACGCGACGACGGACCAGTGGGTCATGTGGGCGCACTACGATAACAGCAATTACACATTGGCCGAGGCAATGGTCTTGACCAGCACGAACGAGTGCGGGCCCTACACTGCCGTACTGGAGTTTCAACCCGACGGTGAGCAAATCCGGGACGACTACGTTTTCGAGGATACGGACGGTTCGGCGTACTTCATTGCCGCCTCCAACAAGGACGGAGGCGCGAATGACACGATGGCCATCTTCAAACTCACGAGCGACTATACGAATGTCGATCCGTCAGTGCCGGTAACGTGGGTCTTTGAAGGCGACTATCGCGAGGCGCCGGTTGTAGTCAAGAATAATGGAACATATTTTCTGCTCACATCGCAGGCGGCTGGCTGGTATCCCAGCCAGGGTGGATACGCTACCAGCACATCCATGCTGTCAGGATGGTCGGCATTACAAAATCTCGGAAATTCGTCGACATTCGGCGGTCAGGAAAGCGACGTACTTACGATCAAGGGCACCCAGGCAACATCCTATGTGATGACGTTGGATCACTTAAGTGGACACAATGATAGCGGATCGATGTGGCTGCCTCTGACGCTCGATGGCAGCACTCAGACAGCTACATTGAATTGGTATAGCTCCTGGAGCATTGACAAGACTACTGGATTGCTTACCCTTCCCGATACGCCGAATCTCGCATCGGCAGGAACGGCCTCGGCAGACTCTAGTTTATCCACCAATCCGCCGCAACTTGCCGCCGATGGGAACTATGCAAGCGAATGGGTCTCTGCTGCCACCGGATGCGGCGGCAATAGTTGCTTTCCAGCGTTGTGGACGGTGGATCTTGGATCGCCAAAGCCGGTTCAGGAGATCGACATTTCCTGGTATATGGTCAAGGGGTCCGAAGGCTACTACACATATAACATCGATTACAGCAATGACGGTTCTACTTGGACGACGATCGATCATATCGGCAACAAGCTTTACGGATTCACTTTCGATCCGGTCAGCTTTACCGCAAGATATGTGAGGATCGATCTAGAAAGTGCCGTTCTCCAGAATAACCCCAACAATAATTGGTATACGCCGCAGCTTTGGGAGGTGGCGGTCCTCGGTACCCCTGCGAGCACGAGTCCAGGGGGCGGATATTTGCCGGTTACGGTGACTGCGACACCGTCTTCAGCAACCATTACAACTAAGCAATCGCTAACAGAGGCGGTTGTCGTCAGCGGCGGAAGCGGCAATCCGACGCCCACTGGCACGGTGACGTTGACGGGCGGAGGCTATACCTCCCCGGCTACAGCCCTGATTGGCGGCAGTGTGACATTTAACGTTGCCGCCGGCGCACTTGATGTTGCATTGGACATTCTGACTGCGACCTATGTTCCCGACACCACGAGTTCACCGATATACGGAACCAGCTTCGTATCGGCAACCGCTTCCATTCGAGTCAATACACCAGTAAAGACGATCACGCTAATCAACAGCGGAAACAGCAATGGCAACAACCTACTGCCCCCTGGTACCAGCGGCTCGATACCATACACAATCACAGTCACCCCTTCCGGAGGCTTCTCAGGACAGGTGAACCTTACCTGCAACGTTTCCTATCAAGGCACACTTGGCGTCGGTCCCTCGCCGGGCAGACCGCTGACCTGCGGCCTCGGCTCGGGCACAACTGCTTCGGTTACTATCGCGGCATATACGCCGGCGACTGCGACACTTACCGTATCTTTGCCAACGACCACCAGCCAGGCGATACGGCCAAGTAAGGGACTCGTGATCGGTGGAGGTGGACTGGCATTGGCCGGCCTCCTTCTCTTCGGAATTCCAGTTCGCCGTCGCGGCTTCCGTGCGCTTCTGGTCATAGTCATCGTTGCTACTGCTCTTGGGGTGATTACGGGCTGCGGCAACTCGGCGACTATGAGAACTGCGCCGGGACTGTATTACGTGACGGTCTCGGGGGCCGACGCCGCAACAGGCTCCATTACCGGCAGTACAACCCTGAACATTGTTGTTGAGTAAGTCGCCTGTGGATGAGCAAACAATGCTGAATCTCAAACCAGTAACGTACATGCGCCACGACTCTGCCCGTAAGAGTGCCGATAATCTGTCTGCGAGCAGGAGGCTGAGAATGCTTCCCGTTTGCATGATCGAAACTGCGTGTAAGTTGGAAATCAATACGAGGATTCTTATGTCACTCCAAGAACCAGGCCCTCGATGCAGATTCGGTGGGCCTTCGGCAAAGCGCTCGAAAGCATTGTCAGCGACCTACAGTAACCGTTCGCGGAGGCAGATGTGAGACTTGCGTCAGCGCTGATCATAGGGATATTTCTTCTTGTCCCATCGAGGATCTATGCGTCTACGTTTTATGTGAACGCCAATGCAGGCAATGATTCCAATTCTGGTACATCGCCGTCGGCGCCCTGGAAAACTCTCCAAAAAGTGAACGAACGCCGGTATAAATCGGGAGACCGTATTCTGCTTCGCGCAGGATGCCGCTGGGTGGGCCATCTCGCGCTATCAAGCTCCGGCTCCGAAGGCGCGCCCATTCTGATCGACCGATATGGAGAAGGGGTGCTGCCACGTATAGATGGCGAGGGGAAAGTCGAGAATGTTATTGAACTGATTAACGTGGAAGAAATTGAAGTGCGGCACATTGAAATCACGAATCTCGGCGCGCAGTCCGGAGCACGTCGAGGCGTACTGGTCGCTGTCGAAAACTTTGGCACGGCGCATCATCTCGTGGTGTCCGATCTCTATATCCATGACATCAACGGGACAAATAAGCGTAAAGAAACCGGCGGCATTCTCTTTCGAACGGCAGGCGACAAAATCCCCAGCCGTTTCGATGATCTTCTGATTGAGCGAAATATCATTTGGAAGGTGGATCGCTCAGCCATCGCTGGTCAAAGCACAGAGTTCTCGCGTGCGAAGTGGTTTCCAAGCCTTCACGTTGTCATCCGCGACAACTATGCGGAGGATATTGGCGGCGATGGAATCGTACCATGGGCTACGGATGGCGCTCTCGTCGAACACAATATTGTTGTGCACTGCAACAGCCGATCGGGAGACTACAACGCTGGCATCTGGCCGTGGAGCACGGATAACTCGACATTTCGCCTGAATGAAGCGGCGTTTACGCGCACAACCCGCGACGGCGAAGGGTTTGATTCGGACTATAACTCGCGCAATACGCACTTCCTTTATAACTACAGCCACGACAACGAGGGCGGCTTCATGCTGATCTGCACGCCCGTCAAACGCGATCCGGCTGAAAATCTGGGTAACACCGGCACCGTCATCCGGCACAACATCAGCCGCAATGATCACAACCGCATCTTCAATCTCAGCGGCGCGGACCAGACGACGGTGGAAGAGAATGTAATTTACACATCTCCCGAGGACGATGTTCAGGCGCTGCTTGTCAGCAATTGGGACGGGTGGTCAAAAGGAGCTGTATTCCGACAAAACACATTTGATGTGGCCGGGACGGCGCACTATGGGCATGAGGTGCATCGCAGTCCGGATGGAAAGTATGAGATAGAGCCCGGATGGGGCGGGGCTACGGAGATTCAATTTGAAGGGAATCGTTACTTCGGCCGCAATGTCGATCTTCCGCCCGATCCGAATGCCTCGATTGATCAGAAGTATCATTCTGACAATCTGGATTGGAACGAACCGTCTTTCAATCCCGCGCATCCTGAAAACTTTTCCGCGTATCTCATGCTGCACCGTCGTTGGATGATGCGATTGTTCACCTCGCAATTCGGGCAGCCGCCGCAGTTTGGCGACTGACCGAGCCGCGTATATGTTTGCGCGGCACACGAGTCATCGTAAGTTTTGGCCATCGCGGTCATGAGAAGACCGCGATAATCATTTCAGGTTTGTTCCATGAGGAATTCCGAATGCTCTTTTTTCATCGTCTCCGCTTGAGCGCATTTCTTGCGACCTCTTATTTTCTAATCGCCTACTGCTCCGTTTCCTTGAAGGCTCACGCTGACCCTCCCGCAAATGACCACATATTTCGGGCGGCAGAGGCTGCTCGGAGCGCAATCGACTTCGACGAACGGGGATTCCTGATTCACGGCCGGCGAACGTTCATCGTTTCAGCCGGTATGGAGTATGCCAGAGTCCCGCACGAACTCTGGCGCGACCGGCTGCTCAGGCTCAAGCGCGCGGGATTCAACACGGTCGAAATCTATACGTTCTGGAACTTTCACGAACCCAGGGAAGGGCAGTTCGATTTTTCCGGCGACCACGATCTCGATGCTTTCCTCAGACTGGTTCGCGAATTGAATATGTATGTAATTGCCCGTGTCGGACCCTACTATTGCGCCGAATGGGACCAGGGAGGCTATCCGATATGGCTGCGATTCAAGCCGGATGTGCTCGTTCGTCAGCCCAATGCCGCGTTCGAGCGCTACGTGGACCGTTTCTTTGACAAGTTGATCCCGATTATTGCCGCCAACCAGGTCAATCGCGGCGGTTCCGTGATTCTGGTGCAGTTGGAGAACGAGCACCCCGCGGGCTGGGGCACAGATATGCCCAACTCCTATTTCACGCACCTTCGCGACAAAGCGGTTTCGCTCGGTATTGAAGTGCCGTACTTCCTTAGCGGGCTTCATCACGCGAGCGACCCGGCGGGCGATGCAGCGTCGTTTGATGACCCTGGCCGGCCCAATCCCTGGTTCAGCACGGAATTCTGGAGCGTATGGTACGACCATTACGGTCCGGAACCGACAGATGCGGCTGTGTTCGGACGGCGCGCATGGAAGATGATCGCGCACGGTGGTAACGGATACAACGTGTACATGGCGCATGGCGGCACCAACTTCGGATATACCAACAACCATGAAGACGCCGCCTCTTACGACTACGGCGCTGCTGTCGGCCAGGCCGGCGATTTGCGTCCTCTCTACTACAGCTTCAAACAAGCAGCATGGTTTGCGACCAGCTTTTCAAGCATCCTTGAAAACAGCACAGATGCGACCGCAGCCGCCCAGACAGTGGTCTCCAATCCTCAGGTGAAGCTCACGGCGCGGCGCAGTCCCGCCGGCACAATTCTTTTTCTGGACAATCCCACCAGTTCCGAGCAGGAAGCCGATGTAACGCTGCCGACAGGAGCGGCGACCAGAAAGGCTCATCTGGTATTGGCTCCAAGCGAGATCGTTCCGCTCCTTTCAAACGTGCGGCTTGCCGAAGGCGTTGCAGTCGAGTGGTCTTCCAGCCGCATTCTTGGCACGGCAAGCGCGGGTAATAACGTCACACTCGTCGCATATGGTCCTCCAGGAAGCACTGCCGCCTTCGATTTTTCCACGGAAAAATCGCCGCAAATCCAAACCGGCCAAAGCGCATTTCAGAAGACTCCCAGTGGATTGCACCTGAGCTTTTCGTTCTCTGACGACGATCCGGCTGAGTATACTTTCACGGCAGGCGCCCAGCGAGTCCGCATTCTCGCGGTCAGCCAGCGCCGGGCCGACGCAACATGGTTTGTCGACCTTGGCTCAAACACTTACGTTATCTCCGGGCCTTCCTATGTAGGAGAGGCTCGTACGCAGAACGGACGATTGCAACTTACGACAGAGCAACCGTTGCAGAGCCACGGCGCCCCGCTCAACGTAATTGCTTATGGACCCGGAAGCGCGCCGTTGCGGTTCTCCATGAATGCCTCGCAGACGGCGCACATAACATCCCTGCGGACGGCGGCCTGGCAAACCGCGCCAGCGTCTCAGCCCGCTTCGATTCAGTTCAACGATGACGGCTGGAAGCAGAGCACAAATCCCGAGCAGATGGGCGCCGATGGCGATTTGACTGCCGATGCGTGGTATCGAACGACGGTGAATGTTGTTAGTCCAGGGA
Organism: Terriglobales bacterium; assembly: GCA_015655195.1. Lineage (GTDB taxonomy): Bacteria > Acidobacteriota > Terriglobia > Terriglobales > Acidobacteriaceae > Telmatobacter. The sequence goes on from JAATFM010000239.1 coordinate 15,469, forward strand.
AAAAACTTTTGCGGTTCGACCGGGGCGGAGACCGCGCGACAGTATTCGTGGATGGCGTAGGTGTGGGAAAGATCGAATCGCATTCTCCGGCCTTCCCCCTCGACATTTCTGCCGGAAAGCACTCTATCGCCATCTTCACCGCGCACGATGGCCGGGACAAACTCTACAGCTTCCTCGGCGCGTTAACGCCAACAGACGACAAGGGCATTGATGGCTCGGCGGTGCTATGGGACGATGCTGTCATTCAAACGCCGGACTGGCGGACCGCGCCAGCGAAATGGTCTGACAACCTGCAGGCGCCTCCGGCAATCGATGCGCCCGGATGGCAGAGCTATACAGTGGGGAACGACATCTTCCATCACAAGAATGGTCTCGCATGGTTCGTGACCACCATCCATCGCTCGGTTGCTCATCATCATCTTATCGAGTTCCCTGGGGCGAACCAGGACATTACCGTCTTTCTGAACGGAGTGAAGGTTGGGAATCATCCACGATGGAACGACCCATTTTCTCTGAATCTCGACGCGGCCTTTCAGCAAGCCTCTTCCGTCAGTGTGGCGCTGCTGGTCCGCAATTACGATGCCACGGGAGGCGTGAGCACAGGCGTGCGTCTCATCCGCTATGACAACGAAACTCCAGTCACGGGCTGGCGTATGCGCGGGGGCGCCGGCGCTGTTACTCCCAGTGATTGGCGTGACCTGACACCGAACGATCACTTCGATGGCCCTCAGTTCTTTCGAACCACATTCGATGCGCCAGCGATATCTCCCCAGCAACCAACGCTGATCTGGCGAGTTGTGGTCGCTGGATTGGGGCACGGCAATGTATGGGTCAATGGCCACAATCTCGGACGCTATCCTGAGAGGATTCCCGTCAACGGCCTATATATTCCCGAGTGCTGGTTGCAGCGCAGGGACACGCTCGAAATCTACGACGAAGATGGGCGCACCCCGAACAATGTATCCATCCAGGTTGAGCCGGCAGCAAGTCGAGATCGCGTGGAATACGTTTCTCAATAGATGCTGTCAATTGCTTATGCTTGCCGAACGTCAGAAATGCAACGGAACTGTCTCGAACCGAAGAGATTGTCCCGGGCCAAAACCGCGGCATGATCGCGGCCGGAAAAGGATCAGATGAAAAAGTTCTCGGTATTGTTTTTGCGATCTCTTTTTGTCTTCATCTTACTTAAATCCGTGCACATCGCGCCTGCACAAGTGCTTCCTGGGGAGGTGTGGCGCGACAATCGCGGACAGCAGATTCAGGCGCACGGCGGTGGCATTTTGCACTGGAAGGGCGCTTACTATTGGGTGGGCGAGGACCGCACTCCGTCGAACGATCCTGAAAAACGTTACGTCGCCTGCTATTCCACGAAAGACCTTGTGCATTGGGCCTTCCGCGGCCAGATACTGGTGCTTGCCGATCCCGAACACCTCGGTTCGCACTGGGTTCTCGAACGCCCGAAGCTCTTTCACAATGCCCGCACCGGCAAATTTGTTTTGTACTTCCATCTAGATGATGCCCGCTACAAACTCGCTCGCGTCGGCGTAGCCGTGAGCGACCGCATCGACGGCAGCTATGCCTATGTCAAAAGCTTTCGCCCCCTCGATCAGGAGAGCCGTGACATCGGCCAGTTTATCGATGACGACGGCGCTGCCTATTTGATCTTCGAGTCGCGCCCCACAAAAGGTTTTTTCATCGCCAGACTGTCGGACGATTACATGTCTGTCGACAAGCAGATCAGTTTTATCCCTGCACCACTCGAAGGCGGTGCCTTAGTCCACTACGACGGCCTTTACTACGTGCTTGGGTCGCACATGACCGGATGGCGCCCCAACCCGAATGTCTATGCAACTGCGCCTTCACTGAGCGGACCCTGGAGAGAGTTCAAGGACATCGCTCCACCGGAGGTAAACACCTACCAGGGACAATCAACTATGCTCCTCAAGATCGTTGGCTCCAAGGAAACGTCCGTCATTTTCATGGGCGACATCTGGAATCCCATGGCGCTTTGGGATTCCCGTTATCTCTGGATGCCGGTGCAGATCGGGAACGGCGAATTGCGCCTGCCCTCGCCAAATCCCTGGCTGTTGAACGTGAAGATAGGAAGCACGACGACTCTCATTCACGATGTCCCGTCCAAAGACGATAGGGGGCATCGCTAATAACGCATTAGGAATCAACGAGTGACGGGAGATTATGGATTCGCCGTCCTAGTTCAGGGGGAGATTTCTCCAAAATTGTGAGAACTCTTTTGGACTTGGATGAGAGTTTGTCGTTCGGGCTCACCGAGTTGGGATAGCACTCACGAAGCCACACAACAGATGGGTTAGAGCGGCTCAGCAAGCCAGAGCCTGTTATGCCTTTGGACCAGAGTGGAGATTTTTCATGTGGAGTTTCAGGTCTGAATCTGAATAGAGGGGAGCGGTTGTTCGCCCTTTAGCCGCTGCCTTAGCGGACTCTACAATGCTGTGCAAGGTCCTTACCGCAGTTTCTGGATCGCGCAGAGCGTCAGCCTACACAATGTGGATTCTTTCTTTATGCCACGAGGTCATAGCCGATCGACAAGAAAACGAGTCCCATCTGCAGTAGCAGGCGCATCGTAGACAGGTTTAATATTGACCATCGCAGTTTTTCCAATGAGAACAAGCGGTGTTCCCGTACGTACTTGAAGAAAACCAGTCACGGAGAAAATGGCGGCATTTCTTGGCCTCAATTCGCGGCGGCTTTTATCTGCACAAGCAGCATTTTGACCGCTGTCTTCGCGGAAATGCCGTGGGGCAGCAGCGGGGGCATAAATACAAATGACCCGGCTTTCGCCTGAACGATGTCTTCGCCTAATTGAACCTCAGCTTCGCCTTCCAGGAAATACAGGATGGCGCAAAGCATCCAGGCTGGGTGCTGTCTTGCCGCGGGCGTTAATACCCAATGGTGGGATGCTATCGGGGACGTGGAGTTCCAGGACAGACGTCGCAGGCCGGGATATGAGGCTGCGCACAAGTTCTCGTGGACGAGATGCGCAGTCTCAATAAGACGACCAACGATCAAGTGGAGGGCTGGTTTGAGAAAAAATTGCACGTCAGTCCTAATTGCTGAACGGAGCCGATAGGACGCTCCCTAGAAAGCACGAGCGCCGGATTGAGCGATTCTAGTCCGGGCAGACTTGGCACAATTCTCTGTAGGAGTGAAGCCTCCGTTGAGGTTGAATAGGCTCACTGGGCAAGTGATGGGCCGGTTATCGGCATAGTAGACCGGCACTCTCGACGTTCTGCTCTCGACGCCGGGCGGCAAAGATTCAAACTGACCAAAAATCAGGACTTGATGTGCAGCACGAGCTTTCCCACGACGTGTCCACGTTCAAACCTGTCGTGCGCCGCTACGATATCTTTCAACGCAAAGACTTCGGTTTTCAAAGGAACTGCCCGCGAACCGATGGCGGCATTCAATCGTTCGAATGCCGGGTGAGACATCTCTCCGTCATAGGCCAGGCTTGTATGGCCTTTCAGAACCGGCACGGGTTCTACGCCGTTGGGATACGCAAGCTGTGCGCTTGTCTTCAAATGCTTCAAAATGCCGGTAAGTGTATCGCCGTTCGTGGCAATAAGGGCGGCGTCGAAACCTTCCGGTGCGATCTTCCTGATTTCAGCTTCGTATTCCGTGGAGTTCGGATCGAATGCGTGGGCCGCCCCAAGATGGCGGACATACTTCTGAGCGTCCGGACGCGCTGTACCCACAACCGTTGCTCCTTTTTCATGAGCAAGCCAAGTCGCGAAAGAGCCTACGCCGCCGCTTGCGCCAAAGACAAGAAGGCGCTGATCACGCCCAACTTTCAGGGTCTCGATGCCGGAAAGCGCCGTCAAAGCGACGCACGGCATTGCGCCGGCGACAACCATATCCAGGTGAGGCGGCAGGTGCACAACCCTGTCGGACGGAACGCTGACATATTCCGCATTGAACCCGCCGTTGGCATTGCCGTAGCTGTAGGAATACACGCGGTCCCCGACCTTGACGTTGTCGACGCCAGGGCCCACGGCGGCAACTGTCCCGCTTCCGTCAGCCCCGAGAATGGTTCCCGGTTTGATGGTTCCAAAAGTGCCTGCCCGCTGTTCAACATCCCAGGGGCCTATGCTTGCGTACTCGACGGCGACGATGACATGGCCGTGGGTCGGCTGCGGCGTGGGCACGCTTCGAATCTGCAGTGCCTTTGATGGCCCTGCTGCATCGATCACCGCAGCAGTCATAGTTTTTGGTAGAACCGGTACTGTCGGCATTTTGGAGACTCCAGAATGAGATACGTGCCTCAGAGGAAAGAATACGCCGCAGCACGTCCACAAATTTAGTGGCTATCCTGAAACTCGGGATAGTCAGCGCCGAGCGTCACACTTCGCCACTGCTCGAAGTCTTTCTTCAGCGCATCCAGTTTCTTATACGCAAGCTCCAGTGCGGGCTTTCCCAGGAGAAGATGAAGCGGCGGATTATCGGAAGCGACAGCTTCGAGAATTGCCTGCGCGCCACGGGCGGGATCACCCTGCTGTTTGCCACTGCGCTCCCGGCTCTGGCGCCGCCGCTGGCCCGCCGTGGCATCATAATCGTCGATGACGGTCTTCGACTCAAGCAACGAGCGTCCAGCCCAATCGGTTCGAAATGGACCCGGTTCAACGATCAATACTTTGATGCCAAGCGGAGCAAGCTCGATTGAGAGAGACTCGGAGAGCCCCTCCACCGCATACTTGGTGGCGTGATAGTAGCCGGTGGCGGCAAAGCTCGTGAGGCCGCCGATTGACGAAAAGTTTACGATGCGTCCGCTCCGGCGCTTACGCATGCCGGGCAGAATCGCGTTGGTCAGGGCCACCAGACCGAAGAAGTTGGTCTCAAACATCTTACGGACTTGATCGTCCTCACCCTCCTCAATCGCCGCCAGATACCCATATCCGGCATTGTTCACCAGGACGTCGATGTGACCAAACTTCTCCTCGGCCTGCCGCACGGCCTCGGCTATCTGATGCCGGTCTGTCACATCGAGCGCGAGCCCGAGTGCGCTCTCCTGATAACCGGACACCAAATCTCTCAACTGGTCGGGATTGCGCGCCGTAACCACGGCACGCCAGCCTTGAGCCAGCACAAGTTTCGCAAGTTCCTTACCAAAGCCTGTCGAACAGCCGGTGATGAACCATACCGGCGACTGTTGCTGAGTCATGAGGATCTCCTACCCATTCGATGTCGATCAGAGCCGATTGGTATCGGAATCGCTGGATGATGGTTGTGTTCCCATCCGAAATAAGCTTGCTCCACATTGAAGCGGGGGATAGCTCTAAGGCCGCCTTGTAAGTTTCGACGCAGTGCGAGGACAGAGAGCATGGCCGAAGAACGAATCGATTTCGATCTGGTCAACGATTACCGGGAAAAGTACGTGGCCTTCCTTGATTTACTCGGTCTTAGCGATCTGGTCAACAGAGCCGGTAGAGACCTAGGGGCGAAGGAGTGACCTAATTGCCATCTGTGCTGACCTGAATCGAAATGTGTCTTCTCTTGGCCCGGACCTCCGGCGCAAGCCTGTTCGGCGCCGATTTAGTCGTGAATGGACAAGCCGCTACCGCAGAGACTGGCCGAGCGGGTTTCAACTTGGATCGATCTACAGCAACAACCGCGCCGACAACGCTTACATTCCGGGCGCCGTGATTCCGGGATACATCATCATCAAACCGGATTTTCCGGAGTGCATCGACGACTTCGGATTCCTCTGGTACGAGGATGAAGTAGTCGTGGCGGGGTCGGCAAGCGGGGTCGTGGCCGGCAACGCTGCGGAAGCGATCACTAAAGAACCGAAGTAGGTCCGGTGCAAGAAGAGCGCGGCACCCGGAGAGTGCCGCGCTCTTCTTTGTTTTGAAAGAAGCCTGTTGCGACGTAGCCTTCAATCGCATCTACGAGAAGGGCCTCATACAGGAGGTCGGATTCGGGCGCATGTACGCGCAAGATTTACGCAGGGACATCGATAGCTAACGACGAGTCGGCCAGTATTCATGAGTATGCCGCTCGATGAGTGGGTTGGCGATAGTGCGCTGTGCGCCGGGATAAACCGGCATGTTGTAGGGGGGTGCAAGTCCCCTGCAGGAAAGGAAGTAGTGAATCCATCCTGACCTCTAGTTTTGCATGGGGCATCGCGAGGTGTTCGGTGAAGCGTAGGCCGGAGGCATCGGTGGGCGGGGTGATTGAGCTTCGAAAAATCGCAGATCAGGATGCCGACTCCCTAGTGAGCAGGAGGAAGGCAAAACGGCAGTTGCGGTATCCGCGAGTGACTGTCCGGTCCTGCGTAGTCGTGAGAGCCCGCGCACGCTGAGAAACAACATGCACGAGAACCGGGAGATCTCCAGTGCGCCTTCGCCACTTGGCGAAGGCCGGTCCGCGAAGGCCTCAAGCCGAACGGCGGACATGCACGTGTTGGAGAAGTCGGACTGTGCCGTAGTACCTGTGAACCAGCCGAACAAAGCAGCGATAGCTGCGGCGGAGGCGGGGGAGGGAAGGGCGCAGATGAAGGAGAACATCGGTCAGCCACGCATGCTCCCGACTCAGAGCGGGAACCGCATGCCCCAGGGACTGGACGGTGTGCGTAAGGCAGCAAGGAAACAGGAACGGTTCACTTCCTTGCTCCACCACGTGACAACATCGCTGTTGCGCGATAGCTTCTACGCTCTCAAGCGTCAAGCTTCGCCGGGAGCCGATGGTGTCCGGTGGCAGGAGTATGAATCTGGACTGGAGGATCGGCTCGTTAATCTTCACAGCCGGGTTCACCGCGCAGCGTTCCGGGCGCAGCGTTCAGGCGAGTCTATATACCGAAGGCCGATGGGCGGCGACGTCCGTTGGGTATCGCGGCACTGGAAGACAAAATCGTCCAGCAGGCCGTGGTGATGATCCTCAATCAGATTTATGAGGTCGACTTCAATGGCTTCTCCTACGGGTTCCGTCCGGGCCGCAGTCCTCATCAAGCGCTGGATGCGCTTGCGGTGGGACTGGAGCGGAAGAAAGTGAACTGGGTGCTCGATGCGGACATCCGCGGCTTCTTCGATAACATGAGCCACGAGTGGACGACTAAGTTCATCGAGCATAGGGTGGCCGATCGCCGAATACTTCGCCTGATCCGGAAATGGCTCAGGGCGGGAGTATCGGAGGATGGCCAGTGGTTGGAAACGAAGCAAGGTACACATTAGCGAGCAGTGGTCTCACCGCTGCTCGCTAATGTGTATCTCCACTACGTGTTCGACCTATAGGCGGATGCCTGGCGCAGGGAAGTGGCAACCGGCGATGTCATCATCGTTCGTTATGCCGACGATCTTGTGATGGGCTTCCAGCATCGAGCCGAAGCAGTGCGGTTCCTTGACGAGTTTAAGGAGCAGTTGGCGAAGTTCGGCTTGGAACTCCACCCGGAAAGGACTCGGCTGATCGAGTTCGGGCGCTATGCAGCCCACAAACGGAAACAGTGGGGCAAAGGGAAACCAGAGATCTTCACGTTCTTGGGCTTCACCCACTACTGCGGGCGTTGCCACAAGACCGATACCTTCACCGTCTGGCGGATTACGCCGAAACAGCGAATGGTAGCGAAGCTGAAGACCATCAAGGTTGAGCTTCTCCGCCGGAAGCATGATCGTATCAGCCAAGTTGGTGCATGGCTTCGGAAGGTGGTCACTGGCTACTACCAATACCATGCTGTTCCTGGGAACATCGGCTCGTTGCGCACCTTCAGACAGCGCGTCAATCGGCTCTGGCGGAATGTTCTCGTCCAGCGTCCCTACCGGGGCCACAGATTTCATTCAAGAGTTCGAGGCAGTGGCTCCTCTCAGCCAGTTGTTACAAAACATACAAACAATTTCTTTGAAGGAAAGACTTTTTTGAAGAGAAGCCGCCGGGAAATTGATATTCTGTGAGGGCCTTTTCATTTCCCCTAGTCACAATTCCCCGTCTCCCGATTCTGCAGGTCCGCGTTTCGAAGGAGCTTATTGCAGGGGCTACTGAATCAAGTTAACCCAAGGTGGAGTCTGCCCGATGAGTCGAATTACTCGTATTCTATCCGTGGTCTTTTTCGCCGCGATCATGTACCTGATTCTGGCGGAAGCGGCAACGCCCTGGATCAAGCTTCCCATGCTCGGAAACATTGGATTTGTGCTGTTCTTTGTCCTCTTTTCCGTATTCCATTGCTGGGCCGTGGAAGGACCGAAACGCACGGGGATTTTCTTTGCGGTCTCCGCGATCGTTACCTACGCGATGGAAGAAATAGGAGTGCGAACCGGGCTGGTCTTCGGGGCATATCACTACAGCGATATGCTCGGAATCAAGCTTGGCCATGTGCCGGTCCTCATTCCCCTGGGGTGGTTCATGATGATCTATCCCTCGCGCGTGGTAGCCAAAGCCATTCTCCGTACGAGCGATGTGCGCTCGATTCCGGGAATCACCGTTCTGGCCGCATTGTCGGCGATGGTGATGACAGCATGGGATCTGGTCATGGACCCAGCCATGTCAACGCTTGCGCGCAACTGGGTATGGGAGAAGGGCGGAGTCTATTTTGGTGTGCCGGAGCGCAATTATCTCGGATGGCTGCTGACGACTTTTCTGGTTTATTGTCTGGTTGGATTGCTCTGGCGGACGGATGATGCAAAGAGCACAACCACCGGGGCCTTCGCGGCGCTTCCTGTGATCGTCTATGCGTTCTTCGCTATTCGCTACGTGGCCACGAACGCCTTTCCTCCTCTTCAGGTAGTCGCGGTCTTTTCCATGGGCCTGCCCGCTTTCGTGTCTCTAATCCAGATCTGGATGAATCGCAGCGTTGACGCGCAGAACGCAGGAAATGCCGCGGATGTTACAGCCACAGCCGCGGAAGATACGCCCTCTATCTGATCGTATGGGGAACGGATTAGCCCTCAACTGTTGCCGTCAGGCCAATACGCTCATCGAGCCGTGAAGAGAAGCGTTCTTCACTGTGAGTTCTTTAGGTTTGTTAATTTCCATAGACAATGATCCTGATTGATACCCCCGTTTTACTCTGGGGTGAAAAATAGGATACCCTCGCATGTGCTCCCGGTCAGCATCGGCTTCACATGGAGAGCGATGGACGGGCGCGGACGTCCATTCTTTATTTTCAATGATTTGCAGAGGTTCCAACATACTTGACTCACCAAGTCATTTGCGTAGGCGTAGCGACCCTCGATCTGCGAGTTTTCGATGAATTTGCTCGTTCCTGTGATGCATGTGGACCTGTTTGGTCGAGCTAAACGCATTTTGGATGTCGGCTTCCTTCGATTGGTGAGTCAAGTATGTTGGTGCCTTTGCAGAGTAGGGGCGAACGGGAAGAGACGACTATGGACAGCTATGGAAGGATGTTGGCGGAGAAGGGGAGATTCGGACTGAAAGCATGGATGGCCTTTAGTAATTCCGATTGATGTTATGGTAAATCATTCATTATATTATATTAAACAGTGAAAACTGCATAACAGAATTCCTCGCGCGTGGTAACGTCAGTTGTCCCTGATTTACCTAAGTGCCCCCGAAAATACCCCCGTTTTCTGGACAGTCTGCCCATTGATGATTTTCGCGGAATTAACCTCGTGCGGTTTTGGGGCTCGTCAACCTTAAGCGCAGGAAGAATTTCGAGTTGCATCTGTATTTAGTTCATTGTGAACGACCTAACAATCAACGGCCTCAATGTGAAATATTTACGATATTTGTGTGTGAAAGGCTGCTCCGACTGACCTCAAGCTGTCTGAGTGAGGGGAAGCCCGCGTCTGCGCCACGCCATGTCTCGGCGGCAAGATCGTATGCCTTTGCGGCGCCGCGGGAGTCGCCTTCAAGAGCGAGTGTTTGCCCTAAGGAGAGAGCGGCCAGACCCAGATAGATCGAGTCAGCGGCTATGCCGCGATTCTGCAAAATCTGCTGAAAAGTTTCCGCTGCCTGAGGAAGCTGGTGGTTTTGCAGATAGGCCACTCCCAGATAGTAGGCAGGCGCGAATTTCATGGGCGCGAAAAGCAGGAATGATTTGGATGGCTCCAGATATGCGACAGCCTCTGCCGGATGGTGATGGTGGAGTGCGAGGATTGCTTTGACAGTGGGTAGCCCGAGCCTGCTGATGGCATCGTTCATCTCCGCCTGCCGATACGTGGATTCTGCGGCTTTCAAGGCGAGATCGTCTCGCCTGGCGATGGCCAGAATGATAGAGGCATAAGCTTGCGCCTCAATATCATGGGGGATCGTCTTGAGTGCCTTCTGAACGCTGTTGGCGGCCAGTCCCGCTGAGCCGAACTCCGCATCTCCGATGGCCTCATCCAGATCCATCACTGTGGCGATCTCAGGCAGCTTGTTGGCCAGGGCATTGCTCCGCGCAGTGGAAAAGATCTGGTGGGCTTCCCGGATCTTTCCGCTGCCGAGATCCGCGGAAGCTGCAGTGTCGAGCAGGAGACTTTCCTGAGGATTGCCTTTGGCCCACGTCAACTGGCGCTGCATGGCGGAGTCGTCATGTTGCGCGAATGAGCCTAGAAAACAGATGTTGTGGAATGTAATGAGATTGTTATGGCCGTGTGCGGGATCGCTGCAGAGCGCGTTCAGTTGCTGAGAATCGTTGCGTTCGAGATAGGCCTGGGCCAGAGTCGAGGTGGAGAGGACGGCGTTTGGATTGATCTGTGCTGCCGCGCGGGCGTACACCAGGGCTTTTTCCGGCCTTCCAAGCAGGTCGTAAAGATTGGCCAGATTATTTAGTGGTCCCCAGTCCTGCGGGTATAGCGTCGTCCATAGATCGTAGGTCTCAATCGCGTGCTGCAACTCGCCGGTGACATCTGTGTAGTAATGTGCAGCAATATAAAGCCTTTCCTTGTCGGTTGTCGTGTCTCTGAGCTCAAAAGCCTTCCGGATATATTTCGCCGCTGATACCGGCTCCTGTGCATTCAGATAGATGGTTCCCAGCTTGGCATATCCGAGTGCGAAGTGCGGGTCCAGGTCTACAGCCGTCTTGAAGTTCGATATAGCTGCCAGGCTGTTGCCTGCTTTCAGCTTCTGTTCCCCTTCGGTAAACTCCTTCAGAGCGGCCAGGGAGATGGTCGTGGACTCGACAAGGGGCATGTTGAATCGCCGCAGGGAACTGGCGGGTTCTCCGAGCCGTTTTCGCATCTTCTCTGTTACTGTGTCGATAGCCGTAAGCAGAGATGCTTCAGAGTCCGCATCCGCCTGCTGCGTCGTCAATATCTTGCCGTCAGAGCAGCGTGAGGCCGTCAGCAGTATGCGGTATCCGCTGGCATTGGGCCGCAGTTCACTCAGCAGCAACAACTGGCCGCCGAGAGAGGAGCATACTTGCAACTCGCCTTCCCGACCGTTAATGGCAGGGTCTCGCTTGATGCGCGCAATCTGCTGATCTGAAATGAGGGTGAGGTAAGGGGACTGCTGAAGCTTCAGTTGCACCAGAAAGGCAAGCATCTGGTTAAAGTGAGACGGCTGCGACGCATCACTCGGGCTACCAACCATAATCGTCTGCGGAGGAGCATAAATGGGGCGCCGGGCATAGAAATACAGCCATGCGCCTGCCACGCAGCATAGCAGGAATCCAGCCGCGAGGGACAAGGAAATTCTCTTCGTGGCGCGAGCGGCGGCGGTTGGGGGCAAGGACAGCGGCAGGCTGGTTTGGGGAAGCTCAGGCTGCGTGGCGATGGCATGAGATTTCTTCTCGGCCAGCAGGGAGGCACGCTCCGCATCGCCCTCTTCTGTATATTCCGCGTTCGCTTGCGGGGAATCGAGCGGAGCTGGAAGCGGAGGAGGCAGCACCTGGGTAATGGGGCCGATGAACTGGTAGCCTCGTCCGGATATGGTCTTGATAAAACGAGGGGTGACGGCATTGTCTCCGAGCAGGTCCCGGAGCTTGCCGGCGATGACATAGAGATTCTGATCGACCTCGACAAAAGTCTCGGTACCCCAGAGGCTATCCCGCAATTCCGCTTTGCTGACGACACGCCCCTGCTGCTTGATGAGGAGAAGCAGCATTTGAAAGGGCTGATCCTGAATGCGGACAAGCGTCCCATTCCGATATAAAGCATGATTGGCAGCAGACAGCTCGAAAGGCCCAAATCGATAAATTGTGTCAGTGCAGTCGGTGTCGGAATGCTCTTCCATAGATTTTGATTAAATTTACCATGAATCGCCCAGCGAAATGAGGCCGGGAAAAATCTAAACTGCTATCGCCCGTAACGCATTATGTCATTTATTTCCAGCGATATGCGGGAGATCTGCGGGATTTAGATTTTTCTAGATTAAATTAGTTGACTCCCGGGCAGACTGACAAATTAAGTAGCCATATGGAAATCAGGTTTCTTACCGGGGGTTCACATAGAATGCACATCACATCGTGTTTGCGCTGGGTGTTTGCGGCGACGCTCGTCGGTTTGCTCGGAGGACAGTCGACGCAGGCTGCCGGCCTCCAGGCAAAACAGAACTCCGCTCGTCCGATCTCTCCTTCCCCAAACACCCCATTCGAGGCGGTCATCGGTTCCCACCTTGCGGATTGGGTGAAGCAGGGCAGGCAGGCGGCGGAGAGTGTGCCTCAGGGCAGGCAGGCAGCTTCGGTTGCCGCGAGCAGTGTACGCGTGAATGCCCCCGCATTTGTCGCTCCTCCTTTTCTTGCCTTCGGAGCGGCACTGGTGAATCCTCTGGCGGCAGACTTCAACAACGATGGCAAGGTCGATTTTGCCAATGTTGAAGGCGATGGCACGATCATGGTCTTGCTGAACCCCGGCTCTTTCTCGAATCTTGCCGCCCTGCAGCCGCTGGGTCCGAATACCAGCGCAACCGCCGGAGGCAAGGGCCGCAACATCGTGCAGGCTCTGGTTGCCGACATGGATGGGGACGGAAATGCGGATCTGATTGCTCTCGATACGGCGAATTCGTCGGTGGTCGTGTGGCATGGCAACGGGGACGGTACCTTTGGAAATGCCACGGATTATTCCATAGCGGCGGCGTCCGGAGCGGCACCGGAAGCCATTGTCATTGCGGATTTCAACGGAGACGGCAAGCCGGATGTAGCGACGGTTGACCTGACTCCTGCCACTCCGAACGCCACCACCAGCACCATTACCGAGCTGACGCTCCTGAATCAGGGCGGAGGCGTACTCGCTCCCGGCAAGGAAGTAGATACGACGGTAAACGAAGCCTTCGGAATGTGGACGGGAGCTGCGGATGTGATTAGCCAAGGCGGTAAGCCGACCGGGCTTGCGTTTGTTCTGACAGATTCGGGATATACGAGCCCTTCCGGACCGGGCTCCTACGTTTTCGTTCTCTCAAGCAACGGAGACGGCTCCTTCACCGCTGCTGTAAAGCCGGGCGCGCCGTTGATCTCAAGCGAATCGCCGATAACGATCATCGCTACGAACCTGATCTCGGGCTCCGCCGGCAGCCAGATGGCGCAGGCCAAGCGAAGCCATCGTGCACTGCTATCGTCGAACAGTTCGACCGGGGCAGCGATCTCGACCACGGATCTGGTCATTTCTGCCGGGAATGGCGCCTTGTACGACGTACCGTATGCCGGCGGATCAGGCAATCCTGCCTCCGCAATCGCTCTGGTTGGAACCCCGGACAATTTGAGTGCAACATCCGGGTTGTTCCCATCGTCTCCGGGGGCTTTTCCTCTTATTCCGAATACCGGCCTGGTCGTAGCGGATTTTGATGGAGATGGTTTTCTCGATCTTCTTACCACCACAGCGGCAACGGCGTATGTCTTTCCAAACAGCGGGAACCGTACCTTTAGCCGGGCTCCGGTGCAGGTTTCGGGAGCGAGTGCCGGCAATGTCGTGGCCGCCGATTTTGATAACAGCGGCTATCCCTCCCTTATCTGGGCCGATGACGTCTTGTCGCAGATCGGATATTTTCAGAACCTGGGATCGACGAATCCCTCGCAAAGCGGCTTGTTTTATGCGGCCCCGGCAGTATCCGGCCCAAGTACGAATGGCGGCAGTGATTACTATGCGTTTGGCGCCAACATTGGGGTCCAGGCGGTGGCCGATGTGAACGGCGACGGCCTGGAAGATGTGATTGCCACAGATTCCTCCTACGTATATCGAGATGGCCTCCCGGTGCATCTTAACGCGGACATTGTTCTGGGGATCAACAATGGCGCGGGCATCGGCAACAATGAGAGCAACGGCTTTACCTTCAGCACCGTAATTTCCGGAATCAGCCTCGGAGCCCTTGGCTTCAATCCGCTTCTTGAGCCAGTTGCCATCAAGACGACGGCGGGAACGACTGTGTTGCTTACGATCGCCAGCCCCCCGGCTTTGTACACAATAGCGATCGATAACAAAGGGAATGCGGGGGCTCCGCAAGCGCTCAACTTCGGGAGCGTAACGCCGGCTTGTACCGTGTATTATGCCGACGCTGGCGACGTAAATGGCGATGGAAATGCGGACATTGTGGTTGCGTATTCGGGAGATTTCCTCTGCACCGGCGGAACGCCTGGGCAAGGGGCGGTCAACTCTGGATTCTTCACCTTCCTGGGCAATGGAGATGGCACCTTTCAGGCAGGGCAGTATACGCCTGTAGGGACAGCGCTGTTTAAGGTGAAGCTGATCGACCTTACCGGCGCTCCGGGAAAACTAGATGTTGTCGCGATTGACTCCTACACGCCGGCTTCGCAGCAGCCCGGCCCCATCGGTCCCGGCGGCCCATCGAGTGCCCCGCCAAGCCACCACACGTATGTCATTCCTGGAAATGGCGATGGAACCTTTCAGGCATCAGCCGCGGCAGACGCTGCTCCGAACTATATTGTGTCGGACATTATTTCCGGCGATTTCAACCAGGACGGAATCCAGGATCTTATCCTCACCACGGAGGGGCAATACAACAGTGCGACTCAGGGGATGATTGCGAACACTTCCGGTGTTCTCCTGCTGCCTGGAAATGGCGACAGGACATTCGGGGCGGGACAGTTGATCGATCAAGGGTTCTATCCGGCTACTGGCAAATTGGGCGATTTTAATGGGGACGGTACGCCGGACCTTGCTGTCACCCAATTCACCTCCAGCAATGCTCTTATTCCCTTTACGCCGATACTGGAGGTTTTCCCAAACCTTGGAGGAGGAGTTTTCGGACCGTCCTATGGCGAGTTTCAGGCTCCGTTCAACTGGGTGCTTGAAAGCGGGCTGAAGACTGTTAACATCCCTCTCTTTACGGGAGCATTCGGCGCGGTCGGCAGCACGGATCTGCTCTTGTCCAATGGATATAATTCCACGCTGTTTCTGAATCAGGGCCAGCCTGCGCTACAAGTGACCGCTGCTCCCACTACGGTCAGCCAGGGAGCGCCGGTGACACTCACTGCCGCCTTGCTGTTGGGCGGCAACACGGTCAGTTCAGCCACAGGGGCCGTAACGTTTTCGATCAATGGAACGGCGCTCGGTTCTAGCCCGCTTGAAAATGGCACCGCCACCTTCATTACCAGCAATCTTCCCGCAGGCAGTGATGTTGTAAATGCCGCCTATTCCGGAGACGCGAACAACAACCCGGCGACGGGAAGCGCGACCGTGACCGTTACCGCGCTCGCGCCTGCCTTCACGATGACGGCATCTCCGGGCAGTCTTTCTCTTGTGCCAGGTGCAACGGGCACGGCCACGTTAGCGTTGACCTCGAATGCAGCCTTCAGCGGAGCGATCAGCTTTACCTGCACGGGTGCGCCGTCAGAGGCAAGCTGCACTGTCGTTCCGAGTACGTTGACGATAAGTGCGAATCAGACCGGCAATGTGGCCGTTGTGGTTGCTACGACGGCAACGAATAACCAATATCAGGGAGCGGTGCATCTGCTGTGGAAGACGGCAGCGGCGGGCGGTGTCAGCCTTGCTGGCGTACTGTTGTTGCTTCTGCCGCGCCGTCGCCGATATGCAGGCATCTGGAGTGCTCTTGCTCTGATTCTGCTTGCCGGCGGCTGCACCGGACTACTGACTGGCTGCGGCAGCGATGGCGGGAACAAATATCCCGGCACACCTATGGGCACGAGCACATTAACGATAACCGCTACTGCGGGAACGCTATCTGTGAGCCAGACCATCACCGTCAACATTGGGCAGGCACAGCAATAACTCTTCAGGAGCGAAGACCTGGACAGGAGTGTCCAGGTCTCCACCTTTCAACATGCCCCGTCAACATTTTCATCGTGGAGAATTCGCGACTATGAAGCGTTCCCTGGTCTTCCGGCTTTTCGCTTGTTTTGGCATCACACTTTTTCTTCTGATCCTTGGTTCTTCGGTGGGTGTGGGCTACGCACAGATTGTTCCATCCATCTCGTCTGCTGCTCCGGTTCAGCCTGTGCCTCTCATCACGCAGAGCATCGAGGATGGCGGCCTCGTGACTTTGCACGGCACCGTGCATCCGCTGGCAACGTCCGCAGCCGATCAAGGCGCGGCGCCTGATTCGCTTCCAATCGGCCGCACGATGCTGCTGCTGAATCGCGGCGCGAAGCAGCAGCAGGCGCTTGAAAAGCTGCTGGATGACCAGCAGAATTCCAAGTCTCCGAATTATCACCACTGGCTCACGCCGGCACAGTTCGGGCAGCAGTTTGGCGCGGCGCCCGAGGATGTGCGGAAGATCACGCAGTGGCTAGAGAACTATGGATTTCAGGTTGAGCCGCCGATGGCCGGACAGGATCTGATCGTGTTCTCTGGCACGCACGCGCAGTTGAAAGCGGCGTTCCACACCGAGTTGCATCGCTATCTGCAGAATGGGCAGACCTATTACGCAAACTCAGTCGATCCGCAGATTCCTGCCGCACTCGCGCCCGCGATCCGTGGCTTTGTATCGCTGAATAATTTTCCGCGCCATACTCTGCACTCGGCTCCGAGGCTGGTGAAACGCGAGGATGCCAAATGGAAGTCCGCGGACCCGGGGGCTGACAGGACACACCCGCAGCTCACAGCAGTGTCGGGGAACGAGACCCTGCACGCGATTGCTCCATACGATCTGGCGACTCTCTACAATGTGCAGCCCCTATGGGATTCCGGGATTGACGGCACAGGTCAGACGATTGCCATTGTCAGCACGTCGGATATTAATCCCGCGGATATTGATTCCTTCCG
Source organism: Terriglobales bacterium (assembly GCA_015655195.1). GTDB lineage: Bacteria > Acidobacteriota > Terriglobia > Terriglobales > Acidobacteriaceae > Telmatobacter. The sequence continues at coordinate 32,544 of JAATFM010000239.1, forward strand.
TTCGAGTTTTGGTTTACCGGCCAAGAAGCTGAACATAATTTATGTTGGACCCAATCCTGGAATGGCTTCGATGGGGGCGGAAGGCGAGGCCGATCTCGATGTAGAGTGGGCCGGCGCCGTGGCCAAGGAGGCCACGATTGACTTGGTGGTGGCGGGTAATACGCCGACTTCCGGCGGTGTTGAAGGCGCGGCGGCATATATTGTCAACAACAATCTTGCCTCCATCATGAACGTCAGTTACGGCGCATGTGAGTATGAGCTGGGCGCTGCCGGCAATCAGTTCTATGCGGCAATATGGCAGCAGGCCGCGGCTCAAGGCATCACTGTCTTCGTTGCCGCAGGCGACTCAGGATCGGCATCCTGCGATGTAAACGTATCGATTGCACAGTATGGATTGTCGGTAAGCGGAATTGCTTCCACGCCATATAACGTTGCGGTTGGCGGAACGGATCTTTACGGCAGCTATACCGCTCCGAGCCAGTATTGGAATGATTCGAATGAACCCACAACATTCCAGTCATTGAAGTCATATGTTCCTGAGTTGCCATGGAACAACTCCTGTGCCAGTCCTCAGATACTATCCGCCTTGCAGGCACAGGGCCTGACGGATGCCACACCGGAGGCTCTCTGTAATGACTTTCTTGTTCGACAACAATATTTGACCGTAGCTGGCGGTGCCGGCGGCGCGAGTGGCTGTATTACAGGCGGAAGCGACGGTGTCACATCCTGCTCAGAGGGGTATCCCAAGCCGGCCTGGCAGAGCGGAGTCGCCGGAATTCCTGCCGATGGCGTACGCGATCTGCCGGATGTCTCCCTGATGGCAGGCAGTGGGCTCTGGAGCTCCTTCTATGTCTACTGCCAGTCGGATACTACGCCGTCAAAGACCTGCGATGTGAGCACGGAGATCGAGGGCGCGGGCGGCACATCCTTTGCCAGTCCAATCTTTGCCGGAATTCTGGCGCTGGTACAGCAACAGACCGCATCGGCGCAAGGAAATGCGAATTATATTTTCTACAAGCTGGCTGCGACACAGTATGGGGCGAGCGGAAATGAATCCAGTTGCAGTTCCGCGAACGTGGCGGCTGGAAATGCGTGCATCTTTTACGACATCACACAGGGAACCAATGCCGTGCCATGTCTGAGTAGAAGCCCCAATTGCACAATCAGCAACCCGATAGATTTCACGGGTATTCTGTCCGGCTACAATGCCGGCACTGGATACGATCTGACAACAGGACTGGGCTCGGTCAACGTTGCGAATCTTGTCAATAACTGGAGCAGCGCGGCCTCGGCGTTTATCTCGACGGATACAAGCCTCACAGCTTCAGGAAGTACAAGTGTGCAATATGGCTCGTCCATCACGTTGAACGTGACTGTTTCCCCGGCAGGCTCCAGCAGCATTACTGGAACACCGGGAGGAATCGTTGGCATTACCACGAACAGCACGACCGGCAGCAACGCGGTTGGGAGCCTTCCCCTTACCGGTGGTCAGGCCAGCGGATCCGTCACCACGCTTCCGACCGGCAGTTATCAACTGTTTGCTCACTATGCCGGAGACACTACCTTTGCGTCCAGCCAATCCGCGGGGTTGGCAGTTGCAATTACTCCCGGAGCCGCGATCACATCCATCTCCGCCGGCCATGCAACAGTGTTATCCGGGCAAAAGTCCGGCGTGTCGATCCTGGTTGCAGGAATACCGGATGGTGCCACTCCAACCGGTACGGTAACCATTACAAATACAAGCACGGGAGCTGTATTGGGTTCAGCGGCACTCGCCCCAGACTCGGAAAGCGGAAGCTCACCGTCCGCAGTTGTTTACATCACGGTCCCCTCCAGTCAGCTTACGATGGGACCGAATACCATCACCGCAAGTTACTCCGGGGACGGAAACTATCTGCCGGTTGCTGCATTCTCGACGACGATCAATCTGGTGGCGGCGTTTACGGCCTCAACTAATCCGGCTGCGCTGACGCTTGCCCCAAATGCTTCTGGAACCGTTACGGTGACGGCAACGCCTGCTGCATCTGAGACATTGAATCCCGTCGGTTTCAGCTTCTCGTGTCCGGCAAATATGCCCGCGGGATTGACGTGCTCCTTCAGCACTCCAACCGCAGCAGCCGGTGGCGCAGTTACATCAACACTCACTCTGCAGTCGGCATCTCCGTTGTTGACCCACATGACGCAGGTAGCATCTGTGCCGGAACGCTGGCTGAGCGCAGGAGCAAGTCTGGCAGTGGCAGGGCTGCTCCTGCTGGGCGTTCCTGTTCGGCGCCGCCATATTTTCTCTGCGTTGTCCATGGTAGCCCTTGTATCGCTCTTCTGGCTGAGTGGATGCGGCGGCGGAGGGTCCTCTCCGATTTCCACGGTGACCACACTTTCGGTTACGCCGAAAAATCCGGCCTTTCAGAGCCAAGTCACTCTCACAGCACAGGTGACGCCAAGTTCCGGCAGCGGGTATCCGACGGGAACGGTGACATTCTCAAGCGGAAGCACGACTATCGGAACGGCAACGCTGTCGTCCGGGACTGCGAGTTTCAGCACGAGCTCTCTGCCTATCGGCAATAGCTCTTCGACGGCTTCTTACAGCGGCGATTCCAAATACTTATCATCAACATCCTCATCGAGCAGCCTGGATATCGTTTACACCACGAGCCTGGCCATCACGGCAAAGGATAGTGCTGGCAATAGCAGTGTTGCGAATCTCGCCTTGACGATCCAATAGGATTAGGTGCTCAGTCTGTCTGGCAATTTCGCTTGTCTCGTACCGGGATGAAATTGCCAGACAGCTATTCTTGTTTATCCGCTGAACGCTGAGTCTTCTCCTGTTATGCGAACTTTGCCGGTTGCTGAACAGTTTAATCTCAATGTCCCGATCCGGGCCGGACCGACGGAATCCGCGGCGCCCTGCGCGTAGCATGGTCCCGCACCCAGCGATCGGATATGCCAAGCCAGGCTGCGACTTGTCTGGGGGGCAGGAGATATTCGAATCCCGCATGTGAAACCGGTGCTGAATCATGTGTGCTTTGCATAATATACCTATCTTGCTTCTCACCTTCCTTTTGGGTTTCGCGACAGTGACCTACTTAGCGTCTGAGCGTGATTCTTCTGGGCGTTAGACTGAAACTTCCTTTTCCCAGTTCTTCGGGTATCAGATCCTAGGCATTCACGGGCTCATCAATGCACGATCCCAATCTGAGCGGCCCTTTGCTGCTCCCGTTCATTTGTGGCCCGGTGCAGCAGGTGCCGAGGACAATGATTGAACATTCATTAAGCTGAGAAAGCAATCGATGAGGATTGGGGGCCGCGCCAATTGCCTCTTCGCCGCTTCTGACACATTCAACAATCATGGAATTGTGACTCTATGGAAGCAGCGCTATTCCGATAGTCGGAGCGTTAACCGAGAGATTCCTAAAGCTATTGCCGAAATCTGGTGGTGTGTTGATCGATTTCAATGGAAATTGAATCGTTTTGTATCGGAGGTCTCCAGCGATGGACTTAACTTGATCTACTTCTTATGGCCGCTATAGTAACCATCGTCCTATTGTCGAGCGGCCGGCCTCGATCACTCCCAGGTGAAGTTTCTATCGGCCAAATCTGCAATAGCAGGGAGGAAGACGAGATGCTCACACCGAGAATGCAGGGCTACATGTCACACATTGCGCGATGGGCAATGAATTCGCGCTAAACCATGCAGCACTGAGTTTTGGGTTGATAACAGAAACCGACTTCGACCGCATCGCTGATTCCGTAGCTATGGTTCACCTCCACAACGCGAACGCAATTGATCAGATCGTGGCCTTGATTCTTCGACACGGGCCAAAATGAACTAAGGAGAGAATATGGCGACAAGCAAACGCGGCATTGAATTGCTCTACGATCCATCTCTGAATAAGTCAACGGCGTTCACGGAGGACGAGAAGCAAGCCTTGGGTATTATCGGCTTGCTCCCAGACGCAACAGAGACTGAAGATTTACAACTGAGCCGCGTCATGATGCAGTTCGGCAATAAGAATACAGACCTGGATCGCTATATTTACTTGATCAATTTACTCGATCACAATGAGACGCTTTTCTATCGCACCGTTATGTCCGACCCTTCTCGCTTCTTGCCAATCGTCTATGACCCGACAATCGCGGAAGTCTGCCTTAAGTTCGGCCATATTTATCGGCAGGCTCGCGGCATGTATCTTTCGATGGCGCGCCGAGGCAGAGTTAAGGAGATATTGAGGAACTGGCCGCAAAAGGACGTGCGATTCATCTGTGTTACGGATGCTGGGCGCATTCTGGGACTAGGAGACCTTGGCGCAAACGGAGCTGCGATTCCGATCGGCAAGCTGCAGCTATACACCGCCTGCGCCGGAGTGCCGCCCCAATATCTGCTCCCGATGTATCTTGACGCGGGCACGAACAATGAGCAGTATCTTCGAGATCCCTTGTATCTCGGTATGCGCAAGACCCGTCCATCGACCGAAGACTTGTTTTCCTTTGTAGACGAGTTTGTCGATGCCGTTCAGGAGGTGTTCCCGAAGTGCTGTATTCACTTTGAAGATTGGACAGGCGTAGACGCGGTCCATCTTCTTGAGCGCTATCGTGACAAGTACTGCGTTTACAACGACGACGTGCAAGGGACTGCGGGCATCACCCTTGCAGGAATGATCAATGCGACCAAGCTAAAGGGCACAAAGCTGAAGGACGAGAAATATCTCTTTCTCGGCGCAGGGTCGGCTGCCATTGGCCTCGCCAATCTGCTTTGTTCCGCTCTTGTTTCACAAGGGCTCACGCTCGAAAAAGCACAGGCTCAAGTCTACATGTTCGACGTGAACGGGCTCTTGGAGTCCACCCGCAAAGATCTCGTTGATTTCCAACAGCCTTATGCGCACCAACACGCGCCAACACGGGACTTCGTCGCAGCTATCGAGAGCATTAAGCCCACGACGATCATCGGGGTGAGCACGATTGGCGGTGCCTTCAACCAAAAAGTCGTCGAGGCCATGTCGAGAATTAATGACCGGCCAGTGATCCTTGCTATCTCTAACCCGACCGCGCATGCCGAGTGCACGCCTGAACAGGCTTATACATGGTCTAAGGGGAGAGCGATCTATGCAGCTGGAGTTCAGTTTGCCCCGGTCCACCTGAACGGCTAGGCCTTTCTGCCAGGACAGCAAAACGGAAATTCGTAACCCATTGAAACCAGGCGTAGCGGATGGCTCCTGAAGCGCCCTAAAACCCCCAAAGTAACCCTTATTGCACCCTTATCGAACCCGCGACCTCTGTCCAAACGACCTCTTTCTTTGGACAGAGGTCGCGGGTTTGTTAAGCCCTCCAAATGGGTGCAACGAATCTGCTCAAAGGTTGGGTTCATTTCACAATCCCGCACGCTAGGCGTGGTTCCGCTTTTCGACCTATGCCCAAATCTGGGTGGGATTCGAGAAAACGTCTCTCTGCCTCAGAAATTGTCGCCGCAAGTTCCCAGCGGTGCAATATTGTCCCCCCATTCCCACCGATACTGCTTTCCATAGGCGTAATCCTAGCGCCCCGACCAATGTTATCATCCCGTGATAATATTGGAGCATGGACCGGGATCATAGTCTCGACACGCTTCTCCAGCTTGACGGAGAGACGTTCGTTGTCGAGGGCAACTTTTGGGTCAAATTTGAGGTGAAGCAGGTTCCCGTCAGCCCGGAAAAGCCGCACGGTCTGGACTATTCGCTGACGCTACACGACGGGGACGGCGAACGTCTGTTGGGTTTCGACAATGCGCATCCCATTCGGGAAGGTACGGGACCCGGAGCCAAGACGCGAATTGAATACGACCACAAGCACAAGGGAGAGCGCGTCCGTTTCTATGACTACGAAGATGCGCTCACTCTGTTGACGGATTTTTGGGCAGAAGTGGATTCGATTTTGAACGAAAGGAGTACAACGTCATGAAGACTTTGCGAGTTGGAATTGCCTCTCGGGAAACCTACAAAAAGCGGACGCTAGCGATAGCGAAGGGAGAATATGTCCCGACAAAAGACGAACCGAAGATTTGGTTTGAATCTCTAGGAACGTTGTCACAAGTGCTTTCCGACCAGAATCGGGACTTGCTCAAGCTGATTCTTGAAACTCATCCCCAGTCTCTCAGTGAGTTGGCGGAAAAATCAGGAAGAGCGACCTCAAATCTTTCACGAACGCTGAGAACCATGGAACGATACGGTTTGGTGCATTTCGAGCAAGGCCCAAATCGTCAACTTGTCCCTCGTGTTGACTATGCTGGGGTCGAGTTGGAAATGTCTTTCCAAAGCTGAACAATGACTCCGCTGGAAATAGCGGGGATTTTGCTGTAGAACCGGTTGTCAACCTTGATCCTAGAATGATTCAGGAGGAAAAATGTCAGATTCAGATACAAAAAAGATCGTGAATACGACGAATCATCGCGGAATTGCCTTGGACCATATGACAGTAGTTAATGCAGAGAATGCTCTGCGTAGTAAGACAGCAAATTTGTCATCTGCCAGCGCAGCCTCCCGCCTAGCAAGAGCCACGGCTCCCGTAAGCCAAGCAACAGCACAACAGCCACCAACTATACCAACAACTCCGACGGCGAGCCAACCGAACGGAAAGAAATGATGGCGTATGCGACAGCCTCAACTGCAAATGACGTATGGCCGA
>JAATFM010000218.1 GCA_015655195.1 Terriglobales bacterium
ACATCATCCCAAGTCGCTTCGCATCGCCACGCTGCTCGACAAGCCCGCGCGGCGCATCGAACCGATTGAGGCCGATTACGTCGGCTTTTCGATTCCCAACCTCTTCGTCATCGGCTACGGAATGGACTATGCGGAGCGCTATCGCAACCTGCCCGACATCTGCCTGATGACGGCCGACCATCCGGAGTAATTTGAAAGGTACAGGCTGGTAATACGGGCTGGTAGGTATGGGCTTTAGCCCATACGCAAAGAGCCACAAAAGCAACGGGCTTTAGCCCCCGAGGAGTTGCCTCCTCGCATCAAAACAAGAACCACGAAAGGAGCGACCCATGACTGCAAGTGCGTCAATTTTGCCAACGGATCTCGAATTCGATCACGGCTCGTGGGATGCCGCCGGTTTTGCCGCGCAAACGCTCGCCAGCCCGCAGGCGCTCGCCGCGGTAATCGACCACACGCTGCTCAAGCCGGAAGCGACGCGGCAGCAGGTGGAGGCGCTCTGCGCCGACGCGGTGCAACACGGCTTCGCCTGCGCGATGGTGAATCCGGAGTGGGCCTCGACAGCCGCGGCTATTTTACGCGGCACAAAAATTCCGCTCGGCGTCGTCATCGGATTTCCGCTCGGCGCATCGCTGGTTTCCACCATGCGGCAGGAGGCTGCGGCGCTGACGCGGCTCGGCGCAAACGAGCTTGATATGGTTCTCCCCATCGGCCAACTCAAAAGCGGCAACCATCAGGCCGTCGAACACGCCATCCGCTCGTTGGCCTCCGAGGCGCACCATCACGGAGCGATTCTCAAGGTAATTCTGGAAACCTGCCTGCTGACGGTGGAAGAAAAGCTGCGCGCCGCGGAGATTGCCATTCAGTCCGGCGCGGATTTTCTGAAAACCTCCACGGGCTTCTCGACCGGCGGCGCAACGCCCGCCGACGTGGCTCTGCTGCGCGGCGTAGCCGGAGCCCGTTGCGGCGTAAAAGCCTCAGGCGGCATCCGCACACTCGCCGACGCAAAAGCAATGCTGGAAGCCGGCGCGAACCGTATCGGCGCCTCGGCATCCGTAGCAATCCTGAAAGAGCTGGGAAATACCTAGTGGCAAGCACAAAAACAATCGCGCTGTCATCCTGAGCGAAGCGTAGCGGAGTCGAAAGCCTGCCCTGAGCGTAGTCGAAGGGGATCTGCGGTTGTTTTTGCTTTTCGCCGGCACACCACAAAAGCGGGTGCCCCAGGTCCCTGACGTTGGGACCTGGGATAGCATGAACCTCAACCGGGCGCTTCACCCTCGTCGGGCTTTTGTTTTTCCGGCTAGGGTGGGATACCACGAACCACTTCCTACTCCCCGTTCTCCGCATCATTTATCATTCGCTTCGATGCCAGACCCGCCCAAACTACCTGCCCCGACTCACGAACCCGCTCCAATCCAGGAATATGAGGGCGATTATCGCCCCGCGGATTCCACCCGGCTGGACGCCGCGAACATTCGCGTGGAGCCAGCGGACTTTGCCTATCTCGTCCAGCTAGCCGACGCGCTCAACACCACGCTCGACCTGCAAACGCTGCTCAACCGCACGGCCGAACTGGTCCGCGCCATCATCCCCTACAAAATCTTCGCCATCCTGCTGCTCAACGACCGCACGCAGGACCTGCGGATGCGCTTCCAGATCGGCCACACGCCGGAGACAGAGCGGACGCGGGTTCCGCTGGGCAAAGGAGTAGTCGGCCAGGTCGCGCTCACGCGCCAGCCCATCCGGCTCAACGATGTTTCCACCAGCAGCGACTACATTCCCGCAAACCCCGAGGTGCGCTCCGAGCTGTCCGTGCCGCTCATTGCAAAAAACCGGCTCATCGGCGTGCTCGACATCGAAAGCGAGCAGGCAAATTACTTCCGCGACGAGCACCTGCACCTGCTCACGCTCACGGCCTCGCGCATCGCGCAGGCCATTGAGAATGCGCGTCTCTACATGCGCGTCTCGCGCCAGGCCGAGCAGCTCATTGTGCTGAACGAAATCGCCGCCGAGCTGACCTCGATCCTCGACATCGACCCGCTCTTCGAGCGCATCGGCCAGCTTCTGCGCCGGCTCATCGACTACCAGATGTTCACCATCATGCTGCTCGACGAGAAGGGCGAAGCGCTGGTAACGCGCTACGCCTGGCGCTTCGGCTACGCACACGCGCCCAAGCGTCGCATCCCGATTACAAGCGGCCTCGTCGGCGCATCGGTGCGCGAATGGCGCGTGGTAAACGTACCGGACGTACGCAAAGACACGCGCTACGTCGAGATGAATCCCGAGACGCGCTCGGAGATGATCGTTCCGCTCTTTCACAAGGGCCGCGTCATCGGCGTGCTGGACCTGGAGCACACCCGCGCCGGCTTCTTTAACGAAGGCCACGAGCGCGTGCTGACAACGCTTGCCGCGCAGATCGCGATTGCGATTGAAAACGCACGCCTCTACCAGGCCGTTCGCCGGCAGGAGCAGCAGCTCGAACGCGACATTGCCATGGCGCGCGAGGTGCAGCTTCGGCTTCTACCCTCCGCTCCACCCAAGCACGCAAACGCGGAGTTCGCGGTGCGCTTTCTGCCCGCGCGAACCATCGGCGGCGACCTCTACGACTTTCTCGACTACGGACCGGGGCAAAGCGCCATCGTGCTCGGCGACGTAAGCGGCAAAGCCGCGCCCGCAGCGCTCTTTTCCGCGCTGGTCAGCGGCATCATGCGCTCCGAAGCCACACACCGGCTGGAGCCCAAGACAATGCTCGCCACGCTCAACAACGCGCTCCAGGAACGCAAGCTGGAATCGCAGTATGTCGTGATGCTCTTTGCGCTGTGGAACGACGAAAACCGCACCCTTCAAGTAGCGAACTCCGGCGCAGTTCAGCCCATCTTCTGCCGCGGTGGCAAATCGACGGTAGTGCGCGCTGAAGGCTTCCCACTCGGCATGTTCCCCAAGGCAACCTACGAAGAATTCACACTCGCCACACAGCCCGGCGACGCGCTGCTCTTCGTCTCCGACGGAATCACCGACGCCGAAAACGCGCAGGGCGAGATGTACGGCGACGAGCGGCTTGCCGGCCTGCTCTGCGCGCATCGCAAGCGCTCGGCTGGCGCAATCGCCGAAGCGATTCTCGCCGACGTAACACGCTTCCAGGGCGCGCATGACCGCTTCGACGACGAAACCATCATCGTGCTGCGCGTAAGGTAAACAAGCAATAATGGCAAACAAGCAATAATTTTGGTGGGCCGGGGATTTATCCCCGGCAATAGAATGCCGAAAAAAAAGGAGGCTTTAGCCCCTGAGATTTAGCTTTTGTTCAAACTGGCCGGGTGCCCCACCCTCGCCACGTCTTTGTCTTTGCCGCCAGGGTGGGATAGCACATATCGCTAACTAGCTAACTTGCTATCGCGCGCAGCGCGGCTAACTCGCTGAAAAGATCAAACCCAACCTCGTTGCAACCGCAACGTGTATCCTTCTTGCTTATGAAAACACTGCTTCGCACACTGCTTTTTCTTGCGCTCATCGTGTGGCTGGGCGCTGAGGTGTTTTTTCCTGCCGTTGCCGCTGTCACCTTCAACACGCTCGCCCCGGATACGCACGTGGCCGGCACCATCGTAGGCCAACTGCTGCGCACTCTGCACTGGATGGGCCTGATCTCCGGCCTCGTGGCGCTGCTGCTGCTCGCCGTCGCGCCCGTGTGGGGCATTTACAAATCCGGCTCCGTGCTCGCTCCCATGATTCTCGTGGTGCTGATGATCGGCGGCACGGCTTACTCGCAGTTCGGCATCATTCCCGCCATGGAGCGCGACCGCATCGCCGCCGGCGGCGCCATCGACACGACAGACCAGACAAGCCCGCAGACCATCTACTTCAACAAGCTCCACATCCGCAGCACATGGGTCGAAGAAGGCATACTGCTGCTTGGACTCGCAACCGTGGTGCTGATTGCGCGAGCCGAAACCGTGCGCGCATGAAACAAGGAATGAGTCGGTTTGAAGGGTACGGGCTTTAGCCCGTACGTTCAGCGCCACAAAAGCAGCGGGGCTTTAGCCCCCGAGGGATTGCTTCCTTCCAAACCAACCCACTACCTTGAAACAGCCCGCCCCAGCACATCGGCTATCATCGTAGAGGCCCTTTGTACCTCACTCACTCTTACGGGGCCACTACGGGAAGTGCATGAAGACTGGCATCATCGGCCTGCCTCAGGTGGGCAAGACATCGCTGTTCAAGATTCTCACCGGGGTCAGTCTCGAAGACCGCGGCTACTCGAACCCGCGCGAGGCGCACATCGGCGTGGCCCGCGTGCCGGATGAGCGGCTCGACAAGCTCTCCGCGCTTTATTCGCCGAAGAAGACTACATACGCTACCGTCGATTACGTCGATGTCGCCGCCATCGGGCAGGAAGCCCTCAAGGAAACGGCGTTTCTCACCAGCCTCCGCAACGTGGACGCGCTGATCCACGTGCTGCGCGCCTTCGAGGACGACTCAATCCCCCACGTCGGCCCCATCGATCCGCTGCGCGACATCAAGAACGTCGAGTTCGACCTGATGGTGAGCGATCTCACACAGATCGAGAAGCGCCTGGAGCGTCTGGAAAAAGACCTGAAGCGCGGCCGCACCAGCGAACTGGAACGCGAGCAGGACCTGCTGCTGCGCTCCAAGGCCGCGCTGGAAGAGGAAAAGCCTCTGCGTGAGCTCGAAATGACCGCCGACGAAAAGAAGCTAATCAAGGGCTTCATGTTCCTCTCGCAAAAGCCGATTCTCTACGCACTCAACATCGGCGAAAGCGCCACGCTCGGCGACGATCTAGAAGCCGCAGCAGCAAAGTACAAGCTAGAAGAGGTTGCCAGCCGCCCCAACGCCGGTGCAACCGCAATCTGCGGCAAGGTAGAAGCTGAGCTAGCCGAGATGGACGAAGCCGAAGCCGCCGACTTCCTTTCCAGCTATGGGCTCAAGGAAAGCGGCCTCACGCGCCTCATTCGCAAGAGCTACGAACTGCTCGGCCTCATCAGCTTTTTCACCGCGGGCGAAGACGAATGCCGCGCATGGACCATTCCAGCCGGATCGAAGGCCCCGCAGGGCGCAGGCGCAATTCACTCCGACCTCGAACATCACTTCATCCGCGCCGAAACCATCCGCTGGGATGCGCTGCTCGAAGCCGGCTCCGAGGCCAACGCCCGCGCCCGTGGCACGCTGCGCCTTGAAGGCAAAGAGTACGTGGTGCAGGACGGCGACGTAATGCACATCCGGCACAGCGGCTAAGCGAAATGAATAACGCCGAATGAACAACATAACGACCTCGATAGTGCTCGGGCTCGTCGCCGCGCTGGCCGATGTGGCCGGCGGCTTTGTGCTGGTGCGCGCCCGCGGCATCGATCGCTACCTGCGCTACTTTGTCGCGCTCGGCGCGGGCTTCCTGATGGCAGTGGCGCTCATCGAAATGGTGCCCGAAAGCCTGCATCAGAGCCCGAAGCTGGGCCCGGTCCTTGTCATGGCCGGCTACTGTCTCATGCACCTGCTCGAACACACCTTCAACGCCCACTTCCACTTCGGCGAAGAGACGCATGCGCATGAGTTCGTCTCGCGCCATACCAGCTACTCTGTGCTGGGTGGCCTCAGCGTGCACGCGCTCTTTGACGGCGTAGCAATCGGCTCAGGCTTCGTGGTGAGCAGCGCGCTGGGCTGGCTCATCTTTCTGGCGATCCTGCTCCACAAGGGGCCGGAAGGCTTCACAATGGCCTCCGTCATGCTGGCCAGTGGACGCAGCCGCACTGCGGCGCTCTACTCCGCCGTGGGGCTGGCCGCAGCCACGCTGGTCGGCGTGCTCGTCATCGAGTTGGCGCCAACGCTGCTGCCCTACGGACTGGGAATCTCAGCCGGCGTCGCGCTCTACGTGGGCGCAAGCGACCTGGTGCCGGAGGTAAACCGCGAGCCGGGCATCCGGATGGCGCTCGTCTTTTTCCTTGGCGTGGCCGGCTTCCTGCTGCTGCGAATGCTGTTGCCGGCAGTCTAGCCCCCGCCGCAACTCCATACACTGCATATCTTTGAAGTTCCAGCAAATAAATAGCTGGTGAATAGAGAGAATTTGCCCGCTAATTGTAGAACGGAATGGCAATTCCTGCGTCTATACTTAAAGAACTAATCGTATCTGGCAGGGCTTTTCAGGCGTGGCAGTTCGAACGCCGGAGACCCCTGTGAATGGAGTCCTCCGATTGCGTCGGTTGCACGGCCTGCCCACTATCCTTCCGGTTCTGCTCTTTTCCATTCTCGGTTTTCTGGCAATGGGCTACCATCCCGGCGCAGAGGATGACGCGATCTACCTATCTGCGGTAAAGTCGCACGTCAATCCGGCGCTCTACCCGCACGATTCGGCCTTTTTCCTCCTGCAGATGCGGACCAGTATCTTCGATAAGAGCATGGGCTACCTGATACGCACCACGTCTCTGCCCGTGGCATGGGCGGAACTGCTCATCCAGGCCGCCGCCATCTTTCTGATGCTGCTCGCCGGCTGGAAGATTCTCTGCCTCCTTTTTGAAGGAACGGCGGCGCGGTGGGGCGGGCTGGCCATGCTTGGCGCCATGCTGACCCTGCCCGTGGCCGGTACGGCGCTCTTTATCACCGACCAGTACCCGCACCCGCGGAACATGGCTACGGCTGTGCTCCTCTTTGCCGTGGAGCGCATCCTGAGCGGCAAGCGCTGGCAGGCCGTTCCGCTGGTGCTGCTTGCCTTTGTGCTGCATCCGCTCATGGGCTCGATGGGCATTTCCTTCTGCTTTGTGCTCACGCTTACGCTCTCCGAGCCGGTCCGGCAGCAGGTTCTCAGCCTGCGAAAGCGGCTGATTCCCGCCACGGCCATGGCCGAGGCCAGCACGCCCACGCCGGTTGCCGCGGCCATTCCCTTTGCGTGGATCTTCGACAAGCCCACCTCCGCCTATGCACGGGCGGCATCGAAGGCTCCCTATTTTTTCCTTTTTCAGTGGACGTGGTACGAGTGGCTCGGCGCACTCGGCCCGCTGGTCATCTTCTGGGCCGTAGCCCGGATCGCACGCAAGCGCGGCAATTGCCTGCTCGCACGCTTTGCCACGGCAGTTCTCATCTACGGCGTCTTCCAGCAAGCCGTTGCCATCGTTCTGCTGCGCCCCGGCTCGCCGCTCACCTTTTACACGCTGGAACCGATGCGCTTTCTGCAGATCATCTACGTGTTCATGATGATGATCTTCGGCGCCTGCATCGGCCATTTCCTGCTCAAAGGCAGCGTGTGGCGCTGGGTGGTCTTTCTGGCAGCAGCCAACGGCAGCATGTGCTACGCGCAGATGCAGCTCTTCCCGGCCTCGGAGCATATCGAGCTACCCGGCGCGCAGTCGCGCAACCAGTGGCTGCAGGCCTTTACCTGGGTCCGCGAAAACACGCCGCAAAACGCATATTTTGCCCTCGATCCCAGCTATGAGGCCGCACCCGGCGAAGATTTTCACAGCTTCCGGGCGCTGGCCGAGCGTAGCGTCCTGGCCGATGCCATCAAGGACTCCTCGATGGTGACAAAGGTTCCCGAAGTGGCACAGGAATGGGAACACGAAACGGTGGCCCAGCAGGGCTGGACGCACTTCGGCCCCGCCGACTTTGCGCGGCTCAAGCGGCAGTTCGGCGTGGACTGGGTGCTGGTGGCAAACCATCAGGCCGCCGGCCTCGCCTGCCCATGGCACAACGAGACGCTGAGCGCCTGCCGCATTCCGTAAAAGATGAGGACTGAGAGACTGGGGCAAGGGAGAGTTCGTGCTATCCCTGGTCCCAACACCAGGGACCAGGGGCACCCGACATTCCGTAAAGACAGAGATCACTAATTAGGCATTAGGAATCAGGAAAAGGCCGGGTGCCCCACCCTCGCCGGGTCTTTGTTTTTCCGGCTAGGGTGGGACAGCACGAACCTTCTCCACAACCCACCCACAACCGCCGCTCAACCCGCATACTATAAAGACTGAGGCTGTTTGAGCGATGCTGAACGTGACACAACGCTTGATTCTGGGCTGCGCGCTGATGGCCGCGGCGGCGGTGTGGCTTGGCGTAGCGGCATCGAATCATCCCACGCTTGCCGTCGCCCTGCCTGCCGCAATCGTTCTCATCGCAGCCGGCACCATCGTTGCCGTCCTGATGCCGCTGCGGGCGCTGGCCCGCGATGTACGCAAGATCGCGCAGGGCAATCTCGACCATCGCTCCACATGGGTGGCGCGGGACAGCTCCGGCATTCTGGCCGCGGAGTTGAACCGCCTCGCCATCCGGCTGCGCGACCTGCGCGAGACCGAGGCCGGCCGCCGCCAGATGGAATTCCAACTCTCCGACGCCGTCCTGCAATCCATCTTCGAGCCGGTCATCGTGACCGACGGCAAAGGCCATCTGCTGAAAGTGAACCAGGCCGCGGCCGAGCTGCTCGGCCCATCGGCCAAAGACCGCATGGCTCTGGCGAACACGCCCGGCGGCGAAAGAATTCTCTCCGCGGTACGCGACGCCGTGGCAATGCAGAAGGCGATTGCCGGCGAAGGCGACTCCGCCGTGCTGCCGATGCGGATTGGCCAGGACGACCGCAGCTTCCGCCTGCGAACCACGCCCATGCGCGACTCAGAGGGCCACCTGCTCGGCACCGTCACAACGCTTGAAGACGTGACGACGGTGCAGAACACCGACCGCTTCAAATCCCAGTTCATCACCGTGGCAAGCCGCAAACTGCGCGACCCGCTGCTCCAGCTCCGGCGCGGAATCTATGCGCTAGGGCAGGGCTTTGCCGGCGATCTTACCCCTCTGCAGGCCGATCTCATCGCACAGGCCGCAGACGAGGCCCGCGTTCTCGACGAGTTGATGGCCGACCTGATCGAAGTGGCCGAAATCGACACCGGCAAACGCGAGATGCAGCTCGAAAGCCTGCGGCCTATTTCCCTGCTCCGCGAGGCGGAGAGCCGCTACGCCGACCAGGCCGCAAAGAAGCGCATACGGATGGAGATTGCGGCCTACGCCGATCTCTCCTACATTCACGCCGACCGCCGCGCCGTGCGCTCCATCTTCGACAATCTGCTCACCAACGCGCTGCGCTTTACACCGCCTGAAGGCGAGATTGTGCTCTCGGCTGTCGAGAGCAAGAATTTCGTTCAGTTCACGGTCCGCGACACCGGGCGCGGCATCGAGGCCGAGCGGCTGGCAACGATCTTCGACCGCTTCAGCGCCTCCTCCGAGACCGGCACCGGGCTGGGCCTGGCGCTGGTGCGGCGGCTCGTCGAATCGCTCGGCGGACAGATCGCCGTCGAGAGCCGGCTGGGCCACGGAACGACCTTCCGGTTCACGCTGCCGGTGGCCGTGGTGGAAGCGGTTCGCCATCCTGTCGAGGTAGGCTGAGACGATGGGAGAGATTTCGCTTGAGCGCAAGCCGGAACAGGGAAAACTGAGAATCTACATTGGCGCCGCGCCGGGTGTGGGCAAAACCTGGACGATGCTCGGCGACGCGTGGCTGCTTAAAGAGCAGGGCGTCGATGTCATTATCGGCCTCGTCGAGACGCACGGGCGCAAAGAGACTGCGGAGCGCATCCGCGACCTTGAGATCATTCCCGAGCGAACGGTTCCCTATCGCGGCGTCGATCTCAAAGAGATGGATCTGGACGCGATTCTCGCCCGGCATCCGCATACCGTGATCGTGGACGAGCTGGCGCATACCAACGTGCCCGGCAGCCGCAACCGCAAGCGCTACGAAGACGTTATCGAGCTGCTCAACGCCGGCATCAACGTGATGACGGCGGTCAACATTCAGCATCTTGAAACGCTGAACGACGCAGTGAACCGCTCCGCCGGAACCGTGATCCGCGAGACACTGCCGGACGGCTTCCTGAAGCGCGCCGACGAGGTCGTAAACGTTGACGTAACGGTAAGCGAACTGCGAAACCGCCTGCGCCAGGGGAAGATTTACCTGCCGGAAAAGGTCGAACAGTCGCTCGCCAACTTCTTCCGCATCGGCAACCTGAACCTGCTACGCGAACTGGCGCTGCGAACGACAGCCGAGCAGGTTTCCAGCCGCGAATCCGAATACCGCCGCACGGCGGGCCTGGAGCAGGCCACCTCACTGGAAAAAGTCATGGTCTGCCTCAGCATCCGGCCCGGCGGCGAGCGGCTGCTCCGCGTCGGCGCGCGCATCGCGGGCCGGCTCGCCACTAACTGGTACGCCGTTTACGTCATCCGCCCCGGCGACAAACGCAACCAGGACCCCGAGGCGCTACATCGCCTGGAAGAATACGAGCGCATGGCGCGCGACCTGGGCGCGAAGGTCGTAACGCTCACCGACAAGAACGTCTCGAACGCCCTGATCCGCTTCGCGCAGCAGGAAAGCATTTCGCACGTCGTCTTCGGCCAGTCGGCCCGCTCGCGCTTCGACATTCTCCTGCGCGGCTCCGTCCTGAACCGCTTCCTCTCCGAAGTCCGCGATGTAACGGTGCAGGTGGTGCCAATGCACAAGACGGGAAAAGCAGGAAAAAGGGAGTAGGGATGAGAAAACCGCTCCGTGCCCCACCCTTGCGCCTTCTTTCTGGCGCAAGGGTGGGACAGCACTCCCGCCAACCTGCCACGACTCCGCCAACCTGCTAACTCGCTACCGCGCGCAGCGCGGCTAACTCGCTAAGCGTTTCCGCCGTTCTTCCTTCATCCTTCCTGCAAAATTTCTCCACAAACCTTGCATAGAATTTCCTTCATTCATGCCATCCTCGAAGTAGAGCGGTTCAGGAGCCATTCCTGAGCCGCTTTTTCTATTTTCAGGCCGAAAAGGACCCCCATGGACGCTCATCGTAAACCGTGCCTTCACCGTCCTCTCTCGCCGGCCGTCCAGCTCTGCTGCGACGCGCGCAACACCGTCATCCGCGAGTCCAACGCCAACCAGCCGCCCAGCCTCGACACGCTCGACCCCAAAGACCCCAGGTTCGAGGCCAAAAAGTTCAGGCTCGAAGTCGAGCTCCGCACCCATGAGTCCTCAACCATCAGAAAGGCCGAAGAGGCCTACCGCTTCGCCATGCCCGATCCCTCCACCCACCATGGCGTCCGCGACTTCATTGCC
The DNA here is from genome assembly GCA_015655195.1 of Terriglobales bacterium. GTDB lineage: Bacteria > Acidobacteriota > Terriglobia > Terriglobales > Acidobacteriaceae > Telmatobacter. Next base: position 11,063 of record JAATFM010000218.1, read on the forward strand.
TGCGTCCTCCACGGCATGGCCATCGCCGTCCTCTCCCACAACACCGGCAGTTCCCTCCTCTCCGGCGCCCGCGTAGCACTCGCCGGAACCAAACCCGCCGCTCCGGCAGCCGCGCGAAAAGCAAAAATGTTTTCTCAAGAGGAAAATGACTCTCAACCGGCCGCATAATCAACCACGCACAAACAGCAAATGCGCATTTTTGCGGGATAACGTTACGCCACTCCGCTAACTCGCTGACTTGCTACCGCGCAAAGCGCGGCTAACTTGCTAAAAAACAAAAATCATCCTTATGAGCCCGCATTGACGCCACTGCATCCAGAAACAACCTCGTCGAGGAGTCAAGCATATAGCTCTTTTTTAGGGGAGCTATATACATGACTCTCCTGTTGGTGCAATAACTTATATAATCAGTCATGTCAGGTGGGGTTTGGAGGGTGTTGCCAGTGGGTACTGGACGCTGCCTGATAAGCTGTCGAGTGGCCTAACCAGCCATTACGGTTCAACTCCGTTGCCCTCCGCCAGGTGCTCGACAAAAGAATTTGAATAAAATCAAGTAACTGTGTTATGCTTTTCTTGCTTATCAGGCAGCGTAGTATCAATTTAAGACACATCGGCCCTCGGGGGTGGTTCCCGGAGGGCCGATGACGTTTTGGAAACAGATAAGGGGAGTCACGTATATAGCTCCTTTTTTCAGGAGGGGTAACAGGTAACTACACTAAGGTCCAACACGAGATCGACCCACCTAGTAAAATAATGATAATAATACACTTAAATAAGAATCGCACTCCAGAATCATTACTAAAGTCCAATATCCACTCTAAGAAAGGTCCGTGCTATCCCAGGTCCCAAAAGCAGGGACCTGGTGCATCCAATCATCGTTCCCTGCTCTTTACGGCACTGCAAACGGCCGGAAGCCGTCACTCGGAAAAATCCCGGTCGGCGAAGTGACCGTCGCGGGCTGCGAGCGGAAGGCATAGTGGACCGAAAAGCCACCCGAAACAGCATTGTAGTTCGACGAGTTGTTTGCGCTCAGGAAGCCGCCGACGAACCAGTGCTGGCCGATCTGGTGGGCTGCTTCAGCGCGGAAATTGTAGTTGGCGCCGACCTGGGTGAGCGCAGGCAGAAAGATATTGCCCATGTTAATGGGCGGGTTCGAAGAGTACAGTTGCCCCGCCGGCGCGAGCGGGAAGAGCTTCGTCTTGTCCTGCTGGAAAGCCTGCACGCCGAAGCCGCCGTTGATCGTGTAATGCCAGCGGGTGAGATAGTGGCCGGTCCAGGTAATAGGAATGCTGGCCAGGAAGAAAGCCTGCGGGCTGAAGTAGCCGCCATAGCCGAAGGTGTAGAGCGACTCGTTGCGGCTGTAGTGCATTCCGAAGAAGTTTGCGCCGAGCGTAAGCGAGCCGTATTCGGGCAGCGTCCAGACGCGCCAGTAGGCGCCGCCGTTGCCGTCGAAACGGCTGTTCGAGAAGACGTTGTAGCCGGTGAGGTTGCCGCCGCCGGCGCTCACATAGTAGCCGGAGAGCGCATCGCCACGGGCGTATTGCACCTCGCCGAGATTCGCGACCACGCCGCCCCAGATATTGCCCGGATTGCCGAGCGTGGTGGTGTTGGGGTCGCGCATGCCTCCGTAGGAGAGCTGCGTTTCCTTTACGGCGTCGCGGTTAAAGGTGATGGTGAACGGCCCTCCGCCGGGCTGCCAGCGGCCGCGGGCGGTCCAATTGCTGACCAGCAGGCCGTAAGGCGTGTAGCCGCCGGCAATTGCGAGATGCGGGAAAGCGAGCTGCACCTCGCCGCCGACGCCGGTGGCGTTCTGCTGCGGGGGCGGGTTGCCGGTGGTGTTGGCGGCAGCGTTGGGGCCGGTGTTGGTATCCGTGCCGAGCGGCTCGGGGATGGCGACAAGCTGCGTACCGGACTGCGTAGTCTCCTGCACAGACATGACGGCGGTGCCGTCGGCCTGGCCTGAGTCGAGGAAGACGGGCTTGGCAACGATGGTGAGCCGGGCGTTGTAGCCCCACGGCATCGAGACCTCAAAGGGCGCTTCGAGCGCAGCGAGGTGGTTGTAGCCGAGGTCACCATTGCGGTAGTTGATAATGCCGTTACCGCCGAGCCAGGGCGAGTAGCCGCTGGTCAGCGTCATAAGCTGGCGCTCGACCTCGGTGCGAGGATCGATGGGCTGCGGCTGGCGCTGTACGCGGACCCAGGGACCACGCAGCGGAGGCAGGCTCTGCTGCTGGAGGTCCTGGTCGCTTACGCCGGGCGTAACGGGCTGCTGCTCCTGCGGCGGAGGAATGGCTGCGGACTGTTGAGGCGCGCCCGGAGCGGTAACGAGCGTGGGAACGGTCTGGGTTGCGGATTGGGTGGCGGGCTGAGCGGCAACGCGCTTTTTCTTCTTGGTCGCGGCAGCGGGCGTCTGCGCGGGTGCCGGTGTCTCGGTAACGGCAGCGGGCGAGGGCTTCTGCGCGTTCTGCGGGGCGGAGTAGGCTCCGGTGGCGGCAGACTGCGCCGAAGGCGTGTACTGAACTGGTTCGAGCAACGCAGGCTGCGAGGCATCGGCAACCTGGGCGACGGCTGGCTGTTCAAGGGCGCGGGTCGGCATAGCGCTCGAAGGCAGCGCAACGGGCGCGTTTTCAAGCGGCCGGATCGGCGCTTCCACCTGAACGACCGAAGAGGGCTGCGGCGTTGGCGTGGAATCCTGCGCGTCGGAGAATTTCAGGCCGGTCTGCACGTCGTAGCTCTGCGTAGCGGAGACCTGCGGCTGCTGGGGGATGAAAAGCCGTGGAGCCTGCTGCGCCGCCGGCGGCGGAGCGGACTGGCCGGGCAGATAGAGCGGCACAGATTGGCCGGGAGCCGACTGACCGGGTTGGGCGGGCGCGGGCTGCGCCGAAGGGATTCCCGGCGCGGGAACGAAGATGGGCTGGCCGGACTGCGGCGGGGCCGGAATCGACGGCACGGGCGAGCCGAAGCTCTGAGACGACGGCTGGCCCTGATTGCTGGAAGGCGCGTTGGCCGAGGCGCGCTTGTGGCGCTTCGATGTCAGTTCGGGAACTGCGGTCTGAGGCTGCGCGACAGGAGCAGCGGCAGGCGGCGCGGGAATCTGCGTCGTCGTCGGGACTGTCGGCGCGTAGTAGGACTGCGAGGCAGCCTGCTGCTCGGGCAGAATCACCGGAGCCTTGCCGAGATATGGGTCCGCGCCATAGGAAGGCAGCGGCGGGAGCTTGACGGTCTTCGCGAAA
>JAATFM010000003.1 GCA_015655195.1 Terriglobales bacterium
CTCGGCCAGGCGATGTTTACCAAGTGCGTCATCGTGGTGGACGAAGATTGCGACGTGCAGGACCTCGGCGAAGTTACGCTGCGCGTTGCCAACAACATCGATCCCGAACGCGACATTCAGTTCACGTTAGGCCCCGTCGACACACTCGACCACGCCTCGCGCCTGCCGAACTTCGGCTCCAAGATGGGCGTTGATGCCACCCGCAAGTGGAAGGCCGAAGGCTTCGAGCGCCCATGGCCCGCGATGATCGAAATGGACTCGGCGACGAAGGCCCGCATCGATGTGTTGTGGAGCAAGCTGGGCTTGTAGAAACTCTAGACAATCTGCGATATGCTTGACCGCAGACAACCCCAGATGATTTCACGCGATTGGTTCGATTGGTCGAATGCCGCTGTCGGTGTAGCCGGATTAATTATGTCCGGAGTTGCCATTGTGCAAGCCACGGGGGCAAAGCAAGCCGCACAACTAGCGGCTCGGAGCGTGCGCCGACATGTGGCCGAGATCGATTTCGGAGCTTTGCTTAGGATGGCGAAGGAACTGCACGGATATGTACAGGACCAGAGGATGACCGAGGCGCGTTTGCGTACAACGGATTTGCGTTCGGAACTCGCCGCAGCGATATACAGCCATCGTGCTTTTCTTGACCAAAGGCAATACTCTGTTCTGCTCGAAAGACAGGTTGATCTTAAGCTGGTCGCGGATGGTCTGAACCGCAAGGAGGCTCTGAGCAGGCAGGAGCAGGCTCGACTGGCGAAGATTACTGGTGCGATACTGGATGTGCTGGCGGCGCAGACTGGCGGGCTAAGGGCGAGTGTCGAAAAGGAGGTTCCCTATGAGTGATGGTTCTGAGCGCTTCATCGATCAGGTTCTGGAAAAGACCGAGCAGGGAAAACTGACCTGGACAACGGCATTTGAAGATGGACAGTTCAAGACGGTTCTGCCTGGAGGAAGCCTGTCTTTTGTGGTTCAGACAAACGGGGATAACCGCCGATTTATGATGCTTGACGATAATCTTGAGACGGTTCTGGACACAAATATCTCCAAGGCGGAAACGGAAAAGGAACCGGCGCATCACCCCAAGCTGGTGCAGTATTTGAAGATTGGCAAAATTCAGGAACTAGCGCGCGTACAGGCTCTGCGGGTGAATAACAAGCTGCAAGAGGCGGAAAAGCTGCTTGCCAAGATTTGAACTCTCCTGTGTTGATAGGCCATGGATTCAAGTAGGCGCGGTTTGTAGCTTTGTTCTGCAACCCATTGGTATGTCTGAGCCTATGCGTAATATATACAGAGCTACTCTCCTTGCGCTTGCAATCCTTATTCTTGCAGCCACACCTTTGCATTCCCAGCAGGACGCCTTCCACTGGGTTAACTTCCATACAGATTCCGCTGCCAGTGCCGGCAATGCCGATAACGATCAGAACGTTGTCATCTGGGTCACTCGCGCCCTGGCTGGCGAAAAATGGACTGCCATCCGCGAGATCGGTGTGCAATACGACGCGGCTCTCGTCATTACAACCGAGCGCACCGCGCCCGATGCTTCGCCTGACTCGGACACCTTTCAGATCTGGAGTGTCTCGCTCAAGAATCATCTGCTCACGTCAATCCTGAAGGGCGTGAACCTGCGTTGGCAGGAGCCAATGCAGCTTGCGCCTGCCGCGCCGCACGAACTGACCGTTCTCTACGACGACTGCCGCGAGTGTGCCGCGACAACCTACTTTACCGCGCTTCACTACGACACCACGCAGCACGGCTTCACGGCCCGCTGGCTGCGTGGCGCGCAGACCATTCCCGTCTGGACGGCCACTGCGCCGCCCGGCGTCGCGCTCACGCAGGTTTATGCCGTGCTGGCCGAGCCGGATGGCGGCGAATTTCTCGGTACATGGAACCACTTCGACTTCGGCAAGCAGAAGCCCGCGGAGGATTACGTCTACCGCTACGACCGCGACCCCTTCCATGGTCTTGATCGCACGCAGGTTCTCACCGGCAAAAGCGCCGAGGCAATGAAGGACCGGCTCTGCGCGGCCCAGGCCGGAAGTACGGGGCAGTCCGCAAATGCGGGCCTGGCTCGCGGGCAGGACTCCGCCCTCTGCCAGCAGAGGTTGCACCCGCGCGCCGAGCGCAACCCCGTCACGACGCCTCCCGCCAACAACCAGGGCAGGTCGGTTCCATATAACTCTGCGCCGCGCCATAACTGACCTCCATTTCGAGCGCGAGACGCGGTGCAACTCGCACAGCGCATAAGTTTATTCCTTGATCCCGTATAAAGCGCAGAACAACAGCAGCGGACGCAAAGGCATCCAATGTCTGCTGAAGAGGTAAATTACATGAAAGCTATTTCTAAGGCCGTTTACTTCGCCTTATTTTCGACTGCTCTCGCTCTTTCCACTGCCGGATGCAAGAGCAATCCGGCTGCGGATAACACAAATACAGCCCAGAATCCGGCGCAAGGCCAAGGTACAGATCAGGGCGCGAGCCAGCAGGAGGATCCGGCAAACGCCAACATGGTGCCGGTATCGAACGCTGGCAGCTATGCACAGGCGCCAGCCGGCCCAGCCCCCGCAGACACGGATTCGTCGTATGTTCCGGCGCCCTCGGCGCAGGCCGTGGAGCAACAATACCCGGAGAACCAGTACAACGCCGACAATGGTTACGGCCAGCAAGCCGAAACCTATGCCGAGCAGCCTCCGCCGGAGCTGCCCGACTACGAGCAGCCGTCTTGCCCCGGCGACGGCTACATCTGGACGCCGGGCTACTGGAATTACGCCACGGCCGGTTATTACTGGGTTCCCGGCGCATGGGTCATGGCGCCGTATACCGGCGCGCTGTGGACGCCGGGCTATTGGGGCTGGGCCAGCAACCGCTACGCCTACTATCCCGGCTACTGGGGCCGCCATGTGGGCTACTACGGCGGCGTGAACTATGGTTACGGCTACCTGGGCTCCGGCTACCAGGGAGGCTATTGGCACGGCAATCAGTTTGCCTACAACCGCACGGTAAACAATATCAATACCCGTGTGGTGCGGAATGTCTACGACTATCACGTGGCGAATGTGTCGAGGTCGCGCGTGAGCTACAACGGTGGCAGGGGAGGATTGCAGTACCGTCCACATCCCACCGAGCTGGTGGCGATGCACGAGCAGCACAACCCACCGATGGCCGCGCAGACGCAGATGGCGCGGACGGCGCAGGCGAACCGCAACAACTTTGCCCACGTGAACAATGGCCGGCCGGCGACAGCGGCGGTGAGCCATCCCGTGCCCGCGGACCGTAATGTGCGCCCGCCGGCGGCGGTGCGCTATGCTCCGGTGCAGAAGCCGGTGCAGACTCGTCCAGCGGAACAGCAGCGGCCCGGCCAGCCGCAGCAGGGACGCCCGGTACAAACGCAGCGGCCTGAAGCACGGCCCGGCCAGCCACAACGGCCCGCGGCGGCGCCGGGACAGGCAGCCCGGCCGGGAGAGAATCGCCCAGCACCGCAGCTGGCACAACGTCCGGAACAGCATCCAGTACAACGGCCAGCACAACGCCCGACCCCGCAGCAGCCGGCGCGTCCGACGCAGCAACGCCCGGCGCAGACTCGCCCGGCACCGCAGCGTCCGGCGCAACATCCGGTGCAGCGTCCAGCACAGCGCCCTGCGCAGCAGCCCGCTCGCCCGGTACAGCGTCCGGCACAGCGCCCGCAGGCACAACGTCCTGCTCCGCAGCGTCCGGCGGCTCGTCCGGCTCCACAACGGCCTGCTGCGCGCCCCGCACCGGCGCGCAAGCCGGAACCGGCGCAACGTCCGGAAGAGCGCCCGCGGTAAAACAAAGCACGCAAAAAGAAACGGGAGCCTGCTGCAATCATACCCGCAGCAGGCTCCCGTTTGTTATTGCGCGAAAGAATTACTCCGCGTGCTGCACGCGAATCGCGACCAGGTTCCGCACCCAGCGCGCCGGGTGCTTCTCGCCTGTTGCCACAAGCTGGAAAGGCCCCGAGTCCGCGATAGGCTTGCCATCCACCGTGTCGGCCACAATCACCGTGCCGTCGTGGATGAATGGCGTCACCTCGGCGATCGAGTAAACGACAAAGTAGCCATCCGAGCCTTCGGCCTCGACATAGAGCCGAAAGTCCTTGCCGCGCGGTTGGTCGTTCACGCCGAGCGGCTTGAGGAGGTCGATCAGCGGCACGCCGGAAAATGTCTGACTGGCCTTTTCATGGCCGTTGTAAACGGTGATGGTCGTATGCGGCAACGCCGCCAGCTTCTCCGGCGTAAACTCCGCCGACTGCTCGCCAAAGGTAATCTTCAGCGGACTGGCCGGGCCGGGCGGTTTCGTCCCGTGGTGCATCGGCGCCATCTCGTCCATCGGCTTCGCTGGCGGATTGGCTGCTTGCGACCACGCGGCTGCGGCGCTTACAGCGAGCGCTGTCATAAGTGCAATCTTTTGAGCGATGCGTGGCATCTCGGAACTCCTTAGGCTTTCATCGTATACTGTTGCCATGTCGATTGTTCGCAACGTTGCGGCTATTGCCAAGGGCATGAGCATTACCTTCGGGGAGATGCTTCAGCCTACGCATGTGGAGAACTACCC
>JAATFM010000300.1 GCA_015655195.1 Terriglobales bacterium
CGCTGCCTTCAGTCCAAAACTCCCCGCAAAATTTCTTCCGGAAACCTTGCAGATTATTTCCCTATTCCTGTCACACGCGAATCAGTCGAGAATATGCGCTTGCCCGACTCCACCCGAGCCGGGCAAGCCTCATTGAGGGACCGGACCCCTTCCCCACTATTTGCACCTCACAATGTGGAAAATCTGTCGGGCGTCTGGTCCAGTTTGCTTTTTTACGTAAGGTTCTGCTCGATGAGCCGGTCTACGAGCGGGATAAGCGACTCGCCGGTGCGCGGCAGCGTAAAGACCCCTGCCGCCGCATCCCAGTCCAGCTTGAAACTCGTTGACAGCGCCGAAATCCACACTTGGCGCACCGGGGTATTGGGCGTAATGACGAACTTTCCCGGCGGCTCTTCGAAGACCACATTCAGAACGCCGTTCTGCTCTTCGACCTCGAAGCCGGCCTCGTCTTCCTCTTCCCGCGCAATCAGATGCTTCTTGAGCGCATCGATCGCGCTCTCCGCCGCCTTGCGAAACTCCTGCTCGTCGATCATGGAGCCAGTGTAGCAAGCGCCGCGATTCCAAGTCCCTTCAACAACGCTCAGGACAGGCTCCGGTGCGCTCTGCAGCCGCAGTTTGAATTTGTTTTGAAAGGGCACGGCTTTAGCCATGCCGATACAAGCGCAGAAAAGATCGGGCTTCAGCCCCGAGAGAATGTCGAAAGGAAATCAGGACAACTACCCGGACCTGGGACATCCGGCCCTGAGCACAAATAGACAGATTTTGTATGCAAAACTCCGCATAGTAATAATTATGGTTCGTGTTTCTTCGGCTTTTCTGCCTGATTTATCGGATTTTTACTCTCAGCTTGTTTCGCGTTTACTTCTTCCCGGTCATACTGTCCTCGGAGATCAAATCCTTCAACCCCCTCCGAAGGAGGCCAGATGCGTACGATTACTGCTCGTGTGATTTGCATCCTGACCGGAACTCTCGCTGCAGCAACGATCCCCGCCGGCGCACAGCTCCAATCTCAGCCTCAACCCCAAACCCAGTCTCAAACCGAAGCCCTCCCCGTCTCAACCCTCATCCGCGAGGTCGTCTACAACGAACTGCACGACCACGAGCGCCACGGCTGGTGGCGCTACTGGATCGAGAAGCACGACGCAAAGGAAACGCTCTTCGAAGAGCAGATCGAGACCTCCGGCGGTCCGCTGACCCGCACTCTGCTGCTGAACGGCCAGCCGCTCGACTCCGGCAACCAGCAGAAGGAAGAGGAGCGACTCCAGCATCTTCTCAACTCGCCGAGCGAGCAGGCCAATCTGCGCCAGGCATATCTCGATGACGAAAAACGCATCGGCCGCATCGTGGCGCTGCTGCCGGACGCCTTTCTCTATACGGATGCGGGCGAGGAAAACGGCTGCCGGCATCTGAAGTTCCGGCCCAATCCCGATTACCCGCCACACTCCATTGAGGCCCGTATCTTTCACGCGATGAGCGGCGACCTGTGGGTTGACACGCGCATGAAGCGCATGGCGCGGCTGAGCGGCCGTCTGGAAGAGAACGTCGATTTCGGCTACGGAATTCTGGGCCGGCTCTACAAGGGCGGCTGGTTCGAGCTGCGCCGCACCGAGGTGAGCCCCACCGACTGGAAAACCGTCGGCCTCGAAGTCCACATGAACGGCCGCGCGATGCTCTTCAAGACCATTGCCCGCGAAACCAGCGAGTTGCGCGGCGGCTTCGCCGCCGTTCCCTCTGCCATGACACTCTCGCAGGGGATGAACCTGCTCGAAGACGCTTCAAGCGCCCGCGTGAAACCGCCGACGGCGGGACATATGGCTCCGGTGGCTGCGGCTTTTGTCTCAAACCGATAAGCTGTATCGACATATGGAAGCGGGAACACAGCAGTCGAGGCTCAATATATCTGTCATGTTCTAATTGGGCTTTGGAGTTCTCTAGCCCACATGCCATCGATTGCTTATCTGGAATGCTCCCGCTGCCACGCCAGGATTTCCGCAGAAACACCGCAAACCGTGTGCCCGGAATGCCCGAATCAGCCAGCAGGTTCGCTTTTCGTCCACTACGATCTCTCGCATCTCAAAGGCACTTCGCCGCGGGAAGTCATTGCGCGGGATGCGGCGTTGCCGTGGAGCGGCATGTGGCGTTATCGCCCCGTGCTGCCCGACGTTGAGCCGATAACGCTTGGCGAAGGCTGGACGCCAATGCTGGCCAGCAAGCGCCATGCAAATGTCTTTATCAAAGAAGAAGGCGCCAATCCGACGGGCACCTTCAAGGCTCGCGGGCTGGCAATGGCCGTCACAATGGCACGCCATTATGGATTGCGCAAGCTGGCGGTTCCCTCGGCCGGCAATGCAGCAGGTGCTCTGGCTGCTTATGCCGCTGCCGCCGGCATCGAGGCGCATATCTTCATGCCGCGCGATGTTCCCTTTGCGAACTACGTGGAAGCGATAACTTACGGCGCGAACGTTACGCTCGTCGATGGGCTGATCTCCGATTGCGCGCGCATCGTTACCGAGCGCAAACAGCAGGAGGGATGGTTCGACATCTCGACGCTTAAAGAGCCCTTCCGCGTGGAAGGCAAGAAGACCATGGGTTACGAGCTGGTGGAGCAACTGGACTGGGAGTATCCCGATGCGGTCTTTTATCCCACCGGCGGCGGCGTAGGCCTGATTGGAATGTGGAAGGCATTCGACGAGATGGAGCAGCTAGGCTGGGTTAAGCCGGGCAAGCGGCCAAAGATGATTGCCGTGCAGGCGGCGGGCTGCGCGCCGGTTGCCCGCGCATTTGACGAAGGCGCGAGCACAAGCCAGATGTGGCAGAACGCAGCGACATTTGCCGCAGGGCTGCGCGTTCCCAAGCCCTACGGTGACGCAATCATTCTCGACATTGTGCGTGCATCGGGCGGCGTGGCGCTGGCTATCAGCGACGAGGAGATTCTTGCGTCGTTGGGCGACTGGGCTCGTAATGAAGGTCTTTTGTTATGCCCGGAAGGCGCAAGCGTGACTGCGGCTTATGACCGGCTACTGGCTGAGGGATTTCTGAAAGCGACGGACCGTGTGGTGCTCTTCAACACGGGTGCCGGCCTCAAGTACACCGATGTGATTGCCGACGCAATGCACCTCAAACGGCCCGATGCCGAAGCCCGCATCGCCTGATTACGAACCGCGGAGCATTGACCCGACCGATGACCGACGCGACCGCAACGATCTCGCGCAATCGAAGCAGATTCCTGCTCTTCGCCATGCTTGCCGGCATCGTGTTCTCGTTGCTCGGAGTTGTCCTCGGCCTGCTGCATCTCTCCATCACCGGAGTGACGTTGCGCTGGGCCGGCGTTCTCTCCTTCATCCTGTTTGCGCTGCGCAAACCATCCCTGATGACATGGACCTTTCTCGCCATGCTGGCGGGAGTCGAGCTTGGGATGGATGCGCCGCATGCTGCCGAGCAGACGCGCTTTGCCGGCGACCTGTTTCTGCGGCTGATCCGCATGATCGTTGCTCCGCTGCTCTTTGCCACCATTACCACCGGCATTGCCGGCCACAGTCAACTGCGCTCGGTGGGCCGCGTTGCGATCAAGGCGTTGATTTATTTTGAAGTCGTCACAACGCTCGGCCTCATTCTGGGCGCGGTTGCTATGAACATCGCCGGCGCTGGCTGGGGCGTAACGCTTCCGCCTGCCACAGAGGCTCCCGCTACTGCTATTCAACAGCCGCAGCACTGGCAGCAGATTCTGCTGAATGCTTTTCCTGAGAACATCGCGCAGGCCGTAGCGCAGAATCAGGTTTTGCAGATTGCGGTCTTTTCCATTCTCTTCGGCGCGGCGCTGGCGATGCTGCCGGAGCAGAAACGCGCTCCACTCCTCTCGGTGCTGGAATCGCTCGCCAGCGTGATCTTTCAGATGACGCGCATCGTGATGTACCTGGCGCCGGTGGCTGCCGGAGCGGCAATCGCGTACACGGTGGGCAGCATGGGGCTTGCCACGCTGCTGCCTCTCGCCAAGCTGGCGGTGACTTTCTACATCACTCTGGCGGCCTTCTGCGCGCTTGTCCTGCTTCCTATCCTGCTCATCTTCCGCATTCCGCTACGCCGGTTTATTCAGGCAGTCGGCGAGCCTGCGGCAATCGGCTTTGCCACCACGACCTCCGAGGCTGCGTTGCCGCTAGCAATGGAACGAATGGAAGAGTTTGGCGTGCCGCGCTGGATCGTCTCGTTTGTCATTCCCACGGGCTACAGCTTCAACCTCGGCGGGTCGAGTCTGTATCTGTCGATGGCGGCGGTTTTCGTGGCGCAGGCCGCGGGAATCCATCTCTCCATCGGCCGACAGATCGAGATGCTAGCCATCCTGATGCTTGCCAGCAAGGGCGTTGCCGGCGTGCCGCGCGCCGTGCTGGTGGTGTTGTTCGCCACCGCCAACTCGATTCAACTGCCGGTGGCGCCGATCCTGCTGATTCTCGGTATCGACGCGCTGATGGACATGGGCCGCACCATGCTGAACGTAGTAGGCAACTGCCTGGCAAGCGCAGTCATCGCGCGAACAGAACGGGCTTTAACGATTCCATGATTCCCGCATATGCGAGAACCACAAAGGCAGCGTTATTGCGCGTATTCTGCGCCGCCTGAGCCTGCCGCAGAATACGCGAGCGCGGCTGCACAGAAAACTTCTTCTGCATCGGCACAATCCCTCCGCCCTTCTCAGGCTGGTTTTTGCCAAAATACTAACCGTTCAATTCGTACCGTTTTCGCAAGAACCTTCAATGGCTGAGGGAAGACCGGTCGCAGAGATTGCCGGTGCTTTGGGCTATTAAACAGCGAGAGGCCGCCAGGCGTATGCCTGACAGCCTCTCTGCTTTCCACGATTTACTGTACGGTAAGCGCCAGATTTGCGCTGCTCGTGTTGCCCGCGTTGTCGGAGACCAAGACAGCGAGCGTGGTGGTGAAGGTGACATCCACAGCCACACTTGTTGAGGTAGAGTTGGCGAAGCTGCTGTCTCCGCCATAGCTGGCAGTGATGCTCTGCGCGCCGACCGGGAGA
>JAATFM010000246.1 GCA_015655195.1 Terriglobales bacterium
AGATTGGCTTCCATCTCCGTAATCTCGCGCGTGGCGTCGCTGAGCGAGACGCCGTTGGCCAGGTTGAACGACACGGTAACGGATGGAAAGAGGCCGGTGTGATTCACCTGCAGCGGCGTGGTGCCGGTCTGCGGAGACATGATGCTCATAATCGGCGCCATGGTGTTCACGCCCGCGCCAGTCCCGGAACCCGGCTTGACGAAGATGGAATGCAGCCCCGACGGGTCCTGCCAGTACTTGGGCGCTACTTCCATCACCACGTAATACTGGTTGAGCTGCGTGTAGATAACCGAGACCTCGGATTGGCCGAAGGCACCGTAGAGCGAACTGTCGAGCGATTGCGCGGTCTGGCCCAGGCGCGCCGCCGTGGCGCGGTCAAAGGTCAGCATCTCCTGCAGGCCGTTGTTCTGCTGATCGGTGTTCACATCCGCAAGGCCGGGCAGCTTCCTCATGTTGCTCAGCAGAATCGGCCCCCAGTGCGCCAGGTCCTGCACGCTCTCCGTCTGCACCGTGTATTGATAGAGCGCGCCGCCGCCCCTGCCTCCAATGCGCAGATCCTGGGCCGGCTGCAAAAATGCCGAAGCGATGGGAAGCCGGTTCAGCTTCGGACGAATCTCGTTGATAATGTCCATTGCGGACTTGGTGCGCTCTTTGCCCAGAGGCTTGAGAGAAATGAAAAGGAAGCCGCCGTTGCTCGATCCCTGCCCGCCTGTATACGCGTTCACATGCGCCACGCCGGGGTTGGCTTGAATTACGCTCACCATTTGCTGCGCGGAAAAATTCATGAAGGGAAACGATGCGTCCTGCGGTCCCTGCATCATGCCCATCATCACGCCCGTGTCCTGCTGCGGGAAGAAGCCCTTGGGAATGCGGACAATCACCACCAGGTTCAGCGCGATGGTCAGCACGAGCACGATGAGCATGAGCACGGAATTGTCGAGCGCCCAGGCCAGCGAGTGGCGATAGATATTCATCATGCCGTCAAAGACGGCTTCGCTGGCGCGGTAGAACCAGTTGTGCTTCTCGCCCTCCTTGTGAGCCCGCAGCAGATGTGCGCACATGGTGGGCGTTGTGGTGAGCGAAATCACCATGGAAACCAGAATGGCGGTGGACAGAACCACGGCGAACTCGCGGAAGAGCCGGCCCACGATGCCGCCCATCATCAGAATGGGAATGAAGACGGCAATCAGCGACATGCTGATGGAAAATACCGTGAAGCCGATCTCCTGCGCGCCCTGCATCGCGGCGGCCACCGGCTCCATGCCGGCTTCCAGATGCCGCGTGATGTTCTCCATCACCACGATCGCGTCATCGACCACAAAACCGGTCGAGATCGTCAGCGCCATCAGCGAAAGATTGTCCAGGCTGTAGCCGAGCAGGTACATCACCGCAAAGGTGCCGATGAGCGATACCGGCACGGCGACCATGGGAATGAGCGTGGCGCGCAGACCCCGGAGAAAGACGAAGACGACTAAGATGACAAGAATGATGGAGCCGACAAGCGTGCGCTCCACGTCGAAGACCGAAGCGCGAATCGTGGTGGTGCGGTCCATCACGATGGTGGAAGTGATGCCGGCTGGAAGCACCGCGGTGAGAAACGGCAACTGTGCTTTGATGCGGTCAACGGTCTCGATGATATTGGCGCCGGGCTGCCGGAAGATGATGATAAAGACGGCGCGTGTGCCGTCCATGTAACCCGCGGTGCGGATATTCTGCGTGGAGTCCACCACGTCGGCAACGTCGGATAGGCGCACGGCTGCGCCGTTGTGGTAGCCGACGATCAGCGGCTGGTAATCGACCGCGTGCGAAATCTGGTCGTTGGTGATGATGTCGGCCGTCACCTGCCCATCGGCAAGCTGGCCGCGCGGCTCATGCGCGTTCTGCAGGCTCAGCACGCTCTGCACATTCGCCAGCGTCATGCCGAAGCTCTCCAGCTTCATCGGGTCCACTTCCACGCGGACCGAAGGCGTGGCGCCGCCGCCTGCATTCACCTGGCCCACGCCCTCAATCGACGAGAGCTTCTGCTCCAGAATCGTCGAGGCCAGATCGTAGACCTTGGTGATGTCGTACTTCTTCGACGTGAGGCCGATAATCATGATCGGCGAATCGGCGGGGTTCACCTTGCGATAGGAGGGGTTCGACGGCAGGTTCGTGGGCAGATAGGTGCGCGCCGCGTTGATGGCCGCCTGCACGTCACGCGCCGCGCCGTCAATATTGCGGCTCAGGTCGAATTGCAGCGTAACCGACGTATTGCCCAGCGAACTGGACGAGGTCATCTCCGTAATGCCCGCAATATGGCTGAACTGCCGCTCAAGCGGCGTAGCCACGGAGGCGGCCATGATCTGCGCACTGGCGCCGGGCAGGCTGGCGTTGACGCTGATGGTGGGAAAATCCACCTGCGGCAGCGGCGAGACCGGCAGCACCGTATACGCAATCGCACCCACGATGGCCACCGCGATTGTGAGCAGCGTGGTGGCCACCGGGCGGCGAATAAATGGAGACGACAGACTCATGCGGGCTGTACTCCGCCGTCGGGAGTGGAGCCAGGCTCGTTGTGCGAAGCCGCATGCGAGGCCCTGCGGCCCGTGAGCCGCTGTCCGAGCGTGTCAAAGAAGATGTAGATAACCGGCGTGGTGTAGAGCGTAAGCACCTGCGAGAGCATCAGGCCGCCGACCATGGCAATGCCGAGCGGGTGGCGCAGCTCCGAGCCGAGGCCGCTGCCGAAGGCCAGCGGCACACCGCCGAGCAGCGCGGCCATCGTGGTCATCATGATCGGGCGGAAGCGCAGCAGGCTCGCCTCGTAAATGGCTTCGGTGGAGTTCTTGCCGTGCTCCCGCTCGCTTTCGAGAGCGAAATCCACGATCATGATGCCGTTCTTCTTCACGATGCCGATGAGCAGGATGATGCCAATGATGGCGACGACACTCAGGTCCATCTTGAAGAGCATCAGCGCCAGCAGCGCGCCCACGCCAGCCGAAGGCAGAGTGGAGAGAATCGTCACCGGATGGATGAAGCTCTCGTAAAGCACGCCCAGCACGATGTAAACCGTCACCAGCGCGGCCAGAATCAGCAGCCCCTCGTTCGAAAGCGAGTTGCGAAAGGATGCAGCCGTGCCCTGGAAATCCGACTGAATCGTGGGCGGGAAGTCGATCTTCTTCACCGTATCGTCGATCTTCGTGATCGCCGTGCCAAGCGAAGCATTCGGAGCCAGGTTGAACGAGACAGTGACCGATGGGAACTGTCCCTGGTGATTGATGGAGAGTGCTTCCGTGATGGGCGTAACCTTTGTAAACGCGCTCAGCGGAATGGCATTCGCGCCTACGGAGGCGATGGCCGTATTCGGCGTGGTGCCGCTGGTGGTTCCCGCGCTGGCCGACGAGCCACCCGTGGACGAGCTTCCCGCCAGCACCGTCGTCGGAGCGCCCAGCACATTCGCGGAAGGCGTGTATTTGACGCCGGTGGTCAGCGCATTGGAGCCTGCCGAGGCAGAGGCCGAAGCGCTGAACGAAGTCGCCGCACCAGCGCCGCTCGCTCCCGAAGAGGCGCTCGACTGAATGTACAGCGAGCTGAGATTGGCCGGATTCTGCTGCCACTCCGGCGCTGTCTCCAAAATCACGTGGTACTGGTTGAGCTGCGTGTACAGCGTGTTGATCTGGCGCTGGCCGTAGGCGTCGTAGAGCGTGTTGTCGATCGTCGTGGGCGCAATGCCGAGCCGCGATGCCGTCACGCGATCAATTTCCATCGAGATAGCGCGGGCGCCGGTCTGCTGGTCCGTGGCTACGTCTTCGAGATCGGGAATTCTCCTGAGCTCGGCGACGAACTTATCCGTCCACTCGTTCAGCTCGTCGATGTCCGGGTCTTCCAGCGTGTACTGGTACTGCGTGCGGCTCACGCGGTCGTCCACGGTAATGTCCTGCACCGGCTGCATGTAGAGGTGAATCCCTTCCACATTCTTCAGCCTGGTTTGCAGGCGGCGAATCACATCAGCGGCGCTCAGGTCGCGCTGCTCAATCGGCTTGAGATTGATCGAGATGCGCCCGCTGTTCAGCGTGGTGTTCTGGCCGTCCGCGCCGATGAACGATGAGAGGCTCTCGACCGCAGGGTCCTGCAGGATAATGCTCGAAATCTGCTGCTGCTTCTTTGACATATTCTCGAAGGAGATCGACTGCGAAGCCTGCGAGATGCCCTGAATTACACCGGTATCCTGCACCGGGAAGAAACCCTTCGGGATGTAGATGAAGAGAACGAAGGTCAGGGCCAGCGTGCCGACCGCGACCAGCAGCGTGATCGTCTGATGGCGCAGAACCACCTTCAATGTGCGCCCGTAGAAGCCGACCATGCTGTTGAAGACCTTCTCCGAGACACGGTAGAAGCTCGTCTGCTGCTGCGCCGGATCGTGCTTCAGGATGCGCGCGCACATCATCGGCGTGAGTGTGAGCGAAACTACCGCCGAGAGAATGATCGTCACAGCCAGCGTCACGGCAAACTCGCGGAAGAGCCGGCCCACAACGTCGCCCATGAAGAGCAGCGGAATCAGCACCGCGATGAGCGAGACCGTCAGCGAGACAATCGTGAATCCGATCTGCCCCGCGCCGGTCAGCGCCGCTTCCATCGGCGGCATTCCCTCTTCGAGATAGCGCGAGATGTTCTCGATCATCACGATGGCGTCGTCGACCACGAAGCCGGTCGAGATGGTCAGCGCCATCAGCGAGAGGTTATCAAGGCTGTAACCCAGCATGTACATCACGGCGAAGGTGCCGATAAGCGAGAGCGGCACGGCAATACTGGGAATGATCGTGGCGGAGAGATTCCGCAGGAAGAGGAAGATGACCATCACGACGAGGCCGATGGTCAGCATCAGCTCGAACTCGACATCGTGCACCGAGGCCTGAATGCTCGTCGTCATGTCGGTCATGGTGACGACTTTGATGGACGCGGGCAGATTGGCCTTGAGCTGCGGAAGAATCTGCTGAATGCGATTGACGACGGTGATGGTGTTGGCGCCGGGCTGGCGCTGAATGTTCAGAATGACAGCCGGCGTCTCGTTCATCCACGCGGCCTGGCGCGTGTTCTCCACACCGTTGATGATCTTCGCAACATCTTTTACGAAGACCGGCGCGCCGTTGCTGTACGAAATGACAACGTTGTTATAGTCTTCTGCGTTCGTG
Source organism: Terriglobales bacterium (assembly GCA_015655195.1). GTDB lineage: Bacteria > Acidobacteriota > Terriglobia > Terriglobales > Acidobacteriaceae > Telmatobacter. The sequence continues at coordinate 5,169 of JAATFM010000246.1, forward strand.
ATCTGATCGTTCGCGTCGATCTGGTAATCCTGGCGCGGGCCGTCGAAATTGCCCTTGGCCGCATTCACGCTGGATTGGGTCAGCGCGGTACGAACATCCTCAAGATTCAACCCATGCCCGGAGAGCTTGGTGGGGTCCACCTGGATGCGAACCGCGGGCTTCTGTCCGCCGCTGATGCTCACCAGGCCCACGCCGCTCAACTGCGAGATGCGCGGCGCGAGGCGCGTGTCCACAAGGTCTTCCACCTGCGAGAGCGGCATCTGCGGCGAGTAAACGGCCAGCGTCATCACCGGCGCGTCGGCCGGGTTCGTCTTGTTATAGACCGGCGGCGTGGGCAGGTCGGCGGGCAGGAACGATCCCGCGCCGTTGATGGACGCCTGCACCTCTTCTTCGGCTACGTCAAGGCTCAGCGTAAGGTTGAACTGCAGCACGATCACCGAGACGCCGCCCGCGGAGGTCGAAGTCATCTGGCTCAGGCCCTGCATCTGCCCGAACTGCCGTTCGAGCGGCGCCGTCACCGTGGTGGCCATCACATCCGGGCTGGCGCCGGGATAGAAGGTCAGCACCTGGATGGTCGGGTAATCGACCTCCGGCAGCGCCGAGATCGGCAACTGCAGGAACGCAACGATACCTACCAGAAGAATAGCGGCCATCAGCAGCGCAGTCGCTACCGGCCGCATGATAAATGGCCGGGAAGGATTCATGGGGCTTCGCTCGTGTCCGATGTCGCTGGAAGTTTAATTTTGGAAATCGTAATCGGAGCGCCGTCGATGAGCTTCTCAAAGCTCGAATCGGCCACGATCTGGCCCGCATCCATGCCGCTGACCACAATCGTGTTGCCCTTTTCCGAGTGCCCGGATTTCACAGCCTTCATCACGGCCTTGCAGGTAGGCGCGGGCGGGGGCTGCGCTGCGCCCTTTGCTCCGGACTTTGCTCCAGTTCCATGCGGCACATCCGAGTCAGAGACGCTGGCGCCGCCTCGGCTGCTGGAAGCCATGCCCGACGTACACTCGGAGAGATTCGTGACCAGTGCGCCGGTCTTTGCATTCGCAAGCAGGTAAACGAAATCCTCGGTGCCGTTGTGCTGAATCGCCGACGATGGAACGATCACCTGATCGTTGAGCGTCTGCACCAGCATCCGCGTGTTCACGAACTGGTTGGGATAAAGCGAGCCGTCCTTGTTGTCGAACATGGCGCGCAGCTTGACCGTGCCGGAAACGGTATCAATCTGATTGTCAATCGACGCGAGCTTGCCGGTTGCCAGATGGCCCGCCTGCGCGCGGTCCTGCACCTCCACCGTCAGCGGCTGCTTGTTGCGCGTCTGCTGGAGCACCTTGGGCAGTTCGTCCTCGGCCAGCGTGTAAACAACCGTGATCGGCTGCATCTGCGCAATGACGACCAGAGTCGCCGTCGAGTTTGCTGTCACCAGGTTGCCCGGATCGACGAGCCGCAGGCCCACCTTGCCGCTGATCGGCGCCTTGATGTGGCAGTATTCCACCTGCACCTGGTCGTACTGCACCGCGCCCTGATCGTTCTTTACCGCGGCCTGCTCCTGCAAAACCAGCTTTTCCTGGTCTTCGAGAGTCTGGCGCGGAATGGCGTTCTTGGCCCATGCCTGCCGGTAGCGTTCGAGATCCATCTGCGCCTGCGCCAGCACCTGCTGATCGTGCTCCAGCGTGCCCTGCGCCTGCGTCAGTTGCGCCGCGTAGAGCCGGTCGTCAATATCCACCAGCGGATCGCCCTTGCGGACCATCTGCCCCTCGCGGTAGTGCACGGCCGTCACCACGCCCGTTACCTGCGCGGTTATCGAATTGGTGTAAACCGCCGTCACCGTGCCCAGGGCATCGAGATACATGCCCATCGAACCCTTTTGCGCCGCGGCCGTTGTGACCGGCACCGGGCCACCCATTCCGGCGTGCCGTCCGCCGCCAAGCGCTGCCTGGCTCTTCTGCTCATGACGGATGACCCAGTAAAAGAGCAGGCCGAAGAGGATGAGGATCACTGCCCAGATCCAAAGATGCCGGCGCTTCTTCTGCGGCACAGGCGCATCCGGAGCCTGAGGCGCTCCGGCCGTTTCGTTATAGGAAGATGATTGTGCGTCCATTTAGTCTCGTGTGCAGTGGTGCGGTGTGCTTCGAGGTTCTTGCGGAGCCAGCTCGCGGCCCGGATTGCAAGTCCGGAGTTACGAACAGAGGTCTCCAAATGGCTAAGTTTACCATTCAGGCTGCCAGCGAAAGATGAGCAGGCACAGCCAATGGCTGATATGCGCGCCGGTCGCCGCACAAAGACAAAAATCCCCGCCCCGGCGCCGAAACGTTAACACTTTTATGACGGTTATGCCGGGCGAAAAGTTGCACCGCACTCGACGAAGTCAGCGTGAAATATCGGCGTGGCAAATCAGCGCGGCATGTCCCGATGCAGCGCCTTTACCTGATAGCCCGCCGCCTTCAGCCGCTCGGCCATCTCTTCGGCCATCATCACGCTGCGGTGCTGGCCGCCCGTGCAGCCAAAGGCAATCGTCAGGTAGCTCTTGCCCTCCGCCACGTAGTGCGGCAGCAGGTAGAGCAGCAGTCCGGTGACGCGCTCCAGAAACTCCACCGTCTGCGGAAAGCCGCGCACATAGGCCGCTACCTTCGGGTCCTGCCCGGTCAGCTTGCGGAACTCCGGCACAAAATGCGGATTAGGCAGGAAGCGCACATCGAAGACCATGTCCGCGTCCAGCGGCACGCCGTTCTTGAAGCCAAAGCTGAGGCATGAAACCAGCAGATGATTCGCCTGCTCGCCGCGCCCAAAGCGCGCCTGAATGTGAGCCCGCAGCTCGTGCACGTTGAAATTCGAGGTGTCGATCAGCGTGTCTGCCACGTTGCGAATCGGGTCCAGCAACTGCCGTTCTTCGACGATGGAGCGCGAGACCGTGTCCTGCTTCCGCAGCGGGTGCGGCCGGCGCGTCTCCGAGTAGCGCCGCACCAGCACTTCGTCCTTGGCATCGAGAAAAACTACGCGGGTATGCAGCACGGTTCGGACGCCTTTGAGAATTTCAGGCAGGCGGTCCAGCGTCGTGCCTTCACGAATGTCCGCGATGATGGCTGCTTCCGCAATCTCGTCCGATTTCTCGACTAGCCGGGCGAAGTCGACCAGCAGCTCAAGCGGCAGATTATCGACGGCGTGAAAGCCCAGATCCTCGAAGGCCTTGAGCGCAGTGGCCTTGCCTGAGCCAGAGATGCCGGTGACGATTACCAGCTCTTTTGCAGGCTGCTCGTGTTCCGATAGGCTCGAATCCTCAGTCTGCGCCATGCGCTCATAGTACAACGGCTGGGAGTAAGGAGCCGGAAAGCAAAGACAACGGCTGGTTCTTCGACTATGCAAGGTGGGGGGGTGTGCTATCCCACCCTTACGCCAGAAAAAAGGCGCAAGGATGGGGCACGGAAGTGTTTCCCATTTCCCCACTCCCTATTCCCTGCTTTTAAGGAATCTCAACGAGTTCCATCTGCCCGTCGCGCCGCCGGTGCAGCACAAACATCTCCCCCGCCGAGTTGCGGAAGACCAGCAGGTCGCGGTCGCGGAACTCGGCCTCCTTTACCGCCTCTTCGAGCGTCATCGGGCGCATTGCAATCGCCTCGCTGCTCTTGAGGATGTGCGGCTCCACGACCGTGGGCTTGGCCGGGAAAGAGTGAACCGGAATCGAAGCGCGCGGCTTCACGGGTTTGATGGGCTGGCCGTCTTCCGACAGCTCCGGCGCAGCGGGCCGCGTCTTGGGCCGAGCCACGGGCGGCGCTGCCATCAGCTTCTCTTCTTTGGGCAGCCGCTTGCGGGAGATATTCCGGTCGCGGTGACGCCGGGCCTGCTGCTCGGCGTGGTCCAGCGCGTCGCGCAGCGCCGCTTCCTGAGTAGTGGCCTGCCCGGTGGCGGCAATCGTGTGCTGCCGCGCCGTCAGAGTCAGCTCCGCAATCTGCAGATGCCGCTCCGTGCGAAAGGTCAGCGATGCACCCGTGGTTCTGCCCACAATGCGAGCAATGCGCTCCATGCCCTCTTCGGCCTGCTCGCGCAGCGCCTTCGAGATCCGTACCTGCCTCGCGGTCAACTCAACGTCCATTTCAGCCTCCGCTCAGTCGCTTCTCCGCTCTGCCGTCTTTCGCGGAGTGTACGGATTTTACCGCATTCTCCTGAATATGGTCAGTCGCGCGGTCAGTAACAACCGATGTTGTATCTGTATTATCGCTGCCGCCGCTGGTGCGTGGAGGGAATGTTCATCTCCTCGCGATACTTCGCCACCGTGCGCCGCGTCAACTGAATTCCCTGCGATTGAAGCAGCGCCGCGAGCTGGTCGTCGGTGAGCGGCTTGCGCGCGTCCTCGTCTTCAATCAGCTTGCGAACCTTGCGTTTGAGAACCACCAGCGGCGTGTCCGCGCCCTCCGGCCCGTTCGAGCCTTCCGAGAAGAACGACCGCAGTTCCAAAACCCCCTGCGGCGTGTGCGCGTATTTATTAGCAACGGCACGGCTCACTGTGGAAGGATGCACACCGATCTCCTCGGCGACTTCCTTAATCATCATCGGCCGCAGCGCCTCGATGCCCTGGTCGAGAAATTCCTGCTGCCGCCGCACAATCACTTCGCAGGTTCGCAGAATTGTGCTCTTGCGCTGCGCGATATTCCGCATCAGTTGCAGCGCCGAGCGGAAGCGCTCCTTCACGTACTCCTTCACCTCGCGCTCGGTGCCGTCGGAGGACAGCATCTGCCGGTAGCGCCGGCTCAGCCGCAGACTGGGCAAGTCTTCCTCGTTCATCGAGACTACCCACTCGCCGCCGCGCTTCACAAAGACCACATCCGGCTCGATCAGCCGCGTCTGCTCGCGGTTATACATCCGGCCAGGGCGCGGATCGAGCGTGCGGATAAACTCGACCGCCGCATGCGCCTCCTCCTGCGTGGTCTGCACGGCCCGCGCCAGATCCTTCACATCGCGCTTCTGCAAAAGCGCCAGATGCTTGTCCACAATCGCGGCCGCCACTTCCATTGCCCGCCGGCGATCTTCAAGCTGTGCCTCGGCCTCGGCGCGAAAGCTGCCATGCGGGTCGGTCTCGGCTGCCTCGGCGTAATCTTCGTCTTCCCCATCCAACTCGTCCAGCTCGCCCGGCTTCCTGTTCCGTTCGTCCGCAATCTTCGCGCGCTTCGCATAAAGCTGCGCGAACTCCTCCTGCTGCGCCGCAATCTGAATCATCAGGCACTCGCGCAGGTCGCGCGCGCCCACGCCCGCCGGGTCCAGATGCTGCACCAGGCCAATCGCTCGCCGGATCAGATCGATCGTGGCCTCGCTGGCGCCGATGGTGGAACTGTCCGCGCTGCCGTCATACGAGATCGCAAGCTCTTCTTCGCTCTCCGCGATGTAACCGTCCTCGTCCAGATTGCCAACGATGAAATCCGCCGCCGTCAGCAGCTCCGGTTCGAGCGACAGCGCGCCCAACTGCCACGCCAGATGATCGGAGAGCGTGGTGGGCTGCGAAAGAAAATTCTCAAACGAAGGCTTCTCGCTCTCCTCGAACTCCTGCTGCGTCTTGAAGCCCGGATCGAGGTACTCCTGAAAATAGGAGCCGAAATCCACCTCTTCGAAGGGATCGGCCGCCTTCGTTGCCGGTTCCAGCGTGCTGTGGTCCGGACTGTGATCCAGGCTGCCATCCGGTCCATGATCGAGAGTGCGATCATGGCTCCGGTCGAGCGCCTCCTCGCCGCGCGCCACATCGTCGAGCATCGGCACCGACTCGTCAATTTCCTCAAGAACCGGATTCTCGACCAGCTCGGCGTCAATCATCTCTTTCAGTTCGAGCTTATTCAGCGCCAGCACGCTGACCATCTGCATCAGGCCCGGCGTGAGAATCTGCCGCTGCGAGACCTTAAGATTCAGTTTTGGCTGCAACAACGCCATCGGAACCCTTCGACTTCAGGCTGAATTGAACCAAGTTTAGCCGGTACAGAATTAGACGCCGGGAGAAAAAGATCAGAAACACGGGCGAATGTTCCAAAATGAATCAACGCCCATGAGAATTGTTTCAGAATGCGCCGGATGGCCTCAATTGATCCAGCGTTGCTGATCTGCGTCTCATAAACAACAGAAGTCTATAAATTCCAAACTGCTCAATCCACTCAACCCGCATCGCACCAGTCCCTAGTCCCCCGAAGCTATCTCATAAACTCCATTCGATCTCTGCAAAACACCCCTCGGGGGTTAAAGCCCCTGGTTTTCCCTGGCATTTTGCGGCACGGCTAAAGCCGTGCCCTTTCAAAACCGGTTTATGAGATGGCTTTAGTCCCTAGTCCAGCGAGAACCCCTCCCCAAGATAGACCCGGCGAACCTCGACATCGTTACCCAGTTCCTGCGGCGTCCCGGCGCGAAAAATCCTGCCCTCGGCAATAATGTAGGCACGGTCGGTAACGCTCAGCGTCTCGCGCACATTGTGGTCCGTAATCAGAATCCCGATCCCGCTCGCCTTCAAATCGAAGATAATCTTCTGCAGGTCGCGCACCGCAATCGGGTCAATGCCGCTGAAGGGCTCGTCGAGCAGGATGAAATTCGGTTGAATGCAGAGCGAGCGCGCAATCTCCACCCTGCGCCGTTCGCCGCCGGAGAGAGCGTAACCGCGCGATCCGCGAATATGCCCGAGGTCCAACTGCTGTATAAGACGATCGCAACGCGTCCGGCGCTCCTTATTGCTGAGCGGCTGCGCCTCCAGTACGGCCAGAATATTTTCTTCCACCGTCAGCTTGCGAAAAACGCTCGGCTCCTGCGGCAGATAGCTGATGCCGTAGTTCCGCGCCCGCAGGTACATCGGCACGTGCGTGATGTCGATATCATCCACCATCACGCGACCCGTCTCCGGCTCGACCAGTCCCACAATCATATAGAAACTTGTCGTCTTGCCGGCGCCATTCGGCCCCAGCAGCCCCACTACCTCGCCGCGGCTGATGCGAAGGTCCACCCCCCGCACCACCTGCCGGCCTTTGTACGTCTTGCCGAGTCCTTCGGCGATCAGCGTCTCCATCAATCCTGCTTCTTCGCCGCGCCTCACCGGCTCGGCGCCCGGGTGACTGTCGTGGTCTTTTCCCCTGAGCCTTCGATACTGACGCTATCATCGCGGCTGTTGAAAATCAAAGCCTTGCCGGTCACCACTCCCCGCTCGGGATCGCTCATCTTCGGCGGTGTGGAGGGCGTTCCGGTCAGTACGTACTGCCCTGTCCGGCCCGTGTAGACAAGCTGCGCGCCGGTTCCCTGCCGATCTCCCTGCGTGCCCGGCGAGGTCAGCACTACATTGCCCTGCGCCGTCATGCGCTCGACCTGGGATGCGCCGGCCTGGGAATTGTTTTTGAAACCCTCCGCGTGATTCCCAGTCTGGCTTCCCGCCTGCGCCAGCACCAGTTCCACGGAATCCGAGCTCGAAGTAGCCGTTCCCGTCTCCGCCGTCACACGCCCGCTGCTCAAAGAAGTCATCACTGCCCGCCGTGCCGCATCCGAATACCACATCTGGTCTCCGCGAAGACGAATCACTGACGGCTGGGCCGGCTTGCTCTGCGTCTTCTGTCCCGCACTTCCCTTCGCACCTGATCCGCTCTTGCCATCCAGCCCGCCGCCGGCACTCAGCAACACCACGCGCACCGGATTGGCAGCACCGTTTCCATGCGCCACCAACGTCCGCTTTCCGCGGTCCAGCACAATCTCCGGCGCGGCCACCGAGTTTGCATCCTGCCAGAGCCGCGCATTGCCCTTAAAGGTCGCCGCGCCCGTTGCCTGATGAAACTCGGCTTCGGCGGCAATCACATGCGCAGGACTCTGCCCGCCGAGGCCGACAGTTCCCGCAGAATTTGAGTCGGAAGAATTCGCACCCGCCTGACTCGCGCCGCCGCGCCCGTCGTTGGCCCACGTCGCTTTTACGTTGCCGTGCGCGAAGGCATCGCCGCCGGTGTTGCCAGCCTGCTGCGAAACATCCACCTTGTCGGCCGTCATCTCGATGCCGCCATTGACCACGCGCGGGTTGCCAGTAAGATGCAGCCACCCGCCCGCGCCGTCATAGATCGCGTGCGCCGCAGTGGCGCGCAGCTCCGGCTGCGGAGGCTGGCCGAGCTTCTGCGCCGGCTTCTCCACCAGCACCACGTTGCCATCTACCGTTGCCGATTCAATCTCCGCAGCCTGCGCCGCAGCTCCATGACTGGCGGGCGATGCGGCCTTCGCACTCTGCCTTGCCGCGCTCGCCGCAAAATTCGCAACAAGCCGGTCGCCGGTCGTTGTCTGCACCGCGCCCGTCGCCGTGGTCTGCTCGACGCTGGCGCGGCCCGTTCCCACGGCCTGCCGCAACTGCCCCTCCGCGCCAAAGCTCGCCGTTACCGCTTCGGCGCTCATGAGCGAAGGACTCATCGCGCCATCGCCGCGCCGCGTCTGCCCGGTCATCGTTACGCCCCCCTGGCCGGTCAGCGAATCCAGCTCCGTCTTTCCCTTTGCTCCGGCGCGAAAGGCCACATCCGCCACCGGCGAGCGCCACTCCCGGCTGATGTGCGCGCCAGCGGTGTCTTCCTCGCTCGCCATCTCCACGCCGCGCTCCAGATGCACGTGGCGCAGATCGCCCTGGCCGGTAAACTCCAGCTCCGCCACCGGCGAGCTGCCATGCGCCTGCCGCCCCCCGGTCACGGAATCCATCTTCACGCCGCCTTCAAGATGCCCACGCCTCGGCTGGTTCTTCTCGCCAAATTCGAGCCAGCCCTGCGGAGCGGCCACGTGGCCGCCATTCGCAGTGGTGAGCGTAAAGCCGCCGTGCGCGTCGAGCCGCACTGCCGAACCATCCTGCCGGAAGAGAATCTTTCCCTCACCCGCCGTAGCCTTTGCGTTGCGATAGGCCGCCTCCGCCGCGGTCAGCGTGCAGAGCAGCGCCGTGCGCTCGAACTCCGCGTGCCGCGCATGGATCACCGCATCGCCGCCATCCTTCTGAACCGTCAGCTCCACGGCGTGATCCAGCACCATCAGCCCGTTGTTCGAGTCAAAAGTCGCTCCAACGGCGCTTCCTGTTCCCTGCACCACGGCAAACTCGACGCGCTGCCCGGTCGTCGCCACGCCGGTCTTCTGGTTAAAGGTCAGCCCGCTGGTCTTTACCTGAACCTGCCCCGCCGCCACCGTCTGCGCCGCATTGCCCAACACCGTATCCGGCCGCGTGCCTTTGGCAGCCTCCTGCGGCATCGCTTTGGGAGCCACGGCCGGCGCGGTTCCCGGCTTCATCATCGTGATCTCGACCGGCCCCGCCGCCGTGGCAATGCCCGCCTGCTGGTCATACTCGAACTCGTCGCCGACGATACGGTCCACGCGGCTGCCGTCCTCGCCGTAAAGCTCAATTTGTACGTCGTGCAGTAGCGCCTTGCCGCCCGCCTTGAGCTGCACCACCTTCGAGGCGTGAATCTTGAAGAGCGTATGTCCCTTGCGCGTCTGCGTGTAGGTGACGCCGTTGGCCTCCTGCTCGATGTCGACGCCCAGCTTCTTCGGAATCTCGCCCAGGTTGAAGCGGCTCTTCCAATGCGAAACCGCCAGCGACCCGACCAGCGCGACAATCAGCAGCCCCGCCGCCACAAGCACCAGCGTCCGCAGCCGTTCAATTGTCAGTCGGAATGGGATCAGCGGCACAGCGTCAGTTCCCTTGCCCGCGTTGCGAACTAAGCCGCGCCGCAAGCCGCTGCGCGAGACTTTCTCCCAGCTCGCTCCACAGCAGCCGCGCCGTCGCTCCCGAAGCCTTTTCGACCGCCGCAGCCAAATCTACAAGCTGGCGAATGTTCTGCGCGACGTGGCGCTCGGCATCTTCGTCCAGATCGGCATCCTCTTCGAGAAATGGAGCGTCGGGGCCAAAGTCGACGCGAATGTGGCCCTCCTGCTCATATGCGCCCTCGTCAAAGAGCGGCCCAAAGGCAGTGACGCGCACCAGCCGCTGAATCCGCGCCCACTTGCGGTCGAATGGACCGGATTCCTCCGACTCCCACAGAGCCCATCCCATCTGGAACTCATAGGCGTAGTCGTCGTGCAGCAGCTCCAGTGCCTCTTCGATTGCCGCCTTCGGCTCAGCGCCCTCGCCCAAACCGATTCCAGACCGGCCATAGACACGTTGAAAGACCGGCGCCTCATGCCAACTCACCGGCCACACCGTCACGGCATAGACCTTCGCCTCGCCGCCATGCGCGGCAAATTCTCCCAGAACCGCCGCGAGCTTGTCCGGCAGGCTCGCCAGCCGCAGGTTCGGGTACCACAGACTCAGATAAAGTGCATCAGCCATCACTTCCATTTTAGACGCGCAATCTGTAATCCAGTACGCTGCCCCGTGCCCCATCCTTGCGACTTTTTCTGTCGCAAGGGTGGGATTGCAAGAACTCCGGGCGCCCAGGTCCGGATTTTCGGACCTGGGATAGCAAGAACCTTCCCAACCCGCTGTCATCCTGAGCCGGAAACGCACAAATGCTATCCTTCCTCGCATGAAGCTGAACGTCCTTCCCCCGCTCGCTCTCGCGCTTCTGCTCGCGCTCTCCGGCTGCAAGTCCACCACCTACACCAACTCCGCCACCTACCGCGCCAAAGACGCGGCCAGCGAACCACAGCGCGGTGGCTCGCACCCGAACCAGCGCCTTGCGGCCGCCACCGGCAGTTTTGACTTTTACCTGCTGAATCTCTCCTGGTCGCCGGAGTATTGCCACTCGCACCCCGACGCCGCCGAATGCGCCGCCCGCAGTACCTTCGTCCTGCACGGTCTCTGGCCGCAGAACAACGACGGCAGCTATCCCGAACACTGCGCCACCGCGCCGGGCCCAGCCGACCCGAGCAAGTTCCGTGACATTTACCCCGAGCCCGGCCTTCTGGAGCACGAATGGAAGCAGCACGGCTCCTGCACCGGCCTCAGCGCCGACGACTTTTTTACCGCCGCCCGCACAGCCTACCAGTCGGTCAAGATTCCATCCGAGCTTGCGAATCTTTCCTCGCAGACTTCGATGCCGCCAGACCAGATCGCCGCGCTCTTTACGCAGAGCAATCCGTCCATCCCGCGCGAGGCCATTGCGATCAGTTGCGGCAACAACTACCTCACCGCCGTCGAGGTTTGCCTCGACAAGAGCCTGCATCCCATGGCCTGCGGCAGCGTCCGCTCCTGCCGCGCGAACACAGTGCGGATTGCACCGCCGCGGTGAAGGACAGTGGACAGGTTACAGGGGACAGGTTTGAGCCACAGAACCACAGATTCTGGTGGGTAGAGAGCCCCCCCACCCAATACAGTACGGCCCAGTTCCTGGTGGAACCGGGCCGTGTACTTTTATCCATGGATAGAGTGTGGCAGATTCGGAGAAATAATCTGCAAAGTCTCGGCGGAAAATTTGCCTAGCCTACGCGGTGACGATTTCGCTGAAATCCGCGATGCCGGAGAAGCCGCTCAAGACCAAGTTAATGAGGCCAAGGTTAGCTCCGCGCGCTGCGGAGTCTGGGTCCAGCACCATGACTTTGTCGAAGAAGGCGTCAATTGCTGGCCGCAGTGTAGCGATTTCCGACAGGGCCTCCGAATAGGCATGGTTCTCACCAAGTTTTGCAACCTTAGGGGTAAGGAAGACTGATGCGTTAGCTAGTTGAATCGCTTCCGGCGCGAGTTTAGCTTGATCAATCGTACCAATAAGAAATTTCTTCTCTTCGGCTTGGCGCAGGATGTTCTTGATGCGCTTGAACGCGGCAGAAACGGCGGCAAAATCCTCCGAGCCGCGAACCTCCGTCAGCGCCTCGGCGCGCGCAATCGCATCGCGCACGTCATCCGAACCCGAAGCCAGCACCGCATTCACCACGTCGTAGGCGAATCCGCGAACATCTTTGAGATAGAAGTGCAGACGTTCGCGGAGCAAGGCGGAAACCTCGCCAGAAACCTTCTCATTTGTCGCCGAATACTTAACGACATCGCACAGGGTGAACGGAAGCTCTGACTCGGCGAGGATTTTTACGATTGCGTTTGCAGCACGGCGAAGCGCAAAGGGGTCTTTTGAGCCTGTCGGCGCTTGCCCGGCTTCAAACAGCGCAGTAACCGTCATAATACGGTCTGCAAGGCCAAGTAACTGGCCTTCAACCGACAGCGGAATATTGTCTTCCGTTGATGCCGGAATGTACTGCTCGTAAATCGCCAGTGCAACCCGCTCATCAAGCCCTTGCGCCCGCGCATACAGCCCGCCAATAATGCCCTGCAACTCAGTAAACTCTTTCACAAGCTCGGTTGTAAGATCGGTCTTCGCAAGCTCCGTCGCCTTGATAAGTGCATTTTCATCGAAGGCAATTCCAGCAATCCGGACGCCCGAGGCGAGTCCGCGCGCCACCGCAACATTTCGTTCTGTCTTCCAGTGGTAGCTCCACGTTGTCTTCTCCGAAGGCACACGGAAAAAAGTGACGTGGTTCAAGCTCTCCCTGCGCTCGGCCAGCGGCGTCTTCTGGTCCACGTCCCAGAAGAAACGCGCGTCCTTGAAGCGGGCAACTAGAACCTTCTGATTGCCGTGGCGGATGATGGCGTTGCCTTCTTCGTCCGCTTCCGTGTTCAGCACGGCGAGGAAATGCGGCGCGAGCTTGCCGTCCGCGCCTTCCACCGCAAAATACTTCTGGTGGTCGCGCATGACGGTGACGAGCACTTCTTCCGGAAGCGTGAGAAATGCGGAATCGAAATCGCCGAGAATTACCGAGGGCCATTCGGTCAGATGCGTCACGGTTTCGACCAATGATTCATCTTCGCGCCAGTGCGCTCCAGGAACGGTCCGCGTGGCCTTGTCTAGAGCTTTGCGAATGGATTGCCGGCGCTCGGCTACATCGACGACAACCTTGGCCCCGCGCAGCGTTTCGGCGTAGCTCGCAGCCGAGGCAATTTCTACCGGCGAATCCCCGTGCAGCACGCGATGGCCGCGACTCGCATTGCCCGCGGCGATTCCGGCGATTTCTACGGGAACGATTGCTGAATCGAGCAGCGCAACGATCCAGCGCAACGGACGGACAAACCGCTCCGGCTTGCCGGCGCGCCAGTACATGTTCTTGGCCCAGTAAAGGGAGAGAACTTCTTTGGGCAGATCGGCGGAAAGGATTTCGGCGGCTGTGCGGCCTTTGCGCAGCACGCGAGCGCCTACGTACTCGCCCTTGGGCGTTGTCAGCTTTTCGAGCGCCGCAACGGCCACGCCGGCCTTCTTTGCAAAAGCCTCCGCGGCTGGCGTCGGCGTGCCATCCTTGAAGGCAATCTTCCACGATGGACCGGTCAACTGCTCTTCCGCATCCGCCTGCGCCGCAAGCACTCCTGCGACGAGAACGGCCAGCCGCCGCGGCGTGGAAAACGTCGTCACCTTCGCGCCGTCAGCCAACAGACGCTCGCGGGTAAGCAAATCCGTAACGCGCTTGCCTAGCTCCGCCTCGGCGCTTGCGATCATGCGGGCGGGAATTTCGTCGAGCCCGATTTCCAGTAGAAAGTCAGCCATTTTCGTTCTTTCGTAGTGCCTTCAGGGGCTAAAGCCCCGGACATTTTCGGCCTTTGTTGCCGGGGATCAATCCCCGGCCTGCCAGCCGTGCCCTGTTGCAAAGCTCAAGTTTGCGGGAGTGCTACCCCAGGTCCCCAAATGCGAGGGACCTGGGGCACCCAGTTTCCCAATCATGCCAACGAGCATTACGCAGCCTGCTGTAGCGCGTAGGCTTTTGCTACGCCGACAACCAGCGCACGAATCCGCCCAATGACGCCGACGCGCTCGGTTACGCTTACTGCGCCGCGGGCGTCGAGCAGGTTAAAGAGGTTCGAGCACTTCAGCGCCAGCTCGTAGGCCGCGAGCAGCGGGAAGCGCCGCCTCTCGGCTGCGACATCAGTCTTCGTTGAGGAAACTTCGTCCATCACGCCAATGTTGTAAAACTGCTCCAGCAACTCCTTTGCCTCGGCCTCGTAGGAGTTGAAGTGCTCCCACAGGCGCGGCACCTCGGCGTACTCGAAGTTGTAAACCGAGAACTGAAGCTCTTCCTGGAGCCGCACGTCTCCGTAAGTCACCGTCGCGCCCGTTTGGGGGTCGCGTGCCCACACAATGTCGTAAATCGAGTCCACATCCTGCAAAAAAGCCGCGATGCGCTCCAGCCCGTAGGTCAGTTCCGAGCAGATCGGGTCCAAGTCCTGACCGCCGCACTGCTGAAAGTAGGTGAACTGCGTGATTTCGAGCCCGTCCAGCATGACCTGCCAGCCCACGCCCCACGCGCCGCCCGCAGGCCACTCCCAGTTGTCTTCCTCAAACTTCAGGTCATGCTTGCGGAGATCGATCCCAATCGCCTGCAACGATTCGAGATACAGTTCCTGCACATTTACCGGAGGGGGCTTCAGAATGAGCTGAAACTGGGTGTGCTTGAAGAGCCGGTTGGGGTTCTCGCCGTAGCGCCCGTCGGCGGGGCGGCGGCTGGGCTGCGCGTAGCCCACGCGATAGGGCTTTGGCCCGAGGACGCGCAGAAAGGTCTCCGGCGCCATGGTGCCTGCGCCGACTTCCACGTCGTAAGGCTGCTGGAGAACGCAGCCGCGCTCTGCCCAGAAGCTCTGGAGGCGGAAGAGCAGTTCCTGAAAGGTCAGCGCGGACCGGACTGGCGAGGGAACCGCGGGTGCGACAGATGCGGATACAGACACGTGCACTCTCACTTTTCGAGCAAAACTCATGCCGATTTTATCAGCCGGGCGCGGTCTCCCCCTCTGCGGATAATGGACCAGTTTGAACAAAGATCGCCCGGGAGCTAGCTCATTTGATGACACGCCATAAAGCCCCTCGCCTTTGTTTGCAATGTTTTCGCCAACCGAGGACAAATTCCCGGGCCTGCCACCCGTGCGCCGATACAAAACCAATTCAAACTGCCCCATTCCCCCTCCGCGATAGACTGAAAGCCGATGAAGATTGCAGCGCTCATTCTCTTCGTGTTCGCCGCGCTGGCAGGCGCCCTTGCTTGGACGGTCTGGCGCGCCGACACCGCCCCGGTCACGATCCCGCCCAACGCCATGCAGCTCGGCCAACAAGAGCTCCACCAGCAGCTTGACGAGACCCGGCAGCATGAGGCCGATGTCGAAAAGCAGGCTTGGAACTCGATGGACCAGCTCGTCAAGCTGATCCAGTGGCACCAGCACCGCATCGACCGTCTCACCGGCAACTCGCAGGCCGCCGAAGTGGTGGCTTACGACCGCGGATCGATTGCGCGCATCCAGACCCGCATCAACGACCTCGCAGCCCAGGAAAAGGTCAATGAGCTGGCGGCTGAGGAAAAGGCCAAGGAAGAAGCTCTCGAAGCAAAGGCCGCGCTGAAAGAAGAACAAAAGAACGCAGAGAAACCCGTGCTGAAACCCACCGAAAAGCCCAACAAGTAAATTCAAACGCGGAGAAAATGCTTCGTGCCCCATCCATGCGACGTTTTCCCGTCGCATGGATGGGATAGCGCAAAGCCATCACCCCAACCGCGCCAGCGCCTCAGCACTCCGCAGCTTCTTTTCGAGATGCCGCTCCAGCGCCTGCACGGCAAAGCGGCGCAGGTCCTGCCCGCGTCGCCGCTGCCATGGCTCACCGGCAAAGGCCGCCACAGGCTGCTTCAGCATCCGCTGCGCCAGCCGCCAGGAATCCTCGCCAAGCTCACTGGCCGCGCGATGCACGCCGCAGAAGAGCCCGTCGGCATAGGGGCTGAAGGTAATTTCGCCGGCAATAAGCGCCTCGCCGCAAACCGTGCAGCGCACCACATCGGGCAGCAGGCCCATCAGCCGCGTCATCCAGAGCGCGAAGTAGGTCGCAGGCATCCACGGCAGCTCGATTGTTGTCTGTTCCAGCACGCCCACCAGCAGCCGGTAGACCGTCTCCTGCGGATCGTGCTCGGGCAGCGCCTCGTCGAGCACCTCGGCATAAAAGCTGAGCGCCGTCATGCGCGCCACATCCACGGGCAACAGCAGCGGTGAACGCAGAATTTCGAGTTGATCCAGCCGGGCCAGCTCCACGCGGGGCCGCTGCACAAACCAGGCCCGCGCCAGCGTCATCGGTTCCAGCGCCCCGCCAAATCGCTTGCGGCTCTTGAGCGCAGCCTTTGCCACGCCGCGCACCTTGCCGTAGTCGCGCGTAAAGAAGCTGACAATCAGGTCGGCCTCATGGACGGGCCAGGTTCGCAAGATGACGGCATCGGAGGTTAAAACGGCCATTGCGAGTATTATCTTCGCATCTTGTCCGGACGGTAATGGACAGGCGATAATGAGAAGTCCCAAAAGTAAGGCAAGATTGCTTCTGGAAAGGACGTCCTCCCATCCCATGTACAAGGCAAAGGTCACATTCAAGGGCAGATCACGCTTCCGGTGGCACTGAGGAAAGCGCTTGGCGTCGAGACCGGCGACAGCGTCATGTTTGTAGCCGAGAAGAACGGCGAGTTTCGCGTCCGGCGCGCGCTTCGGTCCATCCTGGAGTTGGAAGGCTGCGTCCCTTATTCCGGCCCTCCGGTTTCCATTAAAGAA
>JAATFM010000285.1 GCA_015655195.1 Terriglobales bacterium
GCTCTTTTGCGACTTGCTCGAGTTTCTCCGCCGATTCGATGGTGCGCCACTGTTCAACGGTCTTATGCTTTTCCTCCACCGACAGGGTGTTCCAGCGATTACCAAAGACGCGCAGCATATGTACGTTGACCCTGTTACCCTCAATTCGATCCTTAATGCCGCGCTCCAGGTTGAAGCCAAGAATTCCCGTTGGACCCAGCAGGTCCTTCAGGGCTTTGAAGCTCAAGTCCCCCTTGGTTTCCAGGTGGTCGAGTATCCGATCCCGCTCCTCTCTGCGAAGCGGGCGCTCATTAGGCATTCCACGCTCAATGACACGGAGGTCATTGACTCTCTGTAGCAACCGAAAGCGTTGCGCTTCCAACGTGGCCCACGGCGCCCTCCGTTCACCTTTCTCCAGTTCGCAGAACCCGATCAGATGATTCGCACTTGCCAGGGGACGTTGGAAGAAAAGCCAATAGCGGATCTTTGCCTCAAGCGCGTCAGTCAGAAGCTCCGGGTAAAACTCTTTCTGTTTATTCCAGATGGCTGTGAATTCCTCCACGAACATCGCGCGCTCCGTCCACCTATGTCGGATTCGCTTCTCATGTGGGTTTACTAGCGCGAAATAAGAGCCAATGTACCGAGTGCCCTTCGCCTCCATATCTGTTCGCAGGGATGATATCCCTTTCGCAACTTCACCGAGAGTTTTCCCGCTCGACTCTGCAGGCTTCTTTATCCTCTTTCGCGCGCCCTCCGTCGACTCTGGCGTTTCAATCTCTTCGGGGCTGATGGCATCATCGGCATCTAACCGATTGGTTCGGTATCCTCGCCGCTGTGCCAAATGGTACAGAATCCGTCCGATTTCAAATGGCCTCAGCTGGTTTTCCACTGCATTGCGACGCAACAGATAAACCAGCGATTGATCGGCCAGGTCCATGTCACTACCAGGCACCAATTCTTTGCCGCGCCAAGCAGTAGCGAGTTGCCTGTCCAGGCCATTCAAGATTTCGTGACGTTGTGCTGAGAAGTTCTGTATTTGGGCATTCTCAGCCAAGGGAAGCAAACCATGCTCTTGTAGCAGTCGGAACAGCTGCTTTTGGCGCAACGATTTTCGGTAGGTCTGCTTTCGCCGCTGGCGGGCTAGTCTTCGCTCGGACGCCTTGGACTTGTCGCGGCCTTTTTCAATCTCGGTCTCTCCGCCAACCACGCCGGGGTCAAAAATGCGCACACCGGCATTCATCAAGCACAGTGGATTATCGTCTGCGTCCAATTCAATAAGTGCCCATCCAAGAGAGGACGAACCAAGGTCAAGACCAAGAGTGTACTTGCGGCGATCTGCTTCAGGCACCGAGAAACTCCTTGACGCGCGGATTGCTGGGGAGTAGAAATACGTCAGTGTACTTGAGCGGTGATTGCCCGGCTCTTCTTAGTAAGAAAGAGCTTCTAAGCTTTCATCGTAAGGTAGTGTCGCGGGTAACCGCGATCTGAGGGCAACCTCAGTATCCTCAAACGGCCCCGCCAGGGGCCGTTTTCCATTTGTGTCGCACGACAGTGCAACCACATGGCGTAACGAGACCGTTTCCGCTTTACTGCCGGTTTGCCAATAATATTACGCTTCTTCCGTCTTAAAGCACCAAATCTTCCCCGTTATCGCCATTTTCGTATTTTGAGAAACCATCTGACGGTCGCCCGCCGTTCACAATGCCGCACTAACGATCTCTTCCGTTATGTGAGGAGCCACCTCAGACTTCTCGCTGACACCTCCTTTCGGGGCATTGCGGTCATCGCGGCACATGCTCTGCTAGCAGCGTGTACCTGGTCGTGTAGGGATATCCTAGTGCGAACAGCAAATTGCTGTGTAGTTGAGCTTCTACCGTTACTCGGGATGGTGAGCTAATAGCAAGATCAGGCAGCGAAATCTCTGGCCCAATGACAATTGCGGATGCCGTAGTTCAATGGCCGGACGAACGAAGAGAGAAATTGAAGTTTTGGGTCGACAAGACCGGCACCCGTCTTCAGGAGATCGGGCTCTGGCACCTTCGGTCTTACCAATGGGAACGAGGCGAAGTGGCTACGGCATCGGAGATCGATGCGGAAATTGATGCTCTCCTGGCCCTGTTGGCGACAGTCGGGTTAGGAGATGAGATTCAACTCTATTACCGACCGCTCTGCCAAGAAGGGGAAATCGCCGCCGCCGAAATCAAAGCTCTGTCCGAGACCGTGTGAGCATGTAGAGCAAATGTCCGGTCTCGCGAGAGACAGGCAGAGGAATATCCCTCATCAGACCGTAAAACTCGCGATATCCCGTCCTGCTTGTGAGCAGACGCGACGCATCCGATTGCGCGATAGCCTCCAGGGCTGGTTGGCTTGCGGCAGTCTCGTTGAAGAGTCGATCCAGAAGTTTGACGATCTGGTGAGAATCGAGTGTGTTCGTTACCATATGCGCACCTTCTCACGAACCGGGAAAACCGGCCCGCTGATGAAATAGTGCGTTGGTTGACGGTAACGCTTACGGCAGCGGCAGGACGCCTGCTACAGGACCCATATTCTTCTCGCCAGCGTAGTCGTGTCAAGATGGGCGGAGCCGTTTCCGATGCCAATATGGCCACTCAGCTACGCCGCATTGACGCAATTTCTTGGCCCCATATTGCGGATAAAGCCTTCGTTCGACGCAATGAGGAGCGGATCGCCTGTTGCGAGTATTCGTCGCAGTGCCCGATGAGACCGGAGGCGAGACCTTCGGGCGAGACCAAATCTAGGCACAAGAAGCACCTCTCTTCTTCAATCACAGTTCGCAGATGAATCGGGCACCTCAGTTTGTCTATTTCATTATATCGTGACACGATATAAGTATGAATGCTCGAGTTTCGGTCGATGATTCGGCCGCGCTTCTTAGAAACCTGGCAGATTTTCGCTTTGCCTTGCGCCAGTTTCTGCATTTCAGTGAATGCGCTGCGCTTGAGGCGGGATTGCAGCCGCAACAGCACCAACTGCTTTTGCAGGTAGCCGGAGCCCCCGAAGGCACGGCCGTGACGATTGCCTACGCCGCCGAGCGACTTGGCCTGAAGCACAACAGTACGGTTGAGCTGGTAAATCGGTCGGAACGGGAAGGGCTCCTGTCACGAGTTGCAGACGACAGCGATCGGCGCTGCGCCATCTTGCAGGTGACGCGCAAAGGCAATCAGGTTCTGGGAAAGCTGTCGAGTGACCACGCTCGGGAACTGAAGGAGTTGGCGCCGCAGCTGGCAGAGGCTCTGAAGCGCGTCCGCTCACATGTATCGGATCGCAAGCAGGAAGCAACGCGATGAAGTCACGGCCTTCTGCACTAAGGGGGACTTTACGGTCGATCACAGGGTTTGGCTGCTGACCATCACGGCTCTTTTCATCGGGGCTGGAGCGTCTGGGTTAGCTGTGCTTCTGCTGCGCGCAATCGCGCTAGCGACAAATGCGTTCTACTACCACAGACTCAGCTTGGCCATGGTGGGACCAGCCGGATCGCCGCTATCGCCATGGATCATGCCGTTGATTCCGGTGGCAGGTGGGCTACTGGTCGGCTTGCTGGCGCACTATGGCTCGGACAAGATTCGTGGGCACGGAATTCCCGAGGCGATTGAGGCGATCC
>JAATFM010000251.1 GCA_015655195.1 Terriglobales bacterium
CCCACAGGCAGCGGCAAAACGGCGCTCTCGCTCCGGCTCGCCGAATTCTTCGGCGGCGAGATTGTCAGTTGCGATTCGGTAGCCGTATATCGCGGCATGGACCTCGGCTCCGCCAAGCCGACGCCGGAAGAACGCGCCGCTGTGCCGCATCATCTCATCGACGTTGCCAACCCCGACGAGCCTTACACCGCCGGCCAGTACAGCCGCGAGGCCCGCACCGCGTTGCGCGAGATTTCCGCGCGCGGCAGGCTGCCGATTGTGACCGGCGGAACGGGCCTTTACTTGCGGGCGCTGACGGAGGGGTTGTTCGTCGGCCCGGCGCGGCAGGAGGAGCTACGCGAGCGGCTGCGAAGGAGTGCTACGCGGCATGGAACCGGCTGGCTGCACCGCATTTTGCAGCGGCTCGACGCAGCCAGCGCCGAGCGGATTCACGCCAACGACGCGCCGAAGCTCATCCGCGCCATCGAGGTGAGCCTCGCAGGCCGCAAGCCAATGTCGGCGCAGCTTGCCCGTGACCCGCTGACCGGCTTCCGCCTGCTCCGCATCGGGCTTCAACCTCCACGGGCGGCGCTTTACGACCGGCTGAACCGCCGCTGCGCGGAGATGTTTGCTGCCGGCCTTGTCACCGAGACACAAACCCTCCTCACGCGCTATGGCCGCGTCAAGACTCTCGATTCGCTCGGCTACCGTCAGGCGGTCGCCGTTCTCGACGGCGTAATGACAGCGGCTGAAGCCGTTGCTCTTGCTCAGCAGGGCCATCGCAACTACGCCAAGCGCCAACTCACGTGGTTTCGCCGCGAGCCGAAGGTACACTGGCTTGCCGGTTTCGGCGACGAGACGGCGACGGCAGGAGAGGCGATGGAACTGGTGCGTGGATAATGCAGCTTTTAGCTTGTCGTGGCTGGTGGAGGGACGTGCTATCCCACCCTTGCGCCAGAAAAAAGGCGCAAGGATGGGGCACGGGGCTTTTGTGCGAGTGGCTGGCGGTAAACTGAAAGGTTCACGGGCAGGAAGAAACGGAGCACTCCCTTGGCAGCGACGAGCACAGTTACGAATCCTGAGACGATTTACGACGTGGCAATCATCGGCAGCGGGCCGGCCGGCTATACGGCGGCCATTCGCGGCGGGCAGCTTGGCCTCAAGGTCGCGCTCATCGAGGCCGACAATGTCCTCGGCGGCACCTGCCTGCATGTGGGCTGCATTCCCACCAAGGCGCTGCTCTTCAACGCCGAGATATGGGACCACCTGAAGCACGCCGCCGACTACGGCATTGCCGGCATCGGCACGCCGCAGCTTGACTGGAGCGCCGTGCAGAAGCGCAAGAACGCCATTGTGACCAAGCACACCAAGGGACTTGAGTTCCTGATGAAGAAAAACAAGGTCACGACGATCTCCGGCTTCGGGCGGCTCACCGGACCGGCGAAGGACGGCATTCACACGGTCGAGCTGACGGCAGCGGATAGCACAAAATCCGAAGTCAAGGCAAAGAATGTAATAGTGGCGACGGGATCGGAGGCGCGGCTGCTCTTCGGCCTCAAGCCCGACGACCGCATTCTCACCAACATCGAGATTCTTTCGCTTGCCGAGCCGCCGAAGTCGCTGATCGTTATCGGTGCGGGCGCGGTGGGCGTCGAGTTTGGCTCCATCTTCCGCAGCTTCGGCACGGAGGTCACGATTGTCGAATACCTGCCGCGCGTTGTGCCCGTGGAGGACGAGGAAATCTCGAAGGAGCTAACGCGGCTCTTCAAAAAGCGCGGCATCGACATAAACGCCGGCGCGAAGGTCGAGTCGATTGAGAAGACCGACAGCGGCGTAAAGGTGAAGTGGACCAATGCCGCAGGCAAGACGGTGGAGAAAGAGGCCGAAAAGGTTCTCATCGCCGTGGGCCGCGGCCCGCGGACAAACGGCGTCGGCCTCGAAAAGACCAAAGTCGAGCTTGACCGCGGCTCCGTGAAGGTCAACGAGGCGCAGGAGACTGCGGAGCCGGGTGTTTATGCCATTGGCGACATCGTTCTCGGCCTGCCGCAACTGGCGCACGTGGGCGCGATGAGTGGCATTGTGGCGGTCTCGAAGATTGCCGGCCGCAAGTATCGCCCCGTTCGCCGCGACCGGATTCCGGGCTGCACCTATACGGAGCCGCAGATCGGCTCGGCGGGATTGACCGAGGCGCAGGCCCGCGAAAAGGGCTACGAGGTCAAGGTCGGCAAGTTCCCATTTGCCGGCAACTCGAAGGCCACGATTGTGGACAGCCACGACGGCTTTGTAAAGATTGTCGCCGACGCCAAGTATGGCGAGATTCTCGGCGTGCACATCATCGGGCCTTCTGCCACGGAACTGATTGCCGAAGCCGTAGCCGTGATGGAACTGGAAGGTACGGTAGACGAGCTGATGTTCACCATCCACGCACACCCCACGCTCTCCGAGGCGATGCTCGACGCCTACGCCGCTGTCGAGGGCCAGGCGATCAATGCCTGAACATGTGGCAAGCCGGGCCTGAGTAAGCGGTAGCCATGCCTTGCCTGCGCCGCGAAACTTATTGGAAATTCACGCCCTGAGTGGTATTCAATAGTTCACTCAGGAGGCCACCATGAAATCAGCGGCCGGCGTGTATCAGCTTTACATCGATGGCGAGTTTGTGGACGCGGCGGGCGGCAGGAGCTTTCCGGTCTACAATCCGGCCACGGAAGAGGTGCTTGCCGAGGTTGCCGAGGCCGGTGCCGCAGATGTGGACCGGGCTGTTAAGGCCGCACGACGCGCCTTCGACACGGGTCCGTGGGCGCAATCGACGCCGGCCAGCCGCGCGCAGGCGCTTTTCAAATTGGCCGCGAAGGTTCGCGTCGAACTGGCCTCGCTTGCGGAGGTCGAAGCCATCAACACCGGCAAGCCGATCGTTGAAGCCGAGGGCGACATCGACGCTGTTGCCGAGGTTTTTGAATATTACGCCGGACTCGCCACGAAGATTCCCGGCCTTGTGAATCCGGTTTCCGCCAACGCACTGAGTCTCTCGCTCAAGGAGCCTATCGGTGTGGCGGGGCTTATCGTTCCATGGAATTACCCGCTATTGATGGCTGCGTGGAAGCTCGCGCCTGCGCTCGCCGCCGGCTGCACCTGCGTGCTGAAGCCCGCCGAGCAGACGCCGCTCACGGCCATGATGCTGGCGCAGTGGTTTGCTGAAGCCGGACTGCCGCCCGGAGTCGTGAATGTCGTCAACGGCTTCGGCGAGAGCTGTGGCGCGCCGATTGTGGACCATCCGCTCGTGGACAAGATCGCCTTTACCGGCTCGACCGCTGTGGGTAAGGAGATCGTGAAGCGTGGCGCAGAGACGCTGAAGCGTGTCACGCTTGAACTCGGCGGCAAATCTCCCAACATCTTCTTTGCCGATGCGGACTGGGAGGCATCGGTCGACGGAGCGCTCTTCGGAATCTTCATCAACCAGGGCGAGGTCTGCTCGGCAGGCAGCCGCATTCTTGTCGAGCGCTCGATCTATCCAAAATTTGTTGAAGCGATTACCGAAAAGGCGAAGACGATCCGGCTCGGCGCGCCGCTGGACCGCGAAACGAAGATGGGGCCGGTCGTCAGCAAAGAGCAGTACGACCGCGTGCAAAAGTATCTCGCCATCGGCAAGACGGAAGCGAAGCTCGCGCTCGGCGGAGGCCGACCGGCAGAGTTCGAGAAAGGCTGGTACATCGCGCCGACGATTTTCTACGACGCCGACAACTCGGCCCGCATTGCGCGCGAAGAGATATTTGGTCCCGTTGCCACCGTTATCCCCTTCGACGTCGAGTCCGATGCTGTGCAGATTGCCAACGACACGCCTTACGGTCTTGCCGCCGCCGTCTGGTCGCGCGACATCTTCCGCGTTTTCCGTGTAGTGAAGCAGCTCCGCGCCGGCATTGTCTGGGTGAACCACATGCAGCCGACGTGCGTGGAAGCGCCGTGGGGCGGCTACAAGCAGTCGGGCTCGGGCCGCGAGTTGGGGCCGTGGGGCATCGAAGAGTATCTCGAAACCAAGCAGGTGCATATCAACCTGAATGAGAACCCGATTGGGTGGTACTGAAAGGCAGGGTAGGTAGGCCGGGGATTTATCCCCGGTAATCAGAAGCAAGAATGTAATTGTCATCCTGAGCGGAGCGAAGGATCTACGGTTGTTCTAGCTTTTCGCTGACTCGCCTACCGATTGACCCGCTAACAAGGGAGATCACATGAAGCCATGGGTGGTGTACTCGTTTTTAACGCTGTTGGGCTGGGGGGTGTGGGGCGTCTTCAGCAAGCTTGCCTCGAACTACTCGCGACCGCGCCAGACGCTGCTCTTTCAGGCCGTCGGCGTAATGGCCTTCGCGCTGCTGGTGCTCGTTCTGGAACGCTTCCAGATTCAGCGCTCGCCGGTCGGCTTCGGCTGGTCGTTTGCCGCGGGTTTCGTGAACTTCGTCGGCTTCCTCTTCTTCTTCGCCGCCATCGAGAAGGGCAAGGTATCGACTATCATCGCCCTTTCGTCTCTGTATCCTGTGGTGACGATTCTGCTCAGCATTCTCTTTCTGCATGAAAAGATCACGGTGCGCGAAGGCACGGGCATTGTGCTGGCGCTGGCCGCGGGCTTTCTGCTCGCCGGATGACGCGCATGGACGGGTACGCGAATGTGAGCTTCTGGCTGGAAGACGCGGGTGACGACCTTACGTCGAGGCCAGCTTTGCAGCGTTCAGCAGAGGTCGATGTCGCCATCCTGGGCGGCGGCTACACCGGTCTGTGGACGGCCTACTACCTGCTGCGCTCGAACCCGCGCCTACGCGTCGCCGTTGTCGAGCGTGAGATTGCCGGCTACGGCGCCAGCGGGCGCAACGGAGGCTGGTGCTCGCCGCGCTTTCCGCTCTCTGCCGGAGCGATGACGCGCCGCTGGGGCGCGGATGCGGCGCGCGCCGTCATTCTTGCCTTGCAGGATTCCGTCAATGAGATTCAACGAGTCACGGAACGCGAAGCGATTGACGCGAAATTTCGCGCATCGGGCACGCTGACCGTTGCCCGCGGAGCGCATCAGCTTCCGGTGCTCCAATCCATGCTCGCGGCCTACGAGCGCATCGGCCTCGGCGACCATTACCAGCTTCTCAGCGCAGAGGAAGTCGCGCAGCGCGTGCGTGTTACTGACGTTTATGGCGGACTCTACACGCCAGATGGCGCGAGCCTGCATCCGGGCCGGCTCATTCGCGGCCTGGCCCATACCGTGGAGCGGCTGGGCTGCACGATCTATGAGCAGACGCGTGTGACGGAGTTCCGCCCCGGCGCTCTCATTACGGAGGCCGGCGAGTTGCGTGCAACAACGGCTATCGTGCTGGCTGGCGAGGCGTATTTGACACGGCTCAGCAAGCTGCATCGCGCGCTGCTGCCGGTTTACTCGTTGATCTGTTTAACGGAGCCGCTCAGCGCGGAGCAGTGGAGCGGAATCGGCTGGGAGCGCGGCGAAAATCTTGCCTCCACGCGCAACACGGTCGTCTATCTCACGCGCACGCCGGATGGGCGAATCCTCTTCGGCAGCCGCGGCGCGCCATACAGCTTCGGCTCGCGTATTGCCGACGCGCAGGACCGCCACGCTCCGACACTCGCCATGATTCAGGCTTCGCTGCGCGAGTGGTTCCCCTCGCTGGCCGGCGTGAAGTTCACGCACGCGTGGGGAGGGCCAGTGGGAATGCCGATCGACTGGACCCCCGCCGTACGCTTCGACGCGAAGACGCGCATTGGCTTTGCTGGCGGCTACACGGGGCAGGGTCTTTCCACGTCGAACCTTGCGGGCCGCATTCTGGCCGAGCAGATTACCGGCACACCCGCCGAGCTTTCCTCGCTGCCCTTCGTGCAGCGCCGCTCGCCGAACTGGATTCCCGAGCCGCTGCGCTGGCTCGTCGTGCGTTACATGCAGAACGCGCTGGAGCGCATCGACCTGGCGCAGGAGGCGGGAAGAGCCAGGCCGCTGGACGCATGGTTTGCCGAGCGGCTGGGCCGGCACTAGCTTTGCGCTATTGCTTTATCTGCCGCGACGAGCTGCCGTGAACAAAAATTACCGCGGGGCTGCGGCCATTGTGCGATTGGCCGGTTCAAAGAGCTACTCGCTCGCAATTCCTCTATGCACCAGCGACGCGCAGAGTAGCTGCGAATGTGTGCGTGCCGCCTGGAGGAACCTCGATCTGGGAGCCGAGAATGTTCGAAGCCTCGACGCAGATCATTTCTCGCCACTCGTCATCGCCTAAATCGGCCAGAGAGGATGCACCCTGCCGCCAGGGATTCCAGGCGATTGTCGTGTTGGAATTTGTCTTCTCCGTGATGAGAGTGCGGTTGAGAACTGGATCGATGACCGTGACCGCCGAGGCTGTGTCGAGATACGCATTATCCGTCGCGCCGGTCATTCCCAGATTGCCCTGCTGAATGTGCTCGCTGTTGCCGTGAACGTTATCGAGAAACGAGACGCCATCGAGGCCGGAGACGGAAACCTTTTTGACATCGGCAACGTGGAAATAGGTATGCAGAGCCTCTTCAAGCCGGAAGGCTTCGGAGCCCGTGTTGCGCGTGATGAGCTCAAGCCGGAGCTGCGTGCCGACGGTGATGCGATGCGTGAGATGAAAGTCGTGCGGCCAGAGCCCGCGCGTCGCATCGTTGCTGGCGATGGTGATCGTGACGACGACGCCTTCAGGCTGTTGCGCGATCGACTCAATGCCCCAGGCTGTGGTGCGGACGAAGCCGTGGGCGGGGGCCTTCGGATCATCGGCCTTTGCGCGGAACCACGGATAGCAGATGGGAATGCCGCCGCGAATGGCGCGTCCTTCTTCCCACCGGGAGAGCCGCGAGAGGAAGAGAACTTCCGACGCGCCGGCAGGAATCCACGAGGTGATTTGCGCGCCATGGAGGTAAATCTCTGCCGTCGCTGCCGGAGTCGTTACGTGAATTCTGGGGAGATTGCCCTGGCCCTCCGAGATTTCCGCAATGCCGGGCAGGCCGAACTGTTTGTTCCACTCCGTTGCTGTCATCTGTCTCTTCCTCCGCCTGCCTGAAATGGTTCTGAAGCTATTTTAGTTTCGCGGCGCTTGTCGTTGTATGACGGAGTGCAGAAGGGGATTCAAGCCGTCATTGCCGGAGCGGAGTTCCATACTGCGTGCGAGATAATTTTCTTCCTTTCGTATAATTCGCCGGCAGTGCGTTTATAGATTCGGGATAGAATCGGCTTAACGTATGCAATTTTGTAGACAATAATATGCCAGATACGGCCCTGCCGCTCCGCATCGAAGTCATTGATTCGCATACCGCTGGCGAGCCTACTCGCTGTGTGCTCTCCGGAGGGCCTGACCTCGGTGCTGGTCCGCTCGCCGAACGACTGGAAAAGCTGCGCGCCGGGCACGACGTTTACCGTCGCGCGATTCTCTGCGAGCCGCGCGGCTCGGAGGTTCTCGTCGGCGCTTTGCTGCTCGATCCGGTCGATCCAGCGGCAGCGGCGGGAGTCATCTTTTTTAACAACGCCGGCTATCTGGGAATGTGCGGCCACGGCATGATTGGCGTGGCCGCAACCCTGTCGTATCTGGGCAGGATTGGCCCTGGGAAGCACCGCATCGAGACGCCGGTGGGCGATGTGACGATCGCGCTGGGCGAAAACGATGAGGTCACAATATCGAATGTGGCATCCTATCGCTATCGCGCCCGCGTGCCTGTGGAACTGCCCGGATATGGGATGGTTCACGGCGATGTGGCGTGGGGCGGGAACTGGTTTTTCCTGATTGAAGAACATCCGTTCACGCTGAGCCTTGAGAACGAAGAGCAGTTGACGGCATTCACGTGGCAGGTGCGGCTGGCGCTTGCGGCCAATGGCATTACCGGTGCCAACGGCGCGGAGATCGATCACGTGGAGTTGTTCACCGCGGCGCACGATCTGGCCAATCAAAGCCGCAATTTTGTTCTTTGCCCCGGCAAGGTTTATGACCGCTCGCCCTGCGGAACGGGAACCAGTGCGAAGATGGCCTGCCTGGCTGCTGACGGCAAGTTGACGCCGGGACAGTTGTGGCGTCAGGAGGGCATCCTCGACAGCGTCTTTACAGGCCGCGTAGAGCTCGATGGCGAGCGGATTCTGCCTTACATCACGGGCTCGGCGTATGTGACCTCCGAGGCTTCGCTGATCTTCCAATCGAGCGACCCGTTTCGCAACGGCATCCCTAACCACGACGGCAAAGCGGGATGAGCGCGGAAGCTATCTTCGATGTTGCGATTGCCGGAGGCGGCATCGTGGGTTGTGCCTGTGCCTTGGCCTGTGCCCGGCAGGGCTTGCACGTCGCGCTCGTGGAGCGCGACGTGCTAGGCAGCGGCGCGACTGCCGCCGGCATGGGGCACATTGTCGTTATGGACGACTCAGAGGCGCAGTTTGCGCTGACGCGTTATTCGCAGCAGCTATGGCGGGAGCTGGCTCTGCCCGCGTCGGCGGAATATCGAGAGACCGGAACGCTATGGATTGCCGCTGACGGCGAGGAGATGGAAGGCGCCGAGCGCAAGCAGGCGTGGTACTCCGAGCGCGACGTGCCATGTCGGCTGCTGACCGCGGCCGAGATGGCGGTTGCCGAGCCGAACCTTGTAGCCGGATTGGCGGGCGGGCTTCTGGTTTCGGAGGATGGCGTCGCTTATCCGCCGGTTGTAGCTCTGGAGCTGGCACGCCGAGCGGAGCGCCTTGGCGCGCGGTTGATCGTGGGCCGAACGGTGACGGCGGTTGGAAACGGACGGATGGCGCTCGACGATGGAACAGAGCTGCGCGCTTCGAGGCTGATTCATGCGCTGGGAGCGTACGCGACGGCGTTATCGCCGGAGCTACCGATTCGCAAACGCAAGGGGCATCTCGTCATCACGGATCGCTATCCGGGATTTGTTCATCATCAACTGGTGGAGCTGGGCTATCTGAAGAGCGCGCATAGTTCTACCGCGGACTCGGTCGCATTCAACGTGCAGCCGCGTTCGACAGGCCAGTTGCTGATCGGCTCGTCGCGCCAGTATGACGCGGAAGGCGCTGGAGTAGATCGCGAGATTCTCCGCGCCATGCTGGCCCGCTCGGCGCGCTATCTGCCGGCCCTGGGAGGACTCGATGCCATTCGCGTATGGACGGGATTTCGCGCTGCCACGCCGGACAAGCTGCCGCTTATCGGCCCTGCTACGGGCGATGCTACGCTGTGGCTTGCCACTGGGCATGAAGGGTTGGGAATTACAACGTCGCTGGCCACGGCGGAGCTGCTGGCCTGCGCTTTTACCGGCAACAAGCCGGCTATTGCGCCGGAGCCTTATCTGCCCGCGCGCTTCGCGCCGGCTGCTGCATCTGGAACTCGGGAGGAAACATGAACTGGAGCGGCGTAATGCCTGCCATGACTACCGCATTTAACCCTGACCTCAGCGTCGATCATTCGGCGGTCGCGCGTCACGCGCAATGGCTGATTGAAAACGGCTGCGCGGGAATCATCTGCCTGGGCTCGCTCGGCGAGGCTTCCACGCTGAGCTTCGAGGAAAAGATCGGCATTCTGAAAACTGTCGTTGCGGCGCTGGACGGCAAGGCGCCGGTGGTCGCGGCGATCTCTGCGCTCTCAACGGATGAGGCCGTCGCGCTGGCCGCTGCCGCACACGCCAGCGGCTGCTCGGGGCTTATGATCCTGCCGCCTTACGTCTACAAAGGCGACTGGCGTGAGAGCAAGGCGCATGTGGCGGCGATCCTGAAGGCCACGCCGCTGCCCGGAATGCTCTATAACAACCCGATCACGTATGGCACGGACTTTTTGCCCGAGCAGATTGCGGAGCTTGCGAGCGAGTATCCGAATCTGGCAGCCGTCAAGGAGTCTTCGACGGATGTGCGGAGGTCTACGGCGATTCGCGCTCTGGTTGCGGACAGGCTGGCGCTTTTTGTCGGCGTCGATGACGCGATTGTGGAAGGCATTGCAGCCGGAGCAGTGGGCTGGGTCGCGGGCCTTGTGAATGCTTTGCCGCGCGAGTCGGTGGATTTGTTCCAACTGGCCAGCGCAGGCCGGACGGAAGAGGCATTCGAGCTTTACCGCTGGTTTCTGCCTCTGCTGCGCATGGATACAGTGCCGAAATTTATCCAGCTCATCAAGCAGGTGCAGCAGGAGGCCGGCGCGGGCTCGGCGCGTGTGCGTGCGCCCCGGCTGGAGCTGGTTGGCGAGGAGTTGGAGGCTACGCGCGCGGCATACGCGTTTGCACAGGCTCATCGCCCGAAGGTTGCCGCGGCAAGCACGCCGTTTGCGGTGTAACCTGCCGGTGTCTTCTTCGGGCAAAAAGGCAAAGGGCAGCTTCTTTAAAAAGCTGCCCTTTCGATCATTGTGTCTGAGCCGGCTACCAGCTCCCGTGTTCGCCAAAGATGTCGATAACGCTTGCCAGTCGTTCTTCCAGTTGATACAGAGTGCGCGTCATCGGCGTGCAACCGCGGCAGCGTCTGTTTCAGCGGCCAGCGTGGGAACTCGGACGGGATAGACCGGCGGCCTGGAATCGGCGGGCTTCCAGCCATAGAGAAACTCCGTTGCGGCGCCGCAAACACGCCCCTGGCAGGCTCCCATGCCGCAGCGCGTATGTAGCTTGGCCTCGCGCCATGAAGCGCACGCGGACAGCGCGCTATGTGTTACATCCTCGCAGCGGCAGACTATTGTTCGCTCCATGGGTAAACCGCGCAACTCCGCGCGCAACGCAAAGGCGCGGTCCAGATGCAAGGCGAATTTCTGTTGCCGCCGACGCTGAAGAGCCAGAGCGAGTGCCATGGATTCGCAGCCCGCGGCGGAGAGCCCGGCAATCTGCCCCTCGACGAGCGCTTTTTCCAGACCGCCGATGCCAGTCAGCTCGCCCACGCAGGCCACGCCCGGCACGGAACTCTGCTGCAAAGCATCCACGGCAACGTAGCCCTCGACAATTTTGCAGCCGAACAGGCGCGGCAGTTCGAGATTCGGCACAAGGTGGAAGCCGCAGGCCAGCCAGTCGCAGTCGAGCGCACGATCCTTGCCTCCGCTCGTGATCCAGACACGTTCGACACGGCCGCGGCCTTCGACTTGCTTCACCCAGGAACTGAAATGGTATGCGGTACGGAGCGTCTGCAGGCGGTAACGCGCACCCTCGGCCAGTTTGCCGGGTTGCGTCAGCATCATGCGAAGGCCGAGACCCGCAAGCCGGGAGAGTGGCGTCTGTTCGAAGATGCCTTGAACGCTTGCGCCGGCGCGTGTCAGCCCCGCGGCCACAGCTAGCAGCAGAGGGCCACTGCCTGCCACCACAACGCGTTTGCCGCGCGGATCAAGCCCTGACTTTACCAGCGCCTGCGCCCCGCCGGCGCCCATCACGCCGGGCAATGTCCAGCCGGGAAAGGGAAGAACGCGCTCGCGAGCGCCAGCTGCCAGAATCAATCGTTCAAACTCCACATCGCGGCTTTCGCTCTCGGACTCAACGCGCAGCCGGCCGGGTGCCGCAAGGTCCACGACCTGCGAGCCGGACCACACCACGCAGCCCGATCTCTCCAGGCGAGCCATCCACGCAGCAAACACCGCACCATGCGGATACCGCCGCGCCGTCTCCGCGCGCAATCCTCTCCAGATTTGCCCGCCCGGAGCCGCATTCGCATCCAGCAGGCAGACGCGCTTGCCGGCCTCCGCGGCCACAACCGCCGCGGCAATGCCTCCCGGCCCCGCGCCTGCAACCACCACGTCAAAGCGAGCGCTCGTCGCGCTCATTCTGAGACAACCTCCATGTCGGAGGCGCAGGTCAGCAGGCAGCTTCGCCGATGCGGCACGCCATTCACCGTCACCCGGCACTCCATGCAGATTCCCATGCCGCAGAGCGGGGCGCGCGCTTCGCCGGTCACGGAAAACCGGCTCGGCTCGCCGGCCATCAGGAGAGCAGCGGCTATGCTGGTTCCCGCGGCCACGCGCACAGGCCGGCCGTTCACGGTGATGGAAACCTCTTCGGGTTGCAAAGATTCCTCCTGCATGGCGCGATTCCGGGAAGCGCTTGCCGGCGTTCCGAGACTCGTTCAGGGACTCATAGGTCAATCTAATGATTGCGTACAATTTTGTACATAAAGAATAGCGGGCAGGTAAATCTTATCGCTCAGTATTGTTTTCCGGGGCGCGGAGCCGCTGGCCCCGGAGTTCGGGTTGTCTCGCAGGCGATTCACTTAGTGGGGTTCATTTAGAACTCCCAACCGATCAGGAGCTTCAGGATCAGGTCCGCGCCGAGCTGTGCTGGATAGCGTTCCAGCGGGTTGGGTAATTTGTCTGTCAGTATCTGGTTGACGCGCTCGGTGAGCCCGCTCTTCAATTCGCTTACCTTCTCGGGAGGAACCTGATTGAGATTCAGGCAGTTGAGTGCCGGGTCGAGCGGACGAATCGGCGCAGGTGTGTACCGGATAGGTCCAAGCTGGCCGGGCTGTTGGAACGCTGGGTTCGCGAGCAGCTGCTGAGCGACGGTTCGGCCCCAGTCGTAGTCATGGTCGCGATAGACCTGGTCGAAGAACCCGAGAAATGCGGAGACGCCCGATCCGGCCAGGTTTCCGTTCTCGGTTACGATGCCGTAGATATTCATGCGATCGCGTTCCCCCAGACCGGCGGACTTTTCGAGTGCAAGGATTGCGGAAAGAAAAGCGGTAGCTTTTTTCGAGCCAACTCCGCCCAGGCCGGTGGCCGCACCGGCGGTTCCCACCTCTGTGGCATATTGCGTTGCGAGCCGCGTCATGGCATCAGCCTGGCTTTCGCCTGCCGGTGCGGTGGCGTAGAGCAGAGTGAGAATCTGCTGGGACGCCGTGGTGAGGGCTGCCGCAGTAATCTGTCCTGTATCAAGCGCATGTGCCAGCCCTGCGGCGCGCTGGTCAAGAATGTCAACCTGCTCATTGATCGACTGGGCCTGAATCCAGTCGCGAAATGTTGCCTGTCCTGTATAAACATCGATGAGCCTTTTGCCGACCGCAATCATGTCCATGCTGGCCTCATGCAGATTCAGATTCTGCGAGCCATTCATGGGCGAAGGCGAGACAAAGAGATAAAAGCGGTTGTCGCCGTTGAGGTGATGATCGTTCTCATCCACCAGGTTCTTGGCCATTCCGAGAGGCTGATTCTGCAAAAGGCCGCCATCCGTATAGGTGAAGGTGTACGGATCCGTCGGGAAGGGCACAAGGGTATCGCAGGGCAGATAGTCGGCAGCGCGCCGGCTCAGATCCTTGGTGCGGAATGCAATGGGGAAAGCTCCGGATGCCACAGCGGCCTCACCGATCTCCTGCCACGGAGCGAAGGAGCGGTCGTTGACCGGCAGGAGCCGAAGCATCGCATCGCAGAACTCCGTATAGCAAAACGGCTGCCCGCCCAGCATCGTGTACTGATAATTGACCCCATTGAGATTGGTAAGGGCGAGGCCCAGCCGCATCCCGCGGCCCGGATCGATGGCATTGTGCGCCCCGCCATCGAGCGGAATCCGGCCGGTCGAGTCGGTTTGGCCGATAATGTTTTTCGCGATGCTCTCGATCAGGTTCGAGGACAACAGGGAAAGTAGCGCGGGGTCGCCGTCGGGGAGAGGTTTGTCCACCGAGTCAAGAAGACCCTGTAAGTCAATGCCCTTCACCCATGTGTTGTAGAGAGGATTGTCATAGGGAGAAGAAGCGCCGTTCGGGCCGACAAATGCGTTTTTCGCAAAGAGCAGCTTCTGGGCCAGGATAGCGGCAGTCATTCCGCCGGCCGACGCGCCGGTGAGAACATCGATGCGAATGAAGTCGCCGTTGGCAATCGTCGCCGGATCTTCATTGTGCTGGCGAATGGCGTCGAGAATCTCATACGTTGCTCCGGCCTCGTAGCTCCCGAGAGAAACTGCGCCGGCGATGGTGAGAGCGAGATACTTTACAGGCATGGAAACTCCTTACTGGTGCTGCATCCGCTTGCGCTTGCCGGAAAGGCTCATAAGCATTGCCCGGAAGCCGGAAATTTTGCTGTTGGTTGCTTGCTGCAAGATTACGTCCGCAGCCTTCTCGCCGATCATGAAAACCGAGCTAAGAATGAAGAGCCCCGGAATGCGCGGGAATACCGAGGCATCCACCACGCGAAGCCCTTCCGCGCCGTGCACCTTGAAGTCGCTGGTAAGCACGCCGCCCTGATCCCGCGCGCCGATCGGACAACTGCACGACGCATGATGGCCCCACGCATTGTTGCGCACATATTCCCGAAGCTGCTCGTCCGTCTGCGCGCTTTCCCCCGGCAGTTCTTCCTCCGCAATCAACCCGTCCCGCTTGAGGTCGCGGGTCATGGTGCGGACAAACCTGATGCCATCCACCACGGCATCGAGGTCTTCGTCGCCGCCATCCGTGCCTTCGTGAAAGTAATGGAAGTTTACCGCGGGTGTGTCGCGCGCGTCGCGGGAGCGAAGCCGCACTTCACCGCGGCGGTTCACCGTGTGGCCTTTCAACACTGCCCATGTAAGGTAGTTCAGCTTGCGGGCGAACTCCGCGGAGTAGTTCGGGTAATACCCCCTGAAATAGCCGAGCAGCGCGAAGCAGAGCAGATCGGGCACTGGCTGGCGAGCGCTTGATTTCCGGATTACGCCGAGGACCGCTCCGTTCGTGGTGTAAACGCCGCTGCGTTTGGTCTCCCACTGCTGGAATTGCGGGTCGCCCTTGGCGAACTTCGCTCCATTGAGAACCTCCCACTGCTCCTTCATCCGGTTGACGACGCCCACCTCGTAGCGATCCTGAAGATTCTGCCCCACGCCATCGAGCGCGATGCGCACGGGGATTCCCATCTCATTCAGGTGCGTAGCGGGGCCGATTCCGGAAAGCATCAGAAGCTGCGGCGTATTGAAGGCTCCGCCGGCAAGAATGACCTCACGCGACGCATAGAGCGCCCGCGGCTCTCCCGCAGGGCTAGCTGGAGGATTGAATGCCCGGTAGAGGCGCGCTCCCTTGAGATAACGCACACCAATGGCGCGATTGGTGCCGTTCTCGAAGATGATTTCGGTGGCAAGAGCATCGGTTTCGATGCGCAAGGGATGCTTCTGGCTCACCTTCAACAGCCGTTCGCGAGTTCCAGACCGTTGATGATTGCGTGTCATCAGCGGCGTGTACCCAATGCCGGCTGCATTTTTCTTTACGACGCGCCAATCGTTGGGATCGAGCTGGCCCTCAACCAGATCGTCGATTTCGCTGATAGGAGTGCCTGTCTCCGCGAATGCTCTGAAAGCGGAATCCGCCAGCGTATGCAGCAGTGCTTTGTCGCCGAGAGCGGCTTCGGGGATCGATTTTTCCGTTTGCAGCCAGCCGCTCCAGCCGTGGCGGGAGGGATTGAAGCCGAAGACCTTCGCTAGCAGGCGATCGAATGGGCGATGATGGCAATTTTCCAGCAGCTCGAAGTACCGGCGCATCGAGTCGGCGCGCCAGGATGCGTCTCCCGTCAACTTTGCGATGCCGTTCCAATCCTCATCCGACGGGTACACGACAATCTGCGCGTTATGCGCGGTGCAGCCGCCAAGAGTGCCGGCACGAGGGTAAAAGACGCCGTCTTTCTCAGGCACGAACTTGGAGTCTTTCTGCTGCTGGGCCAGATCGGTATAGTGGCGGACGAAGAAGTCCCAGCTTATAGCCGAGTTCTCGCTCGACAACCCGTGAAAGACAGGAACGTCATAATCCTCCGGCAGCCGATTGCTGCCTGGATTGTTCGGGTCGTTGCCCTGCAGTGTGCGCGGGTCGCCGCCGGCTTCCAGCACAATGACACTGTGGCCGGCCTCTGCGAGTCGCGCCGCGACCGTGCCGCCGCCCGCGCCGGAACCAATCACCAGGTATTCGCAGTCAGCCTTTCGTTCCGTTGTCGGCCCCATCGTTCGCCCCGTTTCGTGCTTAGTTCCACTTCAGAAGGTCTTCAAAAACTCAATCAGTGCATTCTTGTCGGCGTCGCTCAGGCCGGGCTCACCGGGGAACATATCCGAGCCGAAATTCGTGCTCGTGCCGAAGTAGTGGCCTTTGTTGACCACATAGTCGCGGCACTTGCTGAACTCCATCAGCTGTGGCTCAATCTTCGCGAATGCCTGCTGGAGCTGCGCGTCGGTCGGCTGCTGCAGGCCGCCAATCTCATGCTGATAACTGAGCAGCAGATCGATCACGGTAACGTCGCGCGTTACCCGGGCACGCCCGCTGTCGCTGTCGCCGAGCAGATCGATATTGGCAAGCAGATCAACTGGAATGCCCGCGGGAAACGGCCCGAACCGGACGCCATTTTCGTCGAACAGCCATGGAAGCAGCTTCCGCTCGGTCTTGGGTATTTTGCCCAGCAGCCCCGGCAGATAGCCGGTCGCGATGCGCAGATAACTCCGCTGGTTGGTGCGATCGATCAGGTTCGGGCCGGGGCCGCTCAGCAGATAGGTTCCCGCCGGAAGAGACTGGCCTTGGTCGCTGTCTTTGGCGCGCGTCTCCGGCCACAGCATCTGGTGAATCGAGTCGTTGAAGCTGCGCATTCTGGCGTCAACCGACGGGCTCGACTCGAAATGCCCAACGGAATTGTTCAACAGAAAGGGCCCTGTGGACCATACGCTGACGAGGCTTGGCGGGCGCGTATAGCCGCGCCCGCCTGCCGGCATCGCATAGTTCGATATATCTCCGGTGAAAGGGTTCTGTATCTCGATGGCTCCCACCGATGGCAGATCCTTATAACTCTGCGAAGAGAAGTTATCCCAGATGTTATTTGCGAGGGCATTCGTAGCGAGCGGGCTGCACGCATTCGTATGCAGCAGGGTGACAGGAATACGCGCGTCCGTAGAAAGATAGTTATGATCGAGGAACTTATCGTCGAGGACGATGGTGCGCATCTTCGCCTTGAATTCCTCCGTCTGGGTCAGCTTCCAATAGCGGCTGAAGCAGGCGAGATAGTCTTTGCCTGCGCAGTTTGCCAGGCCCTCTCCGGGCGCAAAATCGGGCAGCTTGCTGGAGTGGCAGCGCGCACAGCGCTCGGCAAAGACAATCTTGCCCCGGTTGAGTTGAGCCTGATCCTTGGTGAGATACGCCTTGCCGCCGGGAGCGTCCGCAAGACGATGCGCATTCGTGCTCTTCAGCATGAATTGCGCAAGGTCAAAGGTCTGCGCCTCGGTCGCCTTCCAATACACGGAGTTGCGCTCCGCCACGGCAATCGGGAACGGCGAGATTTTCTTTCCGCCGATGAGCGCATTGAAGTGTTCCAGCCACTCCTCGCTGAAAAGCCCGATGTTCACATAAACGCGATTCAACGCGCCCAGCGCGCCGACGGAATCCGACCCGTCTTTCAGCACATGGGGAGTCAGCACCGAGTCCGGCGGCGTGAAGTACTGCGCCATCGGGCTGTCTGGCGGAACAAAGGCATTGAACTGCTTGTTGTTTTTCTGTGCGCCGGCCAGCTTCTCCTGGCCCCATTTCTGCGCCATTGCAAGCCGGTCCGCGAGCCCGTACACCGCATTCATCGTTCGGGGATTATTGATGTTGTCAGTGGAAACAAGCGAAGTATCGAGCGTGCCGGGCCGCGCCGTGTGAAAGAGCTGGAAGAAATACTTGCTCTGGTCGCCATCCCACGAAAAGATTCTGTCCACCCAGAAGTACTGCGCGCCAACCATCGAACTCAGATTCTTCCACTCCGGATTGTTGGGGTCGGCGGGCGGATTGAGCGGGTTCGGGCCGACATGGCAAAAGCCGCACGACATTCCCACCCGGTACGGCCTCACCAACTTGGCGTCGTTATAGTACGACGGGTCGGAGTAGTACCGCTTGGGGTCCCAGTGCTTCTTTGCGGCCTCGTCGAACGCGGGGTTAGGGAACAGCCGCAGGCCCACGATGCCGGTCCCGTAGCCGTAGTAGGAGCCGACCGCGACGGTCTTGCCGCGCGCCCCGATCTTGACGCCCGGATACTTCTGCTCGTTCCCGAACGGGTCCGGACCGCATCCCGGCTTGCGCTTGTCCAGCCACAATCCCCATCGATCCGGATCAGGCCCCGTGGGCTTCTCGTAACATGGCTCGTTAACCAAGCCGAGGAACTCCCAGCGGTTATCGCGCGTAGCGGGCAGTCCCGGATACGAGGAGACCGTCTTCAGCAGATCCACCATGCCAGTGCTCTTGGCGGAGATGTAATCCCAAAACCGGTCGTTGCCGCCCGTCCAGACAATCCAGTTGTTGCGCCCACTCTCTTCATCGCGGGATAACGGAATGCCGCCGTCCATGTCGTGGAAATAGGCTTCATCGGCTCCAGAGAGGCTTTCGACGGAGCGGCCTGCAAGCATCGCCTCATCCTGCACCTTGCCCGCCTTCGACAACGGAAAGATCAGCACGACTGCGATCAGCACAACGACCACGGCGAACACTGCGACTGCCACGACAATCAACGCGCGAATCACGCGATACCAGGTCGCGTGCTTATGGGCCTTCTTGTTCATCCCGCCTCCCCGAATGCGATCTCCGCCGTGTAACTCGTGCCACAGCATTCCGCCTGCCAGTCCTGCGCGAATCTTCTGAGCCGGCATGTATATCACGCGGAATGCCGCACGCCGCCGCGGCGGATCGCCGGTAGCCAAAGCTTGTCCCGATGGAACCTTGTCCCGATTGAAGTTTGTCCCGATTAAGCCTGAGCCCGAATAAAGCTTGTACCGACGGAACTTGAACCCTGAGCCTTGAACCCCGAACCCCATCCGATCAGGGAACGCCGATCGGCAAACGCGCATTTCCATTGGAAGAAGAAGCGTTCGCAGGTCGAAGCCACGGTCTGTACTGCGCATGATTTCCGGTAATACCGCCTGCTTGCGTAGCAAATCAGGCGGCACTTTGACATTGGTCCCTAAGCATCAAGGCGCAGAACATCAAATCCCAGCGCGTCAAATCCAGATGAATGATGGTGAAGCTGCACTGTTTTCCGTTTCGCACGGAGTGATAGCACCTGGGAAAATGCTCGACAGAACCACGAAAGATCTGGGGAAAGAAGAGAACAGAAATATTGTCTTTGAGAAATCAGGAAGAGTACACCACGGAAGAGAATCAGTGTCAAGTTTGCGAATCCACTACGCCGGAATTTCAGAACCGGAACCTGATCAGCACCACGATTCGCAGACGAAAGAAGGAGCCGCGGCTATAAGTTCCTGATTTTGTTTTGGAAAGACGACGGGTGTTTGCTGCCAGATTGCGAATTTGCAAATGGTACAGGAGGCAAGCACGCCATTCACGGAAGATGCCAATGAGCGAGAAGCCACAAAGCAGCTTAGCCATCTCGTCCTATACAAAAAATATTCGATAGAATTAGCCATCTTTGATGGAGCAGATTGCCGCCTCTCCTGAAAGGAGAAAATAACAAGATGGTGCATAAGCTCAGCAAGACGTCTTGTCACTTCTGCCTGGTATCTCTGTTTCTGGTGACCGGCTTTGCCTTATGGGGAATACAGGCAGCAGCGCAAGGAAGCAATGTTGCTCACGGGGGGAAATCCAGCAGCGAGGGTGCAAAGAAGAAGGAAGTAAAATTCGAAGTGATTTCGATTCGCCCCGCCAAGCCTGGGTGGTCACCCTATGATGGCGGTTCCGCCCCCGTGGGTAATACAAATCCTACGCCTACTGGATTCGTATCGACCCTGACTATCTGGCAAATGCTCATGATTGCCTATGCTCCAGACGACCAATCCTGGGGGAGCATACCTATAGTCAACTGGCCAGCGTGGCCAGCCGATTGGTATGTCGTAAACGCCCGCATCTCGGAAGCCGACGTGGAAGCCTGGCGCAATCAAAGCGGGCATCACGATCTGCTCCATTCCGCCATGCGAAATCTGCTCAAAGATCGCTGCAAGCTCGTGGTTCATATGCAACCGACAGAACTCCCGGATTACAAATTGGTGATTCGAAAAAAAGGCTTGAAGATGAAAACGGCTGTTCCAGGCTCCGCACATCCAAAAGGCTTTACTCTGCCCTCGGGGGCTGTCAGGTTTGCGGATGGACCCAGGGAAAGACCAACATGGCATTACTATGGAGCAACGATAGGTGATCTTGTAGAGTTCTTAAGCCCCGCAGGCACCGGCTCACCAGTGCCTCCAGTTCATGATGAAACAGGCTTAACCGGGCGCTACGACTTCGCGATCCAAATGATAGACGATCCTTCGCGCGACCCCGCCGAATCGATCTATAACTTTCCGGTTACTCCTCTCGGACTTGAGTTGAAACCCGGCAAATACCCCGGATTCAAGATGGTGATCGATCACATTGAAAAGCCTTCCGCCAATGACTAGGTGTTTCGTCCTGGCATTTGCAGGTGATTTGCCTTTGTATTTCTGCGCCAGCGTGAATGTTAGTTTTCGGCCAGTTTTATAATGACCGAGAGTCGCGAAATGGACGAAAGACCGATGCGTCGAAGTAACCGGCTTGCCTGGGCTTTGGTGTGGGTTGTTTTTTCCGGTTCCGCGATGGCGTCGCCGTATCGGGGCGTGGTGACGTTTGGTGGACTGCCGCTGCCTGGGGCAACGATTACGGCAACCCACGAAATGAAGACGTACACGGCCGTCTCGGATCAGGCGGGTGCGTTCGCGTTCGACGATCTGGCGGATGGCAAGTGGTCGCTCGATATCGTGATGCAGTGCTTTACTCCGATCCACATTGAGGTGGCGGTTGCGCCGAACATGTCGGCGGCAAGCTGGGAATTGAAGCTGCTGCCCGCCGAGCAGATCGCCGCGGGTTCACAGCCAGTTACCCTCATGCCCGAGGCGCTGGCGGATCCCACAGAACCGAAGGCAAAGGCTGCCGGCGCAAAGCCGGCGCAGGCGAATGCGCCACAAGAGTCGCCGCCTGACCAGAACGACCAGAGCGCAGGCGGATTTCTGATGCAGGGCAGCGTGAACAACGCGGCCACGTCGGTTTACTCAACGAGCCCGGCATTCGGCAATACACGCTCCGGCGGCAGGGCTCCCTACACGGGCGGTTTCACGGTCCTCCTGGATAACGCGGCGCTCGACGCGCAGCCTTACTCGCTGAGCGGCATCGAGGCGACGAAGCCGGCATTCAACGACTTCACTGGCATTGCGGCCATTCAGGGGCCCATCCGCATTCTGCACGTGCTGCCTCGTGGGCCAAACTTCTTCCTCTCCTATCAATGGATGCGCAACAGCAGCTCGACGATCAACACCGGCCTGGTGCCCACCGAGGACGAGCGAAACGGAAATCTGTCTGGGCTCACCAATGCGGTCGGGCAAACGGTGACGATCTACGATCCTGAGACAGGCACTCCGTATCCAGGCAACCAGGTTCCGGTCAGCACGCAGGCAGCGGTTCTTCTGAACCTCTATCCATTGCCGAACATTCGGAACATAGCAAACTATAACTACCAGGCGGCAACGCTCGGCAGCACGCATCAGGACGAGTTGCAACTGCGCCTCGACAAGAGCTTGGGACACAACAACCTTTGGGGGAGATTCGGCAGCCAGGACGGCCGGGCTCAGGATGTAAACCTTTTCGGCTTCGTGGACCGAACGAACACCCTGGGCATCGATAGCGAGATTCATTGGTCGCGGTGGATGCGGGGAAGGGCGTCTCTCTCCGCCAGCTATACCTTCAGCCGAATGCGCACGGAGGTGACACCGAATTTCGAGGAGCGCGAAAATGTTTCGGGTGAGGCGGGCATCGGCGGCAATAACCAGGACCCGATCAACTGGGGTCCGCCAACGCTGAACTTTTCGTCGGGCTTTACCGGCCTCAGCGACGCGAACAGCGCGTTTAATCGCAACAGGACCGATGCGTTTTCCGCATCGGCAGTTCTCTACCGGAGAAAGCACTCGATCACGGCGGGTTCACACGCGTGGCCCCGGTCGTCGGCAACAATCCGGTGGGACCCGTAACCGACGAACATTATCCTTCCTCGCTCATCCGGCCCGACAGGCGCATGATTCAGCCGAGGATCGGCATAGCCTGGCGGCCCATCCCCGCTTCCACGCTCGTGATCCGTACCGGATACGGTATCTACAGGTGCGGCGTTTGGGCAGGATGATGCCGAGTTCAACGTTTTCAACACCGACCGCCAACTCGCCGCATTGCAGACCGCCGCCCAGATGCTGGGCCATGTCAGTGAGAAGAAATCGCTCATCTACTTTGCGAGCGGCCTGCGCCTGAATGGAATCGATAACGAGGCGCAGATGCACGCCATGGCGGATGCGGCGATTCGGGCCGGCGTCTCCATCTGGACAGTCGATGCGCGCGGTCTGGTCGCCATGGCGCCAATGGGCGATGCCACGCAGGGCTCCTCTGGCGGTCAGGCCATGTATACGGGAGCTTCGGCGCTGGCTATGACAACCGGCCTCCAGCAATCGCAGGACACGCTCTATGCCATCGCGGCCGATACCGGCGGCAAGGCCTTCCTCGACAACAACGACCTCACGCGCGGCATCGTGCAGGCCCAGCAGGCCATCTCCGATTACTATCTCCTCAGCTACTACACCACCAACACCGAGCCGAACGGCAAATTCCGCCGCATTCAAATTGCACTCAAGGATAATCAGGAAGCCAAGCTCGACTATCGCCAGGGCTATTATGCGGACAAGGTATTCCAGAAATTCAATGAAGTCGATCGCGAGCGCCAGCTTGAAGAAGCCCTGATGCTGGAAGATCCCATCACCGATCTGACCATCGCCATGGAGATTGATTACTTCCAGCTCAACCGCGCCGAGTACTTCGTTCCGATCATCGTAAAGATTCCGGGCCGTGAGCTTGCTCTCGCCAGGCGCGGCGGCGCTGAATACACGCGCATCGATTTCATCGGCGAGATCAAGGATCTTGTTGGCGGCACAACCGTATCTAATGTGCGCGATAAGATCGATCAAAAACTGTCAGGCTTTACGGCCACCCAGCTTGCCACGCGGCCCATCGAATACGCTGCTGGCTTCACGCTGCTGCCCGGCAAGTACAGTATGAAGTTCCTGGCGCGCGACAACGAAACGGGTCGCATCGGCACTTATCAAACCACATTCGTGATTCCGAACCTCAACAAGGAAGAAAAGCGCATCCCGATCAGCGCGGTCGTGCTCTCCAGTCAGCGCGAAGATCTGAACAATGCCATTTACGATGCCGTCAAGGCCAAGGACAGAGCCAAGGAGAACGCCGTGGATCCGCTTGTTCAGGACGGCAAGAGACTGCTGCCCAGTGTGACGCGCGTGTTCGGGACCGGACATCAGATCTATGTCTACTTCCAGGTCTACAAGCAGCAAACGCAGGTTTCCACTTCGCAGACAGAAACTCCCCCGCAGCATCCGCTGGTCGCATATATTACTCTTTTTCAGGGGAGCAAAAAGGTGTATGAGACGCCGCCGAAATCCATTATTCCCAACCCCGCAAGCCGGCTGGATACGATGCCGCTCAACTTCGATTTGAGCGTAGACAATTTGCCGCGCGGCGAATACGACTGCCAGGTCACCGTCCTCGATCCCTCGACCCAGAAGGCAGCTTTCTGGCGAGCGCCGATTATGCTTGTGCAGTAGCAAGGTGCGGCTCGAAGAATCCAGTTATTCTCGGGTAGCGGGACACAATTGACTGGTTTCGGGGAGCAAATGGCATTAGCAAGGAAGCAGCATGAATTCGCGATAGAGATCGCGAGTTGGAATGCGGGTTGAAAATGGGATTTTTTCAACTCCCAAGAATACTATCTAAGCTGTTTATTATGAGAATGGTAGGCACGACTGGACTCGAACCAGCGACCTCTTCCGTGTCAAGGAAGCGCTCTAACCAACTGAGCTACGCGCCTGTGC
>JAATFM010000107.1 GCA_015655195.1 Terriglobales bacterium
CTGCTTGCGCGTGATCTCCGCACCGGCTTGCAACTCGCCCAGGACGATGGCAGGAATTCCAATGTCATCAGGAGGAATAGATTGCAGCCACGCTACTACCGCACCGTGGGGGCGATTCTTTCGTAACTCCGAGACGACATTGGAATCCAGAAGAAATTGCACGGCTTAGTCTTCAAACTGGAAGGGTGGACGCAGTTTGAATCTTCCGCGGGGGGGGATGTAGATGTCGTGCGGACCATTGGGGTCAAGCAGAATGTCCTTTAAACTTTCCCGTGGCGGATCGCTCGGCAATCTCCATGCTTTGTGCGCCTTGATAACTTTCCAGTCATCGATGGAAACAAGCACGGCAGCCTCTGCGCCATCTTTGGTGACGACCTGCGGGCCTTCCTTGAGCGTGGTTTCAACCAGATCGCTCAGGCGTGTTGCAACGTCATGTACGGGCGAGGACATAAGTTTCTCCCACCGGATTTCTGTTGATTTTACATCAGGTGCAAAATGAAAACCGGGGACGCAAGACGTCCCCGGTGCTGCCGGAACGGCAAATTCCGGCCAAGTCCTACCAGCCGCGGGTCTGGAGAAGCTCCCGCTCTTCGAGAGCGGCGGCGGCGAGTCCCTTCATGGTGCCAGTCACCTGCTCGCTGGCATCGGCGACGATCTTCGGATCGTTGAAATGCGTGGTAGCGATGACGATAGCCTTGGCGCGCGAGACGGCTTCGGCGCGTTCCTTGGGATCGTTCTCCACATCGAGCGGCGTGGCGCGCTCCTTCATAAAGATGCCCGAGCCCACAAAGATAGCTTCTGCGCCAAGCTGCATCATCAGCGCCGCGTCCGCCGGAGTGGCAATGCCGCCGGCCGAGAAGTTC
Organism: Terriglobales bacterium; assembly: GCA_015655195.1. Lineage (GTDB taxonomy): Bacteria > Acidobacteriota > Terriglobia > Terriglobales > Acidobacteriaceae > Telmatobacter. Next base: position 864 of record JAATFM010000107.1, read on the forward strand.
GGCACCGGGAGCTTACCGGTCTGCGCCACCATGCGGATCAGCTCATAGGGAGCCTGGTGCTCCTTGGCGGCATGATAAAGCTCCTGCTCGCTTAAAACGGTGAGCGCCTTCATCTCTTTCACAATCTGGCGCATGTGCTGCACGGCGTGGACCACGTCGCCGGTGCCGGCCTCGCCCTTGGTGCGGATCATCGCCGCTCCCTCGGCGATACGCCGCAGGGCCTCTCCCAGGTTGCGCGCGCCGCAGACGAAGGGCGTCTTGAAGGCGTGTTTGTCGATGTGGTGCGCCTCGTCGGCGGGAGTCAGCACCTCGCTCTCGTCGATGAAATCGACGCCAAGCTCTTGAAGAATCTGCGCCTCGGCAAAGTGCCCGATGCGGGCCTTGGCCATCACCGGGATGGAGACCGCGCCGATGATCTCCTTGATGAGCTTGGGGTTGGCCATGCGGGCCACCCCCCCCTCGGCGCGGATCATCGCCGGGACGCGCTCCAGCGCCATGACGGAGGTGGCGCCGGCCTCTTCGGCAATGCGCGCCTGTTCGACGTTCATCACGTCCATGATGACGCCGCCCTTGAGCATCTCGGCAAGGCCGATCTTGAGGCGGAGGCTGGTGGAGGTAAAAGCTTTGTTTCCGTTCTTTTCAGACATGATTTGGACCTCGTGCGGAGCACTTGCGGGTTGAAAGTCATCCGGATGCAGTGCAAATTTCAGTGTACCAGCGAAGGAAGTGGCGCGTGGGAAGGGCTTAATTCTTAAGCCCTTCTAATCATTCTGTCCCAACATTGGTCACATTTCTGCAACTCTCCGGGCGTGGCTACTCCAACCAACCCGACAAATGCGACGAATCCAACGAATTCGACAATTCCAATGAATTCGCCAAGAGAAACGGCAAGCGTGCTTGATGCTCCGCGTGCAGGTGCGGCGGTGGCCGGCGCGACCGTGGACGAACACGCGAAGCAGAAGCCGTCCGGCGCGGCAAAGGAAACGACGGACAGGAGCGCCCTGGTGGCAACCTCTGCAACCGTGCAAGCGGCCGAGGAGGCCGGAACGGTAGTCGAGCGGCAGAGCGCGGAGTCGCGGCTGCCGGTACAGCTCGATGTGGGAATTCCGATCCGGGATTTCCGGGTGAAGAACCTTCTGGTTCTGGAGCCGGGGACATTGATTCAGTCGCAGTGGGCGCCGGGAGAGGATGTGCCGGTCGCCAGCGGCGAGGTGCAACTGGCCTGGAGCGAGTTTGAAGTGGTGGATGCGCAGTTGGCGGTACGGCTGACGCGCCTGGCATAAGAGAAATTTCCTGACCCCGTAGAGATAACCCTGCCAATTTCAAGAGCAGGCCGGAAACGGAGCAGAGTGTGAACTGGAATCATGTGAGGAAAACAGAAACGAGGGACGAGGCCGAAAGGCTTTCCGGACTGCCGGGCGGTCTGGCCGGGTGGCTTCTCGACAGGCTGCGGCAGGTCCGGTTGAGTGGAGTCAGTCTGGGCGGAGTCCGGCTCGGCCTGAGAAAACCGGCCCCGCGGCTGGCGCTGCTGGAACGGATTACGTTGGCTCCGCGGCAGACCTTGGCGCTGGTTGAGGCAGAAGGACGGCGCTTTCTCGTAGCAAGCTCCGCCGAGGGCGCGCCGGCCTTTTATCCCATCGACGGCGGCTGCGGAGCGAGAACTCGCAGTGCCGGAGCGAGCGCCAGGGCCAGTTCGGCAGCGAGGGTCTCATGGTAGCGAACCTTGCCTCGCTTCTGGCTGCCGGCATCGCGCCCGGCGTGGCGCAGGCTGCGCCTCTGATTCCGGATCTGAGCGCGAAGATGCACCCCTCGGACTCCGCCCCGTGGACGATTGTTTTTGTCCTGACGCTGATTACGCTTCTGCCCTCCATCCTGATGGCGATGACGCCGTTGGTGCGGCTGCTGATCGTCTTTCACTTTCTGCGCCAGGCGCTGGGAACGCAGACCGCCCCATCGAACCCCACGCTGATGGGGCTGGGGCTGATGATGACCTGGTTCCTGATGACGCCGGTTCTTACGCAGATCGACCAGCAGGCCGTGGAGCCTTACCGGCTGGGGCAGATTACCGGCTACGAGGCGATTGACCGCGGCGCGCAGCCGGTAAAAGTCTTCATGCTGAAGTACGCCCGCGAAAAAGACCTGGCGCTCTTTACCGCCGCCGGCCAGGTGGCGCGGCCCAACAAGGCCGAGGATCTGCCGATGCGCGTCGTCGTGCCGGCCTACATCCTTTCGGAGCTGAAAGCGGGTTTTGCCATCGGTGCCGTTCTCTTTTTGCCGTTCCTTTTGATCGACATGGTGACGGCGGCGATTACGACCTCAATCGGAATGTTCCAGTTGCCGCCGGTCGTTGTTTCAACGCCGCTCAAGATTCTGCTCTTCGTGATGGTAGATGGGTGGAACCTGCTCGCCGGTTCGCTGTTGAAGAGCTTTTCGTGACGGCTTTGTGGGTTTTAAGGCAGAAGCAAGTTTTCAAGGAGGGAAGATGACGCCGGACATGGTGACAGAGCTGATGCGGCACCTGCTGCGCGAAGCAATCATTCTGGCTGCGCCGCTGCTGGTTTCCGCCGCCGTGCTGAGCTTTGTTTTAAGCCTCGTGCAGACGCTGACGAGTCTGCAGGACCAGTCGCTGACCTCGGTGCCGCGACTGCTGGCGGTAACGCTGATTCTGCTTGTGGGGATGCCGTGGTTTCTGGAGCGGCTGGTGACATACACGCGGTCGCTGATGGTGGATTTTCACCGTTTTGTGGGATGAGGAAGAAGCGCTTTTAGCTCTTAGCTTTTAGCTCGATGTTGGAAAAACGAGCGTTGAGGCTGGAAGCGAACAAGCTAAGAGCTAGGAGCTGTTTCTTGACCGATTGGGTACATTTTCTGAGCGCGCTGACACTGGCGCTGGTGCGCGTGAGCGGGATGGTGGCCTTTGCGCCGTTCTTCTCCGGGACCGCGCTGCCCGTGCGGGCCAAGGCGGCCTTTGTGCTGGCGGTGAGCTATCTGCTGGCGCCGCTGGTGGCCGCGCTGCCCAATGCGAAGGTCGAGATCGGCTATGCCGCGTTGTTGGGCGAAGTAGGAGTGGGATTGGTCTATGGGCTTACGCTGGCGCTGCTCAATGAAATGCTGCTCTTCGCCGGCCAGATCCTGGGTGCGCAGTTGAGCTTTTCGCTGGTAAACCTGCTCGACCCGACCTCGCCGATCCAGACAACGCTCCTGGGCGATTTCTTTCAGATCTTCGGCACGCTGGCGCTGATTACGGCGGGGCTGGACCGGATTCTTCTGGCCTCGATGACGCGCAGTTTCCGTGCGGTCCCGCTGGGCAGCTTTGTTCTCTCGCAGGCCAGTGCGCTGGGAGTGGTGCGGGCTGCGGGCGGCGTCTTTCTGGCGGCAGTGGAACTGGCTGCGCCGGTAATGGCCGCCACGCTGCTGGTCGAGATTGCCGTGGCGCTGGTGGGCAAGCTGAGCCCGCAGTTGCCGGTCATGGCGCTGACCGTACCGATCAAGACGCTGGCTGGTTTTGCCGTGCTGATCGGCTCGCTGGCCGTCTGGCCGCGGTTTATCGAGGCGCGCTTTGACGGGCTTCTCGATCTGGCGCAGGGGCTGCTTGCCGGCGCGGGGAAGGGTTAGCCGATGCCGGGAGAGCGCACAGAACAGGCAACACAGCACCGGCGCGAGAAGGCGCGGCAGCAGGGCGACATCCTGCACAGCCGCGAGCTGACTTCGGCGGCCGGAACGCTGGCCGGCTCGATGATGCTCGGTGTGCTGGGCGTGCGTTCGATGGAGGCCTGGCGGGCGGTCTTTTCCGGGTTTCTGGAGCTGGGCAGAAGCGAGCGCTGGGAGCCGGCGCAGTTGATGCCGACGATGACGGCGATACGCTCGCTCTCGCTGGAAGTGCTTTCGCCGGTGGGAATGCTGATGGCCGCTGTAGCGCTGGCCGCGCTGGCGGTGGCGATGTTGCAGACCGGCGGCGTGAACGTTCATGTCGAGGCGCTTGGCTTCAAGCCGGACCGGATCAACCCGGCCTCGAATATCAAGAACCTCTTCTCGCTGCGCGCCGCGGCCCGGCTGGGAAAGTCGCTGATTCCCGCCGCGATGCTGGTTGTTTTTGCCATCCAGCGTATCGCGCACCAGACCGAGATTCCGCCATTTTCCGACCAGCGGCTGGTGATTCTCGGCGGCGATGTTTACGGATTGCTGCTGGCGGCGGCATGGCTGCTCTTCGGCTGGGCGGCGGTGGATTACGCGGTGGAATGGCAGAGCCGCGAGTCGCGCCTCAAGATGTCGAAGCAGGATATGCGCGATGAGATGAAGGACACCCAGGGCTCGCCGCAGGTGCGGAGCCGCATCCGGAGCCTGCAACGGCAGATGCGCCGCAAGCGGGTAAAGGAAGAGGTGGCAAAGGCCTCGGTGGTGGTAACGAATCCCACGCATTACGCCGTGGCGCTGAGCTTTGACTTTGCCACCATGGAAGCGCCGAAGGTGCTGGCCAAGGGCAGGAACCTGCTGGCCGAGGAGATCAAGGCCGAGGCGCGCTGGGCGGGGGTTCCGGTGATTGAAAATCCGCCGCTGGCGCGCTCGCTGTACAAGTCCGTCGAGGTTGGCAGGTCGATTCCCGCGGAGTTGTACGCGGCGGTGGCCTCGATTCTGGCCTGGCTTTACCGGCAAAGAGTCGAAGCCGAGCTGCGGGAGCGCGCCGCACGCGAGGTGCGGGCAAAAAATTCGCGGCCACATTCCGGTCCGGGTAATGCCGGGCCGGCGAACTCAGGATCGTCAAAGCAGGGAGGATTGCGATGAGCACGACGGCAATGGCGCAGCCGCGCACGGTCACTGCGCCAGCAGGCGCGCTGGCCTTTCTGAGCCGATTCAAGGACTACCTGCTGCCCCTGGCGGCGATCAGCGTGATTTTTGTCATGCTTGTCCCGCTGCCGGCGGCGGCGCTGGACCTGCTGCTGGCTCTCTCGATGGCCGCCTCGATGATCGTCTTCCTCTCGGCGGTGCAGGTGCGGCGTGCCGTCGAGATGAGCGTCTTTCCCACGCTGCTCTTGCTGCTGACGCTCTTTCGTCTCTCGCTCAACATCGCATCGAGCCGGCGGATTCTGCTCCACGGTTCGGAGGGAACGGCGGCGGCGGGCAATGTCATCGAGGCTTTCGGGCAGTTTGTCGTGGGCGGCAACTACGTGGTGGGCTTCGTGCTCTTCCTCGCCCTGATTGCGATTCAGTTTCTCGTCGTCGCGCATGGCGCGGTGAGAACGGCCGAAGTCACGGCGCGTTTCACTCTCGACGCGCTGCCCGGCAAGCAGATGGCAATCGACGCCGATATGAACGCGGGCCTCATCGATGAGGCCGAGGCGCGGCGCAGGCGACAGGCGATTGCCCGCGAGGCCGAGTTCTACGGCGCCATGGACGGCGCGGCGCGGTTCAATCAGCGCGACTCGCTGGCGACGATTCTGATTACGGCTATCAATATCATTGCCGGCCTTCTGATCGGCACCTTGCAGCAGGGCGTGAGCCTGGGCGATGCCGTCAAGACCTACACGATTCTCACCGTGGGCGACGGCCTGGTAACGCTGATTCCCTCGCTGCTGGTCTCGGTCGCCGGCGGCATCGTGCTGACTCGGGCCAACTCCTCCGGGATGCTGGGCGGCGAGATACGGGAGCAATTACTGGCGCGGCCGGCGACCCTCTATCTCGCCAGCGGCGTCATGGCGACGCTCTGCCTGATTCCGGGCCTGCCCAAGCTGGCCTTCCTGCTGGTCTCGGCGATGCTGTTCTTCACCGGCCGGACGGTGGCGAAGCGGGCGGTCGCGGCGGTCCCCGAAGGAAAAGCAGCCTCTGAGACTAAAAAGACGACGCAGGCGGCGGAGATTGCCACGCTGCTCAAGCTCGAAGAGTTGACCCTTGAGATCGGCTTCCAGTTGATTCCGCTGGTGGACGAAAAGCAGGGCGGCCAGCTTCTCAACCGCGTCCGGACGCTGCGCCGGCATCTCTCCTCCGAGCTGGGCTTCCTGATTCCTCCGGTGCATATCACGGACAATCTCCGCCTCAAGCCGCGGGAGTACGTCGTCTCGCTGCGTGGCATGGAGATTGGCCGCTGGCAGACCGAGGGACCGCTGCTTCTGGCTGTCTCCGGAGACCCGCAGCGGCGGCCTCTTGCCGGGCGCGAGGCCCGCGAGCCGGCCTTTGGAGTTCCGGCCATCTGGATTCAGCCCCAGATCGAAGAGCAGGCGATTGCGGCCGGTTACTCGGTGGTGAATGCCGTCACGGTCGTTACGACGCACCTCGGCGAGCTGATCCGGCAGCACGCATGGGAGCTGTTGAGCCGCGCGGAGATCAAGCGGCTGCTCGACTCGCTGAATGATTCGCACCCGCGGCTGATGGAGGAGCTTGTTCCCAAGCTGCTCACCCTGGGCGAAGTGGGCCGCGTGCTGGAGCAGTTGCTGCGCGAGCGGGTCTCGATCCGCGACCTGGGCTCGATTCTGGAGGCGCTGATCGAGATGGCGCCGGTCAACAAATCCACGGAAGCGCTGGTCGAGGCGGCACGCAACAAAATGGGCCGCCGCCTGGTGCAGCCGCTGCTCGATTCGGACGGGCAGCTTCCGGTGCTGCTGCTCGACCGCGAGATGGAAGACGAGATTCTGGCGACGGTATTGCCGGAGACGGCGGGGCGGATGCTGTCGGCCCATTCCTCCGGCGCGCCGCTGGTCCGGCGGCTGGCCGATTCTGTGAAGTCGCTTATCGGCGCGGCCTCACCATCGGCCCCGCCCGTGCTCCTGTGCCCCAGTCCGGCGCGTTACGCGGTCCGGCGGTGGCTGGAGCCGCTCTTTCCGCGACTGCCGGTGATTGCAGCCTCGGAGATTCCGCCCGAGGTGCGGCTGAGGCCGGTGGGAACGGTGCGCTGAAGAGATTGAAAATACTGCGGAGTCGGGCAGGGAGATGAAAAACCAGTTGCGAAGCAGATTGTGAGACAGGGGCGAGGGACGGGAATGCTCGAAACGACGGATACGGCCGCGGCAGGCCGGAGGGGAAAGAAAAACGATTCTGGCGGCGTGCCGGGCAGCGGTCTGGCAAATGGACCTGGGAACGGGCCTGGAAGCGCGCCGGTCAATGGGCCAGCTGCCAGTGCGGCAAACACAGCCAATAGCGCCGCTAATCTCGACGCGGGCGTTTATCCGGCCCCCCATACGGTCTCGACGCCAGCCGGCGCGACCATGACACCCGAGGAAGAGCGGATACTGCTCGAACACCTTCCGGTGGTCCGCTTCCTGGCGCGGCGGATTCACGAGCGTTTGCCGCAGCATGTCGAGATCGAAGACCTGATCTCGGCCGGAGTGGTAGGGCTCATGGATGCCTTCGCCAAGTTCGACCCGGAGAAGAAGGTGCAGTTTCGCAGCTACGCGCAGTTCCGGATTCGCGGCGCGATTCTCGACAGCCTGCGGACGCTCGACTGGAGCCCGCGGGAGCTGCGCCGCAAGGGCCGGGCGGTCGAAGAATCGATCCGCACGCTGACGGCGAAGATGGGAAGGCCGCCGGCGGAGAACGAGGTGGCCGCGGAGATGAGCCTCTCGCTCGACGAGTACCAGCAGTTGCTCGGCGATTTGAAAGGGCTCGAAATCGGCACGCTGCACGTCGAGCGCAACGAGGATTCCGGCGACGAGGAGCTGGCCTATGTGCCGGGCCGCCCGGAAGAAGACCCGCTCTTCCGTTGTCTGAGGGGCGAGCTGGAAGAACGGCTGACGGAGGCGATTGCCAAGCTGCCCGAGCGGGAGCGGCTGGTCATGACCCTCTACTACTACGAGGAGATGACGATGCGCGAGATCGGTCTGGCGCTGGGGGTGGTCGAGTCGCGGGTCTCGCAGGTGCACGCCTCGGCGGTTTCGCGGCTGCGAGCGGCGCTGCGGGACCTGGCATCCGCGGGAGTCTTTGAGAAGCCGGGAAGAAAGAAGAACCGGAGGAAGGAATAGGACCGCATGGAAAAGACGCTCAAGCAGGATGAGATAGACGCCCTCTTCGAAGCGGCGCGGACGCAGTCGAAAGCCGAGTCAGAGAACGAGGTCGCGCAGCCGGAGGTGAAGGCGCGAGTCGTGCCCTACAGCTTCGACACGGCAGGACAAATATCGAACGAGCAGTTGCGCGCCATCAGCATGTTGAACGATCTGTTCGCGCGCAACCTGACGCACAATCTCGGAGCCTGGCTCCGCACAAAGTTTCACGTGAATCTGGTCTCGGCCGAGCAGATTCCCTTCAACGATTTCCTGCTGCGGATTCCCGAGATCAACTACATGGCGGCGGTGCGGCTTGAGCCTCTCGGCGTTCTCTCGGTCATGCAGATGGAAATGGCGCTGGTGCCTCCGATCGTCGATCTTCTGCTGGGCGGGGAGGGCCGCGAGGGGACTCTGCGCGAGCTGACGGACATCGAGGAGTCGATTGTATCGAGCGTGGTCGAGATCGTCTGCCGGGAGCTTTCGATGGCCTGGCAGCCGGTGGGGCTGAGCTTCAACTATGAGCGGCGGCAGATGCAGACGCAGGCGGCGCGCATCATGCCGGTAAACGAGAAGACGCTCTGCCTGAGCTTCGAGATACGGATGCCGCACAGCTCGGGATTGCTGAACCTGGCCTTTCCGGCGATGGTGGCGAATACGGTTCTGCGCCGGCTCACCTCGGACTGGGGCCGTTCGCGGCGCCATGCGCCGGAGGTGCGGGAGCGGATGGAAAGCTCGTCGCGGCGGATTGCCTTCGGTGCCTCGCTGCAGTTGCCGCCGGTGCGGATACCGCTCCGGACCATCGAATCGCTCAAGCCGGGGATGGTGATTCGCCTCGATCTGCCCGGCGATGCGATGCCGGAGTGGCGCGTGGGCGGGCAGACGCTGGCAACGGCTGAGGCGATACGGCAGGGCACACGGCGGGCGGCGCGCATGGAACGCCGCATGGAGGGAGAACGCGCATGACGACATTTCTGGACTGCTGGATCGGGGCGGCTTCAACGCTGCTGACGCAGGCGCTGGCGGGAGAACCCGAGTTTTCCGAGTCGCTGCCCAAACCGCTCGACGCCGGCGCCTTTGGCTTGGCGGCTACGATTGCGGGCGAGGAGGAGGGCCGTTTCGCGGTGGTCCTCGACGCGCGGATTCTGGAAACGCCTCTGCTGGGCGAGGGCGTGGACCAGAAGACCGCCTGGGGCGAGCTGCTCCGCGAGGTCGTCGAGTCGGCCGCCGGCGAGTTGCTGGTGAAAACGGGAAAGAAGGTCAGCGTCGCAGCCGTCGAGGAGACAGCTGGCGAAGGGAAAATCTCGCGGGCCTTCCAGTTGAAGACCGCTGCTGGCACGTGGACGCTGCTGGTGCGCGACGAGGTTCGGGCGGCAAAGAAGCCGGCCGAGGCTCCGGCGGCAAAGCCCGAAGCAAAACCGGCTGCAAAGCCAGCCGAGGCTCCTGCGGCAAGATCCGCGGCAAAGTCGGAATCTGGCGGCAAGAGCGCGGCGAAGGCGGGCGAAAA
>JAATFM010000292.1 GCA_015655195.1 Terriglobales bacterium
GGCGCGGACGGCGAGGTGCTGGTGCGCGGGCCGATGATTTCGTCGGCTACGTGGTCCGGCGGCGCGCTGCATCAGCGGGAGAGCGAGTGGCTGGCCACGGGCGATCTGGCCGAGGCGCAGGAGACCGGCGAGCTGAAGTTTCTGGGCCGCAAGAGCGAGGTCATTGTTACGGCGTCGGGCGTCAACATTCATCCCGAAGACCTCGAAGCCGCCGTCGAAGCTCAGCCCGGCGTGGCGGCCTGCGCGGTGGTGGCTGTGGAGGCCGCATCCGGCATGGAGCCTTGCGCGGTGCTTGCCATGCGCGGGGCCTCTGAAGGCGCGGCTGAGGCGATTCAAAACGCCAATGCGCGGCTTGCCGAATTCCAGCGCATTCGCCGCTGGCTGCTGTGGCCGGAGCCGGATTTGCCGAGGACTTCGACCGGAAAAGTCCGGCGCAAGGCTGTTGCCGAGTGGATTGCGGGCGTGGAAGCGGCTCGGCTCGGCCTGCAATCCGACACGGCATTTGCCGCTTCCTCCGACTGGCTCGTGCACCTCATCGTGCAGATTACCGGCGAGACGCCGCATGGCGCCGGCGACGAACTGCGCCTCGACGAAGACTTGCACCTCGATAGCTTGGGCCGCGTGCAGTTGGCCGCTGCGATTGAGCAGAAGCTGGGAATGCCGCCGGAGTCCGGCCTGCTGGAAGAGGTGCGAACGCTTGGCGAATTGCGGACGCTGGTCTCGGGGTCGTTGCAGGAGAAGACGGAAGATGGTGCGGTTGCGGCTCCCACCCTAGGCGCAAAAACAAGAACGCGCCGAGGGTGGGGCACCCGCAGCGGTGATGGTGGTGCGCCTGCATTGCTGTCCCACCCCGGCGACAAAAACAAAGACGTCGCGAGGGTGGGGCACCCGATACAGAGAAATTACGTCTATCCCGAGTGGCCGTGGTGGAAGCCCGTCGCGTGGCTGCGGGACGTATTTCAGGAGGCGGTTGCGCGGCCGCTTACGTGGCTGCTTGCCGCGCCGTGCATCGCCGCGCCGCAGAATCTGCGCGAGCTGGCCGAGGAAGCTGCGCCGATGCTTGTCATTGCCAATCATGTTTCGGCGTATGACGGTCCGCTGGTGCAGTATGCGCTTCCGGGCAGTTTGCGGCGGCGCATGGCGGCGGCAATGTCCGGTGAAATGCTCGACGACCTGCGGCACTTTCGCAATCCCGACCGCGGATCGCGTTATGGCAAGTTCTCGCCCTTCGGACCGCTTGCGTGGTTTCTCGTGACGGCGCTTTACAACGTCTTTCCGCTGCCGCGCATGAGGGATTTTCAGCGCAGTTTCACCCATGCCGGCGAGGCGCTCGACCGCGGCATGAATGTGCTGGTCTTTCCGGAGGGAATGCGCTCGGTTTCCGGCGAGCTTGCGCCATTCCGGCAGGGAATCGGCCTGCTGGTAAAGCAATCGAATGCGGCAGTGCTGCCGGTGGCGCTGCGCGGCCTGGGCGAGCTGAAGCGGAAGGGCCGGGGCTGGTTCCGCTCCGGCAGGATCGAGATTCGCGTGGGAGAGCCGGTGCGGTTTTCGCATGAGGCGACTGAGGCTGAAATCACCGCTCGCCTTCACGACGAAGTTGCGCGGCTGCTGGCGGATTGAGATGCTTTCGTGCTATCCAACCCTAGGCGCAAAAACAAGAACGCGCCGAGGGTGGGCACCCGATCATTGCGGTGAGTCAACACCTTTTCCCACATCTCTGCGAGATGTGGGGTACCTGCTGGTTCTGTTCTTTATGAAGCTGTGCGCGACCTGGGCGTAAAGTAGCAGGTTCCGCCGGCGAGGATGGGATTCCATAGCGACATATCGGCGGGCTGTTCGCTCGATCCGAGAAAGAGAATGCCGTCGGCGGCCAGCAGGCGATGCGCTTCGGCGAGAACCTTGCGCCGCATCTCGTGCGAAAAGTAGAGCATCACATTGCGGAGAAAGATTATGTCGAACTGCTCGAAGAAGGGCAGCGGCGTGCGGCAGAGATCGGCTTGGCGGAAGTTGCACATCTGGCGAATCTCGGGCTTGATAATCCACTCCTCGCCGACGTGCTCGAAGTAGCGGACGATGTTCCGCGCCGGCAGGCCGCGGTTGATCTCGATGCGGTGATAGCGACCGGCCTTTGCCCGCGAAACAACCTCGGCACTGAAATCCGTTCCCTCGACGCGAATCTCCCATGAGGCAAGCTGCGGAAAGCTTTCGCGGAGCAGCATGGCGAGCGAGTAAGCCTCCTGCCCGGTGGAACAGGCCGCAGACCAGATGCGCAGCCGGCGGGCCTGCTGGCGCTTTTCGAGGAGGCGCGGCAGGAGTTCGAGACGCAGCAACTCGAAAGGCCGGCCGTCGCGAAAGAAGCTGGTCTCGTTGATCGTCATGGCCTCGGCCACGGCGCGTTCGAGATCGGCATCGTGCCGCGAGCGCATCCGCTCGACAAGCTCGCCGATGTGGCTCATCTCATAGTTGCGCAGCAAGCGCGCCAGCCGCGACTCAAAGAGGTAATCGCGCGTGGGGTCGAGCACGTTATGAGAGAGCGACTGCACAATTTCGCGCAGGTAGATGAGATCGGGCTGGCGGGTGGTCTGCATTGTCATCCCGCCCATTCCCGCAGCAGCGCCGTACCCGTGTGCGCCTTTGCCGTGAGGCGCACGATCTCGGATGTGATCGAGCGCAGGGGCAGAATGTGATGGGCCAGGCCTTCCTGTACGACGGAGCCGGGCATTCCCCATACGGCGCTTGTGGCCTCGTCCTGCGCCAGGATCGTTGCGCCCAACTCGTACAGTGTGCGGCAGCCGGCCAGGCCGTCGTGGCCCATGCCGGTCAGGATCACGGCCAGTACGCTGCCGCCGTAAACCTGCGCCACGGAGCGGAAGAGGCAATCGACCGCGGGGCGGCAGTGGTTCTCCTGCGGCGCCTGGTCGAGACGCAGTATCGGAGGCGTGTTTCTGGCCGGAGCCGGAGCGACGCGCATGTGCCAGTTGCCGCGAGCGATGTAGATTTCCCCGGCGCGGACAGCCCTGCCTTCCTGCGCCTCGCGCACGCGTAGCGCACAGCGCCCATCGAGCCGCTCGGCGAGCTGGCGCGTGAATAGTTCCGGCATGTGCTGCACGATGAGAACCGGCAGAGGAAAGGATGCGGGCAGCGCGGGCAGCAGCATGTCGAGCGCTGCCGGCCCTCCGGTGGAGACGCCGATGGCGACAACCGCCGGCGGCGCTGCGAAGAGAACGCGCCGCGGTGCAGGACTCGGCACAGGCGGAGCAGGGAAGAGCGAGATGCGGCGCGCAAAGAGCGAAGTGGCGCGGCGCGAGGTCAGCGCGCGAATCTTCGGGATAAGCTCCTGTGCGAGTGTGCGAGTCGCCGCTTCGCGGCTATCCTGTCCGGCGGGCTTGGCAACGTAATCCGAAGCGCCGCTGGCCAACGCCTCGATCGTCACCTGTGCGCCGCGCTGCGTCAACGCACTGCACATGATGATCGGCAGGCGTGGCGCGCGCTCGCGTATATGGCGAAGCGTTTCCAGGCCGTCCATTACCGGCATTTCCACGTCGAGCAGAATCAGGTCGGGACGCAACTGATCCATGGCGCCGAGCGCGGAGCGCCCATCGGCGGCTGTGCCGGCCACTTCGAGTGTCGGGTCCGTGGAGACCACGGAGCGCAGCAGGCTTCGCATCACCGCGGAATCATCGACAATAAGGACACGTGTTCGCGGCGCCGTTCGAGCGCCCGCAGAGTCTTCCGCCATGATTACGCCTCCACCAGGCCCAGCATGGCGAGCTTGTCGGCGAGAGCCGCGGCCTCAAAGGGCTTCATCAGGTATTCATCGGCTCCGGCTTCGAGCGCGCTCAGGATGAAATCGTTGTCGGCCTCGGTGGTGACCATCAGGACTTTCACGTTGGTAAATCCCTCGGCGCGCATCTGGCGCAGCATTTCGAGGCCCGTCATTGCGGGCATGTTCCAGTCGAGCAGAGCAAGATCGAAGTCTGCGGACGTGCGCAGGAGATCGAGGCCCTGAAGGCCGTCGCTGGCCTCTTCGCATTCCATCCCCTGCTCGGTCAGCATGGAGCGCAGGTGGGTTCGGATAAAGCGGGAATCGTCAACAATCAGCGCGCGCATTGCACCTCCGTGCGGAAATCCGCTTAGCTGGCTTTGGCAAGTTCGAGCGGGTCAATGCGCTGCGGGTCAAGCATGACCATCAGCTTTTCCTTGAGCTTGTAGGCTCCGGCAAGAAGCCCCTTCGTGCGCTCGTGAACCGTGGACGGATTCGGCTCGAAGTCCTCGCGCGAGACCTTCAGCACCTCGCGGACGGAATCGACGATCAGGCCGAAGCAGCCATTCGTGCCCTCGACCACGAGCAGGTCGGAGGCCTTGCCTTCAAGCGGCGGCAATCCCAGCAGCTTGCGGGCGTTGACCGTTGTCAGCACGTCGCCGCGATAATGGACCAGCCCGCCGACAAAGTCCGGCGCAAGCGGCACGGTCTCCGGCTTGGCGCCGCCCACGATCTCGAGAATGTGCGAGATGGGCAGCCCGTAGAGGCCGTCGCCGATGCGGATGGAGCAAACCTCGACTACCTCCGGAACCGCGTCTCTACTCTGGGTGAGAATTGCTCTGGGTGCGGTGCTCATTATGCGTTCTCCACGGCGGTATGCCAGGGTTCGGTTGTTTGGTCGATCATGGGCAGCTCGGCCACGCTGCCCAGGTACACAATGTTTGTGACGCGATCCTTGAGCAGGGTCACGCCAGCCGACGGCGCGCTGGTTCCGGCCTCAAAGAGGTCGCTGCCCGCGGCGACATCCAGCACATTCGAGACGGCTACGCCCACCTGCCGGCTCGCGTCGCGGCAGACGACGATAATGACCTGCATCTCGTCGTGCGCCGCTGCCAATAGCCCGCCCGCATCCTCGACGGGGAGAAGCTGGCCGTCGAAGTGCAGCACCGGGCGCAGGCCCGCGTACTCGATTCGCGAGACCGGAACCTGCTCGATGCGGAGCACGTCGCCGAGCTTGACGGCGGCGCGGCGTCCGGCCACTTCCACGAGTAGAAACTCGTTTTCGTGCGACTCTTCGGCTTCGAGAGCGTCTGCGTCAATCGCTGCCGCGTCTTCTTCCGCGCGGGCGGTCACGCCAGCCCTGGCGGCAATCGCGCCGGGGTCGAGAATCAGCGCCAGATCGCCGTTGCCAAGCACGGTCGCGCCCGAGTAGAGGCCGATGTCCTTCAGCACCGCGCTCAGCGGCTTCACGACAATCTCCTCCGGATCGGCCAGCCCGTCGATGATAAGACCATAGCGGCGTCCGTCCGCATCGAGCACGGCTACGAAGATATCGCGGCCCTCCAACTCTCGCCCACCCTTGCCGGCAGTCAGCATCCGGTCGAGAAAGATGAGCGGCAGAAGCTGCCCGCGCAGCCGGTAGAGCGGTGCATCGTCCATCCACTCAATGTCTTTCGCCGCCTGCGCGGCGGTCAGATGCACAAGCTCCGAGAGCGCGCCCTGCGGCACGGCGAAGCTCTGCTCAAGCGAGCGAACGATCAGCGCCGGAATAATCGCCAGCGTGAGCGGAATGCGCAGACGCAGCGTGGTGCCTTTGCCCACGCGGGACTCAATCTCGACCTTGCCGCCGATCTTCTCGACGTTGGTCTTCACCACATCCATGCCAACGCCGCGCCCGCTCACGCTGGTAATGGCGGCAGCCGTTGAAAATCCTGGCAGAAAGATCAGGTTCAGCAGTTCACGCTCCGGCAGCATCGCCGCGGCTTCGGCTGTAATCAGGCCGCGCTCGATGGCCTTGGCCCGCACCTTGTCGGCTGCAATGCCCGCGCCGTCGTCCGTCACTTCAATGAGAACGTGGCTGCCCTCCTGCGCGGCGCGCAGCTTCAGCGTGCCTTCGGGGTTCTTGCCCGCGGCGGCGCGTATCGCCGGCGGCTCAATGCCGTGGTCGAGCGAGTTGCGAACAGCATGCGTGAGCGGGTCTTTGATGGCTTCGAGAAGGCTCTTGTCGAGTTCTGTCTCCTGCCCGTCCATTTCGAGCCGCACCTTGCGGCCCAGCAACTGCGAGATGTCGCGCACAATGCGCGGCATCTTCGAAAAGATATTCGAGACTGGCTGCATCCGCGCCTTCATTACGCTCTCGCGCAGGTCGGCGGTCACCATGTCCAGCCGCCGCGAGAGCAGCGTCATCTTGGGATCGGATGCCGTGGCCTGAAGCACTTGGTTGCGCGTCAGCACCAGCTCGCCCACCAGGTTCATCATCTGGTTGAGCAGCGCAACGTCCACGCGCAGCGTGCTCTCGGCTGCGGAGGAGGACGCGGTGCCTGCCATGGAAACCGTCTTCTCGGCCTCGATGGTGGCTATTGACGCGGACTGGGCTGCTGGCACTATAGCTGCGCTCTTTTGTGCTTCGGCCTTTTCCTTGGCAAGCATCATCAGTAGCGGGTTCTGCACCTTGGCGGAGGTCAGCGCGGAGGCGTCATCTGCCTCGTCCGGCGTGGCGGCCGTTTGCCGCAACTTGTCCTGCCGCGAATCGGCCTTCTGCACTTCAACCTTCTGCAACTCTTCCAGCCGCGCAATCAGCGCCGCGTCATTGCCCTCGCCCTCGCCGCCGTCGCTCTCCACGGTGCGGAGAATCGAGCGCAGCCCGTCGAGCAGCGAGAGCAGTCCGGTAATGATGTGCTGCTCGGCGGTCAGTTTGCCGTCGCGCAGCAGGCCCAGAAGATTCTCGCCCGCGTGCGCCAGCTTTTCCAGGCGCTTGAAGCCCAGAAAGCCCGTCGTGCCTTTGATGGTATGCACCGAGCGGAAGATCTCCGCCAGTAGCGCGGTGTCCTCCGGCCGGCTTTCCAGATCGGTCAGGCACCGCTCCATGCGGTCCAGACCCTCCTGGCTCTCAATCAGAAATTCCCGCGTCAATTCATCCATGATTTCCCTCGGTGGGGCTTAGCTTGCCTCTGCGTTCAAGTGGGGCTCATAGAGCTTATCGGTGAATAGGGGAAGCAACTTGAGCCAAAGCGCGGAGAGAAGCGAGGAAAAGCCGCCGCTGTTGCTGGACGCGGCAGCGAGAGGCCACGCGCAAGGACCGCAGTAATTAGAGAGCAAGCCGCGTATGCGCCGACACGTGCAATTTTCAGTCCGGTGCGATAGCCTCAAATCTCATGCAGAAGGCGCAGAACAATACGGCCTTTGACGCGAATCGGGACAGTCTGCTTGACGCGGCACGCCGCGTGGCTGAGCACTCCTACTCGCCCTACTCGAATTTTCGCGTCGGCGCTGCGCTGCTGCTCGACAACGGCGCGGTAGTGACTGGCGCGAATGTGGAAAACGTCAGCTACGGTCTCACGATTTGCGCTGAACGCTCGGCGCTGGTCCGCGCCGTAGCCGAGTACGGCCCCGCGATTCGCGTGCGGGCTGTGGCCGTTGCGAATCTCAACGGAGCTGCAAGCCCGCCGTGTGGCGCCTGCCGCCAGATGCTAGCCGAGTTCGCCGAGCCCGACGCACCGATTGTCTTTCCATCCGAAGGCGGAATGCGAACGATGACGATTCTCGAAATGCTGCCGTGTGCTTTTGAGATGAAACTGAAATAGCCCGGATTACGCGGAGTCTCTAACTCAGACCAGTTCGATGGAGACCCTTCGCCCCACCATCGCAGCAGCCCGTTGCAGGCTGGACAAAGTGATGTCATTCTTCGGATCGAGAAGGCGGTCCACCTGCGACCGGCTCGTGTGGAGCAGGGTTGCCATCTTGTTCTTTGAGATTTTCTGCTTCTTCATCGCTTCTGCAAGCTGCCAGGCAACCACCTCTTTGACGGCCTGCGCCTGCGCTTCCTCGAAGATGCCTTCCTCTTTCAGAAAATTGTCAATGCTCGATCCCATATTCTTTTTGCTCATCGCTCAAGCTCCTTCTGGCGTTTCCGCGCCAGGGCCAGATCATCTTCCGGAGTGGTGCGCGTCTTTTTGATAAATCCGTGCAGAGCCACCAAATGTCCACGCGAGTGTGCAATCAGCACGCGTGCCGTTCTGTTTCCCGGCAAATCCGTGCGTATCTCCCATAACCCCTGGCCCATTGGGCGGCACAACGGCATTCCAACAGGCCAGCGCCACTGGGCCCGAAGCAAATCCTGGCCGATGCTCTGGCGCTCGGCTTCCGGTAGCGCTTTCAGCCATTCCCGCACTGGTTCGGAGCCGGAATCCGAGCGGAAGAAAACCAGAGGAGCTTTGAGTGACAGCGGATCGTTCGCCATGCTGTACCTTATCTCATACATTGTACTGCAAAATGTACATGGCTTCCCGTCGTCATTCAGGAACGGCCTCCTGCGATAATCAGAGTCTCGACATCAGGGCCGGATATATGATCATCAATGAGAATCCACTGCACGCAGTAGATCTAATCCGCAAGAAGCGCGACGGGGAATCGCTCTCGGCGCGGGAGATTGCATTCCTTGTTGTCGGCGCGGCGAGCGGGTCTATCCCGCAGGAGCAGCTTGCCGCATGGCTGATGGCTGCTTGGCTCAAGGGGCTTACACTCGACGAGGTTCGCTCGCTGACCCTTGCCATGCGCGATTCGGGTGAAAAATTTGATCCGAAGCGGCTTGGAGTTGCGGCAGTAGACAAGCACTCCACCGGCGGCGTGGGTGACAAGACAAGCTTTCTCGTCGCGCCCATCGCCGCGGCTTGCGGCCTCGCTGTGCCGATGATCTCCGGCCGGGCGCTGGGCCACACTGGCGGCACGCTCGACAAGTTGGATTCGATTCCCGGCTACCGCACGGCGCTTTCGCTGGCCGAGTTTGAAGCCGTGCTTCGCAAGTGCGGCGCATCGATTGTGAGCCAGACGCCGGCGCTGGTGCCCGCGGACCGCGTGCTTTACGCACTGCGCGACCGTACGGCGACGGTTGAAAATGCCGGCCTCATCTGCGCCTCGATTCTGAGCAAGAAGCTGGCCGCGGGCCTCGACGCCCTGGTGCTCGACGTAAAGACCGGTTCCGGCGCGTTTTTGCGCAAGCGCGAGGATGCCGAATTCCTCGCAGCCTTGATGGTTGCCACTGCCGAAGCCGCCGGAACCCGCACCGTGGCGCTGCTGACTGATATGGACCAGCCGCTCGGCTACGCCGCGGGCAACTGGATCGAGATTGTGGAGTGTGTCAAACTGCTGCGCGGCGAGCGGCTGCCGGAGAGTGAAGACCTGCGCGAGCTTTCGCTGATCTTAGTCGGCTGGATGATTCATCTCGGCGGCAAGGCGACGACAGCCGAGATCGGTTACAAGTTGGCCGAGAAGGCGCTGGCGGATGGCTCGGCGCTTGCGGTGTTTCTAAAGATGGTGGAGGCCCACGGCGGCGATACGCATGTCTTCGACGATCTGGCCGGCACGCACAAGCCTGTCGCGATGCGCATTCTCGAAGCGTGGGAGAGCGGATACATCGCCGCGATGGATACGACCGCCATCGGCTGGGCCGTGCAGCGCACCGGCGCGGGACGCGAGAAGGCCGGCGAGCCGGTTGATCCGCACGCCGGCATTCTCTTCCACGCGAAGCGCGGCGCGAAGGTCGAAAAAGGGAAGCCGCTTGCCACGCTCTACGGAACGAGCGAAGCGCATCTTGACGAGACCGCGACATTGCTTCGTTCCGCAATCCAAATCTCTGAAACGCTGCTGCACGCGGCGCCACCGCTGGTTAGCCGCACCATAACCCAAGAAAATGCAGGGGAATTCCTGGCCGCGTTTGCTAAGGTAGTTCCAAAGTAGCTCCGAAGGAGCCCCCTTGGAACGATTCACCGGCATTCTGGGAATTGCGGCCGTGCTGCTGGCTGCCTGGCTTGGTTCAACCGATCGCCGCCGCATCCGCTGGCGCACCGTGGCCTGGGGGCTGGGCTTGCAGGTGCTCTTCGCCTTCTTCGTGCTTAAATTTACCTTCGGGCAGCAATTCATGGCCTGGGCCGGTGGCGTGGTGAGCGGAATGCTCTCGGCCACCACGGCCGGCACAAGGATACTCTTCGGCGAACTGGGCTTGCCGAACAGCGGCGCATTCGGCAAGATCATTGCGCCTTCGTTGGGCTCCATCTTCGCGTTTCAGGTGCTGCCCACGATCATCTTCATCTCGGCATTCTTCGCCGTGATGTATCACATTGGCGTGATGCAGCTCATCATTCGCGCGCTGGCGTGGATCATGCTTAAGACGATGCGCATCTCCGGCGCGGAAAGCATGAACGTGGCGGCCAGCATCTTCATGGGGCAGACCGAGGCGCCGCTGACGATTCGCCCCTTTCTCTCGAAGGCTACGCGCAGCGAGCTGATGACGATTATGACCAGCGGCATGGCGCATGTTTCCGGCGGCATCATGGCAATGTACATCTCGCAAGGCGTGGAAGCGCGCCACCTGCTCTCGGCGGTCATTATGACCTCGCCCGGCACGATTCTCATGGCAAAAATGCTGGTGCCGGAGACGGCAGTGCCCGCGACGGAGGGCAAAGTCGTCATCCCCAAAGACGAGCTGCACAAGGACGAGAACCTCATCGGCGCAATCGCACGTGGCACCATCGACGGCGGCAAACTGGCGATGAATGTTGCCATTATGCTGATCAGTTTTCTCGCGCTGGTGGCGCTGCTCGATATGCTGCTCGCGTGGGTGCACGGCGGGCTGCCATGGTTTCCATCCAGCCTCGGCCAGATTCTCGGCTTCGTCTTCGCGCCGGTCGCGTGGCTTATCGGCGTGCCGTGGCACGACTGCGGGACGATTGGCAACCTGCTCGGCACGCGCATGGCGCTGAATGAGGTAATCGCCTACATCGCGCTCGGTGCGCAGAAGGCTTCGATCAGCCCGCGCGCATTTACGATTGCGACCTTCGCGCTGTGCGGCTTTGCGAACCTTGGCTCCATCGGAATGCAGATCGGCGGCATCGGCGCACTGGTTCCCGAGCGCCGCAACGACCTAGCAAAATTAGGCGTCCGCGCCATGCTCGCCGGAACCATGGCAAACCTGATTAGCGCCTCGATTGCGGGGATGTTTCTGGGATGAGGCTTTCACAGGCATATTCGCTTAAGCTGCACGGCCGCAAAGTATATCGGTGCTAGAATTTTCATGGAGCGTTGAGCATGAGTACGGAGTCTTCATCACGGCTTCTATCGGCAGGAATTCTTCCGTCTGCGTCCGATGCCGACGATCAGGCACAGGCTGCGGTTATTCGCCGCACGGTTGAGGTCATTGGCGATCAACCCAACGCCATGCGCTGGCTTGGAACTCCTGTGCGCGCGCTCAATTACGCGACTCCGATCTCGCTACTGCACGACGCCAAGGGGCGCGAAAGTGTTCTCGCCGTTCTTGGACGTATCGAACATGGCATCCTGTGACTTCGATTTATCGCCTTTCATCCGCACACTATCCCGTGAACAGTGGGCAAGGCGCCGCACTCTATGGCGGCAGGTGGAACCGCGTCGGAACTCCTGTCATTTATGCTGCGCAATCGGCGTCGCTGGCAGCGCTGGAAGTCCTTGTCCACTACAGCATTCTTCCGCAGGACCACGTACTGACCGAGATTCGCATTGTGGAGAATCTCGCGATGCTGCGCGTGGAGGAAGAGAATCTGCCGGGTGGCTGGGATGGCGATCCTCCGATCCCGGAAACACAGGCGATCGGTGAAGCGTGGGTCCGGGAGGGCCGCTATGCCATTCTTTCCGTGCCGTCAACCGTGATTCCGGGAGAAAGAAATTTCGTTCTCAACCCCGTGCATCCGGAATTTGCTCGAATCCACTTCGAGCAGCCTCTGCTGTTCCGGTTCGATCCCCGATTGAAGTAGCCGTTTCCGGGCTTCTCTATTGCCGTTGCAGCCGCTTCATGCGGTAGAACCCCGTCAGCAGCGTGACGGAGCCGCAGCTTAGCAGGCTTGCGCTCATGCCTAGGATCAGCGACCAGTCGTGCTGGTAGACGCCGTGCACAATGCCGATGACTTGCAGCACGCTGAAGCCGCCAAAGGTGATGAGCGAGACGCCCTCGTCGGTCTTTTTGCGCCACACGGCGATGACCTGCGGCACAAACAGCAGCGCATTGCAGACCAGCCCAAGACCGAAGATGACGGCGACAATCTCTTTCATGCGGTGCTCCCCAATATCACAGCCGGTATCTGTGTCGAGTGTACCGTTTGCGTCCTTGTAGAATGACGCAAAGGCGCGTGATGAGTTACTTCGATCAAGTCTCGGAAGCTGCGAAATTCCTGCAAGCAAAACTCGGCGGGCTCACGCCTCGCGTTGGCATCGTGCTGGGCTCAGGACTGGGCGCGGTGGCGGAGGCTGTTGCAGAGCCGGTCTTTGTGCCTTACGGCGACATTCCGCACTTCCCGCAGTCCACTGTCGCAGGCCACTCGGGGCGCATCGTCGCCGGAACGCTCGGCGGAACTCCCGTCGTCGTCATGCAGGGCCGCGTGCATTCTTACGAGGGCTACACGCCGCTTCAGGTTACATTCCCGATGCGCGTTCTCGGCCTGCTTGGGGTTCGCGCCGTGGTGTTGACGAACGCCGCCGGAGGCATTGCGCCCGGCCTCAACATCGGGCAGCTTGTCGCGCTCTCCGATCACATCAACGCGATGGGCTGGAACCCGCTCATCGGTCCCAACGAGCCGCGGTTTGCCGTTGCGCCCGGCGCAGGGCTGCGCTTCTTCGACATGACCGAGGCCTACTCGAAATCGCTCCGCGCGCTGGCGAAACAGGCAGCGCAGGAGGAGGGATGGGTGCTCGACGAAGGCATCTATCTCGCCACGCCGGGGCCGAGCTTTGAGACGCCGGCTGAGATTCGCGCCTTCCGCACGCTTGGAGCCACGCTGGTTGGAATGTCAACGGTGCCGGAGACCCTCGTTGCGCGCCACATGGGCGTTGAGGTTCTCGGCATCTCCTGCGTAACGAACCTTGCCGCCGGCCTGAGCGAGACGCAGTTGAGCCACGAGGAGGTTTTCGAGGCCGGGCGTAGAGTGGAGCACAGGCTCGCCGCGCTGCTCACACGGCTTGTGCCCCGCATCGAGTCTCATGTCGGGGCGCAAATCGAGACGCAAATTCAGTCCGGAGCAAAAGCGGAATAGTGAGTTCATCTTCCCCAATCGCAAGCCAGCACGCGAACCAGTCTACGCTTCCACCCGTTATTGTCGGCATCGCCGGCTGCTCCGGCTCCGGCAAGACCACCTTGGCCCACGAGCTGGCACGCGCCCTTGGCGGCATTCACTTTCCGCTCGACAACTACTACCTCGATCTCTCGTACCTCGCCCCCGCCGAGCGCATCCGGCAGAACTTCGACGATCCCGCGCTGATCGAAAGCTCGCTATTCGTTCGCCACGTCGCGGCGCTGGCCCGCGGCGAGGCTATCGAGCGGCCTCTCTATGATTTCGCAACGTACACCCGCATTTCCGGCCGCACGGAGACCATCGGCCCGGTGCGTCTGCTGATCGTGGAGGGGCTTTTCGCGCTGGTTTATGCCGACCTGCTGCCGCTCTATCAACTGCGCGTCTACGTGGAAACGCCGGACGAGCTTTGCTTCGAGCGCCGCCTCCGCCGCGATGTGGTCGAGCGCGGCCGCACGCCCGAATCCGTTCGCAGCCAGTACGACTCCACCGTGAGACCCGCCTGCATCGAATGGGTGCGGCCTTCGGCAGTACATGCCGACCTGACGCTTGACGGCGCCGAAGACCTGGATTTCAAGGTCGAGCAGGTTGTGGCTAAGATGCGCCAGCGCGGGCTTCTGGAAGCTGTCCTCTAAATCCGTAATTTCCAACGCGGGTATTAGCGTTCCGCATTGAGCCCTGGTCCCGCTTTCGCGTTCCCATCTTGATTCCATACATGAAAGATTGATTGCACGTTGCGGCGTCTTTCATCTCAATCCGGGTAAGTTCAAGATGAGATGCGAGCCATTCTGCCCAACTGGAAAGCACAAAACTGGCCGGCCAAGTTGCTTGTCCGTTGGCGCGCGGGCTGGAATTCGCTCCGGGCGCAAGCAGTGCAGCAGTTGCGGCGCGGAATCAGCCCGCGTCGGCTGGCGTTGACGCTGGCGCTGGGCTTTGTTCTCGGCTGCATCCCCGTCATCGGCATTCCCACGGCGCTCTGCGCCATGATAGCCATCCTCTTCCGGCTCAACCTGCCCGCCATGCAGGCGGCCAACTATGCTGCGATGCCCTTTCAGATGGCGCTGATTGTGCCGCTGGCGCGGATGGGGCGCTGGATTGTACCCTTTGCCGCGCGCAAAGCCGTGGATTTCAGCGCGTTGACGCACTCGCCTTTGGCGTTGATTCGACATTCCTCGGCTCGGCTGCTGGAGGAGGTTGGCCTGCTCGCTGGTCAGGCGCTCGTGGCGTGGCTGGTTGTCGCCGTTCCGGTGGTGCTGCTGCTCACGGTCGCGCTCACCGGGCTGTTGCGGCGCGTTCCAGCACTGGCGCAGGCTGAGTAACTTCCGCTTCGCTTCCAACTACATTCCCGATTTACATGCCGTAATTCGGCACAGGGATCGGCTTGGCGCTTTCAATCCATGCCGTGTAGATCATGTCGCGCAACATGCTGGCGCCGGCGGCCAGCCTATCGGCGGTAAACTCGCGCGACTCGCGCGATCCCTCGCCCACAAACCCGCCGGCCTTCTCAAGCTGGTAGACCTTCTCGACATAAGTAGCCGTGTGCCGAATATAGAGCATGTACTGGTCGAAGATGTCGCCATCGATCGCATGCGGCGCAGTGAGCTTGGTGCGCGCGTCTGCATCGAGCGTGTGCTCGTTCGCCTTGACGAAATCGCCCTCGAACTGCCAGTGAATCTTGCGCTCGGTGGTGTAGCCGTTGGGATTCGGCCCGGTCCAGCCGTTGTATTGCACGGTGGTGTGCAGCGGCTGCGCGGCGTCACCCACGTAGTGCCCCAGCCAGCCGGCGTAAAAGAGCGCGGCCGCTTCCACCTCGCGCGTCTCCTTGTGTTCGGCAGAGAGCTTGCGGTACTCGCGCAGCGCCACCTTCAGCCTTTCCCAGACTTCCGTAGCTTCCCACGGCTGCAGGCCGATCTTGGCCGGATTCTGCCCGGCGGCGTATGCCTTGGCCTCAAAATCGAAACGCTTGTGCGGCAGCGTGCCGCCGAGCGCATCGGCCAGCTCAAGATCAATGAAGTGCTCCGGCGCCTGCGCCGAGACCAGCTCCGACTCGGCCTGCGAGCGCCAGCGGTCCGGCTCAGGGCCAAGGTACTCGATCTCCGCAATGGCATCCTTCGAGCGCAGAAACTCGGGAACATCGGTGGGCAGCGAAGAGGCGGCAAGACGATTCACCATGCGGTGGCCTTCATCACCCCAGGCGTGGGCGGCGCGGGGCAGGGCAGCGGAAACAGCCAGCGCGGCGAGTATAGCAAAGGGCGCGGCAACGGCAGGGAACTGAAAGAGGCGAGCAGACAGGGAGCCAGTAGCGGACATGGGGCCAGTATACGAGCGCCCCGGCTAGCCGGACAGTGAAAAATCCGCGCAGGCTTTTGCCTTTTGGAGAGGATTCCGACGGCCGGAATGCTCTGGCCTCAAAACCAAAGTACCGTCCTGTTTTGCTCAGATAAATTCCCCGCCCGGTATTACGCAATCGCAAAATACGTGTAGATTTCCATGGGGCTAATAGATAGATTGATAACACGAACACGATTTTTGATTTTCCGGCTACCCATTCCATCCCAGGTGATTTCGGAGATTGCCAGCCGTATTTCGGAAGGGCTACTATTCCTGACAGCTTCGACCGGGATTGCAGGAACCTTTTCCGTTGAACCCGGCAGTGTGTGCAGTATGCAGTTTGTTCCCGTAGTTGAGATCTAGCGCGGCGCTGACCGGCGGCCGCGGGGAGTGTTTCGAATATGGCATGGTATGCCTACTGCATCAGTGAAAAGCAAGCGTTTCCAGAGTTGGCCAGACATCGTAAACCAGTTCCCCTAGAGCAGGTGCACGGGGTCAGCGGCAATCAGGTATTTCTCTACCCGGCGAGTGACCTGGCAATCGTTGTCAGCGAGCACAATCCGGCGGAGAGCTTGAACCAGAAGTCCGGAATCGATCATGCGCGCGTGATCGCCGATTGCTTTCAACACTCCACCGTTCTGCCCTTCCGCTTTGGCACGGTCTTCGATTCCGATGAGGCCCTCCGCAAGTCCATCCGCTCCAACCAGCGGCAGTTCCTCACCAATATCGACAAACTGCGTGGCAAGACCGAGATGCACATCAAGATTCTCGTGGATGACTGCTGTGCTGGGGCGCTTGGAGTCCATCTACCCGCCGAGGGCGTGGGCCGCGAGTACCTGACCAATCTCAGGGAAAACGCCACCCGCCAGCGCGAGCGCCAGACGCGCGGCCGCGCCGTCAGCTTCCAGATGCGCCGCCTTTTCAACCCGCTCGACGAGGAAGTAACCTGCAGGCTCACCGAGAACGGCAAGATGCTTCTCGACATCTCGCACCTGATTGACCGCAAGTGCGTGGAGCGCTACCAGAACAAGTTTGCCACCACAGCCGCGGCTATGCGCGAGTGTTCGATGCAGATTTCCGGCCCCTGGCCGCCGTATCATTTCGTCCATCGGCTTACCCGTGGCAATCACGCTCCGGCGCACCACGCGCCGGCGGCAGCGCTAACTCCGGCAGCCACCAGGACAGTCGAGCCGGTTCCCGCCATCGCATAAGAGCTACGCTATCGTATAAAGTGTCCGGCGGCAGGATTTCCTGCCGGGCCGGATACGCAGTCCGTGTTCCATAATCGAGCGGATAAATGATAATCTGGTTAAAGTTTCTGGCGGAATGTGTGGGAGATTCGTGATTCCGCCGGCCGCCCATCTTAATTTCCTAACGTTCCCTGATGGACAGCCCAACCCACTCCCTCCAACCCGACGCCTTCCCGGTCCCCGCCTCCAGCAGCCATTCGAGCGCAACTGCGCAGATCAGTCCTGCGGCGACAGTCTCCGCTTGGTTGACGGCCTTTACGCCGCGCCGCGGCCTTTCGAACGGCCACGCGCAGACGATCATCGGCGACATCTATCCGCGGCCCCCCTTCCGGCTTGAATCGAGCGCGGATGAGATTGTGGTGGACCCGGCCGACAATAGTCGCGTGCTTTGTCACAGCCACTGGCAACCGGGTGGAGACGCGGCTGCCAGGCTCACAGTGGTGCTGGTGCACGGCCTCGAAGGCTCGTCGGATTCGCATTATATTCAGGGAATTGCCATGCGGGCCTGGCGTGCCGGATGCAATGTCGTTCGCATGAACATGCGCAACTGCGGCGGCACCGATTCGCTTACGCCGGCGCTTTATCACTCCGGCCTTTCGGGAGATGTGGGCGCGGTGGTGGAGCACTACACGCGGCAGCGCGGAGTGGAGCGCGTGGCGCTGGTGGGCTATTCGATGGGCGGCAATCTGGTGCTGAAGCTGGCCGGTGAGTGGGGTGCGCGCAGGCCGCTCGCGGCTGTTGCCGCCGTCTGCCCGGCCATCGATCTTGCGGCCAGCTCCGATGCGCTCCACACGACGCGAAACCGCTTTTACGAGCAACACTTTCTGCGCCGCCTCATCCGCCGCTACCAGTACAAGGCGAAGCTGTTTCCTGGGATTTACGCCGCCAGCGGTTACGGCCCCATCCGCTCGGTGCGCGAGTTCGACGACCGCATCGTGGCGCGCTACTGCGGCTTCCGCAACTCGGACGACTACTACTATCGCGCCGCTTCTGCCCGCGTGCTGAACGGCATTGCCGTGCCGACGCTGGTTTTGCGCTCGCTCGACGACCCCTTCATTCGACTGACCGACGAAACGCGCAATGCGCTTCTGGCCAATCCGCAGATCTCGCTGGCCGAGACGCGCCACGGCGGGCACTGTGCCTTTCTCTCGACAGCGAAGGGCGAAGAAGTGCACTGGGCCGAGGCCACTGTGATGAGCTATCTTCTCGACGCCGACGCTGCAAATCATGGAAGCTGACTGGGAGTTCGAACTCGGCTCCGGAGCTCCGATCATTGACGCCGAGTGGGAAGGCCGAGTCGATCTTACAGCACATCCGGAGCGGGTGCAGACGCTGCCCGAAGTGGCCGAGTTTCCCTCCCTTGCCAGTGCTCTCGTCCGGCTCAATGCGGCGGGTTCGCCGGTATGGACCGCGAAGTGCGATCTGTGGGCAGTGGACCCGGAAGAAACCCATCTTGATGCGAACGAACTCGACGCGCCCCCGCAGGCGCTTGCTGTAGCGCGCGCCTGTTACATTGATCTGCTGCCGCGCGGGCCGCGGCGATGGGACGCTCCTGATGCGCCAGACGAGTCGGATGCCGCCTCGCGCGACTGCGTAGCTCTCTGCGCCCAGCTTGGGAAGGTTTCTCTACGCTGCTGCCGCGCTGACCTCATAATTCGCCGCGCCATTCTTCGTAATGGCACCGACACGCTCGGTGTAACGGCCTATCTCACCGCCTGCGGCCCAGCGGATGCAGCAGCCGGCGAGACTCTTGCCCAGGCGCTATCTATCTTTACGGATTCCGTTTTGGCTGTCTGGCCGCTCGGGACTGTTTCCTGAGACAAGATCGAAGCTACAATAAGATGTGCGCTTCGCACGCGGGCGAGTAGCTCAATTGGATAGAGCACCGGCCTTCTAAGCCGGCGGTTGCAGGTTCGATCCCTGCCTCGCCTACCACTTGATTCAAAAGGGTTATCCTCGCGATAACCCTTTTTTGTTGGTCGAAAATCCGTAGACTGTCGGGATTTTGTGGGTCCCCTGGAGGCATCTCCAGGGCAAAGGAGACTACTTGAGAGGACTTCAACGCGGGAGCTTGTTGACAGCCTCCTGCCTGGACTTGTTCCTGGTGTGCGAGTACCGTGGTGTGCCCGGTATTCCTGAACAAGCTTGAGAATGCCGCTCACCGTGCCGATTCTATTTGTCCGCGTGGTCGAGAGATGCGCTATGGGATGTATTCCTGAATTCGGCCTGGGCCTGCGCAAGCAGGGGATTCGTTGCGTCGGCGCGGTTCCAGAATTGTTGTAACAGTTGCTGGTAGGCATCTTCGGATTTTTGCAGTGCAGACGAGGAGGCCGTACCCGGATTGCCGGCTGCAAGCGCCTGCAGCCGGTAAGCGCGGGCAAGCCCCAGCCGCGCCAGTGAACCCAGTGGATAATTTGCCACCAGCCCACGCTGGCCGGTGATCTTCTGGAACTCAGCGGCGGCCTGCTCACCCTGGCCCTCCGCCAGATAAGCCATGCCGCGCAGATAGACGGGATAGGCCACCACATTGGTTGGCGATTTGGGTGTGCCAAGCTCGTAAGGCATGGCCGTTTGCAAAAGGCGGATCGCTTCTGCCGGATTATGCTCCGAGAGCGCGATTGCAGCCTCAATGCTGGGCTTCCAGTAGAAATTCAGCAGCGTATCGTCCGGATATTTCCGGCTCAATTCGTTGACGATGCTCTGCGCGCGGCCACGCTCGCCCACACGTGCCAGCGCCAGCGCAGCATAGGTCTCTACGAGTTGCCCTGTTTTGCCGGTCAGCATCTGTGTTGTCATGTTGACAACGAGCTGCCGGCTGCCGAATTCGGCTTCGCGCAGGGCTGCTACGGCCAGATAGCTTTTCGCAGTGTCCCCGCCATCGTATTTATGCGCGGAGCGAACGGCCTGTGCGGAGTATGTTCTTGCTTCCCCCAGGCGGCCCAGATAGGCTTCCGTGTCCGCCTGTGTGGCCAGCATCCAGCCTTCGAGCCACGGATGCCCGAGCGCGCTCTGCAACTGGCGAGTCATCTCCGCCTGGTTGCCGCGCAGAAAGGCAAGCTGATAGAGAAGCCCGGTGAAGACAGGATTGTTGATCTTGTGCGCCTGGGCGTCCTGGATTGTTCGTTCGCAGTTGTCAAGTTCTCCGAGGCTCAGGTATTCGCTGGCCAGGTTTGCATAGATGAGCCCGTTGGTCGGTTCCAGACGAAGCGCTTCCTGCTCTTCGTGCAGGCCGTCCTGATGCCGTCCCAGATAGGCAGAGGCGACGCCGAGATTTGTGTGCGGGACGGGATCGTTTGGGTAGGTGTGCAGCCAGAGCTTGAAGGCTACGATGGCTTTGTTCTGGTCGCCGGTGACCGTGTCGTAGTAATGCGAATCGATGTAGAACTGCTCCCGCTCGCTGACGCGCCCGCGCAGATCGTAGGCTTTGCGGATCGGCTCGATGGGACGGTCCGGCGAGTCAATGGCGATGTAGGCCGCTCCCAGCTTGCTGTAAGCCATTGCAAACCGGGGATCGATCTTGATGGCCTTTTCAAAGTAAGGAATAGCCTCTTTTTTGCCCTGCGTATATCCGATTTTGATGCCGAGGGAATAGGCTTGCAGCGCTTCCAGCGATGGTGTGGTGGCTTGCTCGATCGGTTTGTCGTAGACCTGGATGCTGGCCAGCGATTCCCCGAGTTTTGAGCGCAGCCTGGCGGAGATCAGATCGAGTCCGCCCAGTATCTTCTCCCGGTTATCGACCTCAACCTGTTCGGTGTCGAGCGGCTCGCCATCCTTGCAGCCGGTTGCGGTAATGCGGAGAAGGAAATGACCGCCCATGCGCGCAATTGCGCCTGCCACGGCCGCGTCGCTTCCGGTACGCAGGCAAATCTGCCGCGCCACATCGCTTGTGAGCGGCGTTCCGGCGGGGCGCTCCATGTAGGCCAGTTCGCGGTTGATGCGTGTATCGGAGAGCACGTTGAGAAACGGTGACTGTTCGAGCTGCACGCGCAGGGATTCGCGCAGCGCGTCATTGAAGACGGAGTCGCCGGTGGCATTTGCGAAGTCGGCGAGGATGACCGCGTGCTCGCCGCGCAGCGCGGGCTGAGGCTGGCGGCGCAGACTGGAAAGATGCGTTACGGCGAAGGCCAGCGATGCGGCAATGGCGAGGACGGCTGCGGCCGCCGCGGTCCAGAGATCCCGCGTGCGGAATCGGTGCGGCCTGGCCTTCAGCCGGCGCAGATCGTCGAGCAACTCCGATGCCTGCTGATAGCGGTCGGCGCAGTCTTTTTCAATCGCTCTGCCGATGATTCGATCCAGCTCCGGAGGCAGCCTGGAGTTCACGATGGATGGCGGAGGCGGAATTTTGTGCAGAATGCTGTCGAAGGTTTCTCCTACTGTTCTGCCTTTGAAGGGAGAAACGCCGGTGGCGGCTTCATAGAGCACAACGCCGAAGGAGAAGATGTCGCTGCGCGGGTCGGAATCGCTGCCTAGCACCTGCTCCGGCGATATGTAGGCCGCCGTGCCGGCGACGATCTCAGGCTCGTTCCATGTATCGTTATCTTCCAGTTGCATCTGTGCTGCGTTGGGAAGCTGCGCCACCATCAGGTGCGCGTTTTGCTGCGCGGTGCGTGTTGCCAGTCCGAAGTCCAGTATCCTGGCCTCGCCGCGCTCCGTCACAAAGATGTTGGCGGGCTTGATGTCGCGGTGAATCACGCCGGCGGAGTGGGCCGCATCGAGCGCGGAAGCAATCTGCATGGCAAGGTCCAGCGTCTCTTCCGGCTTCAGAGAATGCGCCTCGATCCGCTGCCGAAGCGATGTGCCGGAGAGCAACTGCATCACGATGAAGGGAATGTTTCCATACTGGCCCACCTCGTAAATCGTGCAGATGTTCGGATGGTCGAGCGCCGAGGACGCGCGCGCCTCCTGCAAGTGACCTTCCGAGGAATTGGTGGCAATGCGCAGCAGGAATTTGAGAGCCACAGTGCGGCGCAGCCTGGTATCGAGCGCTTTGTAGACAACGCCCATGCCGCCTTCGCCGAGTTTTTCCAGGATGTGATAGTGAAAGACCGTCTTGCCGGTCAGGTCTCCCAGCTCCGCTTTGCTCGGCTCAATCCACGATGTGCCGTCCAGCTCCTCGCGGTAGTCAATGAGTCTGCGGAAGGCGGAGCGCGAGAGGGAATCGATCAGGTTTGGCGCTTCGTTTTCGTAGATCAGAAGGGACTCGATCTCGCGGCGCAGCTCACGGTCGTTGCCGCATTTACGGCGCAGAAAACTGTCCCGCCGGTCTTCTTCGAGCTCAAGTGTGCTGTGAAACAAATCCTGGACGCGGAGCCAGCGGTCATTTTCCATCGAAGTGCGTTCCATGCAACTGGCGCAGCAGCCAGTGTTTGGCAAACAGACAATCCCGCGTAACGGTGTCTTCGGAGATCGCCAGAATTTTGGCAGTCTCTTTTACGCTGAAGCCGCCAAAGATGCGCAGCTCCAGAACCTTGCTCTTGCGCTGGTCGAGCGTAGCCAGCTCGCGCAGCGCCTGATCGATGGCGAGCAGTTCGTCCTGGTCGTCCGCCGCATCCGGAACCCCGATTAAAGTTTCATTGAGAGGAACGCGCCGCAGCTCGCCGCCGTGTTTTACGGAGAGGCGGGAGCGCGCATTGTCTATAAGGATGCGCCGCATCAGTTGCGCGCAAACGGCATAGAAGTGAGCGCGGTCTTTCCAGCTAATGCGTTCCATCCGCAGCAGATGCAGATAGACTTCATTCACCAGGTCGCCGCTTTGCAGGATGTGGTCGGCCTGCTCGTGGGCCATGTGCCGCTTGGCGGTGCGGCGCAGCTCGCGATAAACGAGCGGCATGAGCTGCTCCAGAGCGGCGCCGTCGCCCGTGCTCCAGGCGTGTAAGAGACACGTTATGCCGCTCGCGTCAGCTGTCGCCATCTCTGTTATAAACAAATTACAACCAAGATTAAAAAAGATTACCACTCGATAACAGGCCGGGCAACCGCTTTCTGGTGCTGCGAAGGTGTCGTTTGAGGGCGGCAGATACGCGCCGACAATCCATCTCTCAAACTTTTTTTACATGGCCTGCGGTTTTTCAATCGAGTTTCCCGCTCTATAGGTACGGGCAGATACATTCCTGTTTCAAGACCCCGCAGCCAACCATCCTCCCCGGTTGGCGGAGTTGTCATTCGCACCTTCCTTTTCTGGACGTTCGCTGTAGGAGAGCCGTTCTTATGCAGAAGAAGATCATGGGTCATTCCTTGTGCCGTTTCCTGGGATTGCAGTGCCTGCTTGCAGGCGCGCTGTTTTCATCGAGCCTGGCACAGAATGTGAAAGCGACCAATCCGGCGCCACCCGCCGCATCTGCGGCTGCTGGTGGGCTTCGGTCCGTTTCTGCCGCGCCATCTGCTCCATCCGTTCCGCAAAAGCAATCGAGAGTTCTGCCTTCGCATCTTCAGCGGGTATTTACGAGCCTGCGTGCAAGTCAGCAGGCGGCGGCCTCCGGTAAATTGCGCCAGCCCCGCTCTGGCAGGGACGACGCATCGGCCAGGCCGATGGCAGATAGCGCACCCAGCCCGAACTTCGGCGGCTTTACCGGCAGCGTAGCGGCATTTCCCATAGCCCAGCCGGTTTATGACTTTTATTACGATACGGTCTATGACCCAATCTCTCCTGTGACGGGAGATTTCAATGGAGATGGCATTCCGGATCTGGCTCTCAGTCAGACCGATGGTTCAATTGACGTCCTCCTGGGCGATGGCAAAGGAGGCTTCTCCGCTCCAGTCGTGACGCCGACGAGCCTGTCGGGAGACTTCAGTTATGCGTACGTCTTCCCGAACATGATTGCCGTGGACCTCAACGGGGATGGGAAACAGGATCTGATCACATGGGACCGCTACGGCGAAGTCGCAATCATTTTGAACAATGGCGATGCCACGTTCGGCACGCCGTCGTATCTGAATCTTTATGCTGCTTCTGGCTACACCCAGTACGAGGTAGCCGTGTCTGTTGCGGACGTCAACGGAGACGGGCATCCCGATCTTATCGGTGCGGTATGTGACTCCTCGGGCGCGCTCGTAGTCAATGCCATCTTGAATCCCGGAGACGGAACGTTCTCAGCATCATCGAAACTCATCGCAACGTCTCAGGCACTTCCGGCAGGAACAACTGCGTGGGTCTTCAATGACACGGGCACCATTGCCACGATCAACGGGAAGCTCACGCTGGCCTTCGCCGCAGAGGAGTATGCCACGACGGGAGGTCCGCCCTATAGCGGCTATGTCTTCCTGGCAGCCTCGAATGGAGACGGAACATTCACCTTCAATCCTTCTCCGATCAACATCCCCTCTGTGACCGGAACGAATACTCCCCTTGTGGTCAACCAACTTCCCGGAAAAAAGCCATGGCCGGAGCACGCACTGCGGGTGCAGGACCTGAATAACGATGGTTCTCCCGACATCCTGATCGCTCTCGGCGACGGCTACCTCTACAGCGCCATTGGTCTTGGCGGCGGATCTTTCGCGCCTCCGGTGCTCGCCGTGCCTTACTTCGGCTTCCAACTGCCGGACCTTCAGTTGTACGACTACGACGGCGACGGCTGGGCCGATCTGCTGGACAGCGAAAACGAGTACACTGCTGCCTTTCATGGCAATGGCGACGGCACGTTCACGCTGGCCAGCGCCACGATGACCGGTGAAGCCTATACATACGCTCAGGGGTATGAAGGAGCTGCTCCCGGCGGCCGGCTCACTGCCTACGGCGATTTCAATGGAGATGGAAGACCGGATGTCGTCTCCATCGACAACGCCTATGGCGTGGCCGTGCTCAGCACTAATCAAGCAGGTCTCACCTTCACCGGTGCGCCGCGTCTGGCGGACACCGGAGCCGTGGACCAGACTCCGTCCTTTCCGTATGGTCTGCTGGCGCAGGCTGCGGCCGATATGAATGGCGACGGGAAGACCGACATTGTGGGCTTCAATGAGGCCGGCCCCGAGCTGCTGGCGGTGGTGGGAATCAACCAGGGTGCGGGCGTTTTCAAGTGGACCTCGGCCCCCACTCTGTTGAATGTGCCGCTTGCGGTGCTGGGTTTCAGCTCCGTAACCGGCGACTTCAACCACGACGGCAAGCCCGACGTGATCATCTACGGCTACGATAGCGGCTTCTTATGGCATGTCTATACGGCGCTGTCGAATGGAGATGGGACCTTCCAGCAGCCGGTAGAGATTGTGCTCCCAAACGAAGCCTCGACCGGTTTACTCGGTGAAATCGACCAGTTCGCGGTGGGCGATCTAAATGGCGATGGAAACATCGATATTACCGCGCTCTACGAGAGTCCCTACAACGAAGGAGTTCTCGGGTATTACGTTGCCCTGGGAGACGGCACGGGACAGTTCCCCAAGGTGACGTTTACCCCCACCGGAACGGATGTAACTCAACTTGCCCTGGCCGATTTCAACGGGGATGGCGCGCTGGATCTGGCGCTAGGCAGTACGCCGGATGGCACGAATCCATCGCTGGAGGTGCTGCTGAACGATGGCAAGGGGAACTTCGGCACTCTTCCGCCTTCGGTCATCAGCAGTACCGAGGTTCCGATTGTCCTTTCCGCAGCCGATATAAATCAGGACGGCAAGATCGACCTGGTGATGTCCACAGAGGGCTACTACTCTCCTGACAGCGGTCAGGACTTTACCGAGTCCGGCATTGCGATCTACCCCGGCAATGGCGATGGCACGTTCGGCCAGCGCAGCCTCATATCGGAGCAGGGCGTAGCCGCCGACATCACCGTGGCCGACTTCAATGGAGACGGACTGCCTGACATCCTGTCGGGCCTGGTGGAAGAGCTGGACTATACCGTTCTCCCATCGACCACTCAGCCATTCTATGGAATATCGTTACTGCTGAACTCAGGCAAGGGAGCCTTCGCTGCGCCCATCAATACCTTTACTGCCGGTGGAGTTGGGCTGCTCGCTGCAGGAAACTTCTACGGAGTGGGCGGAACAGATCTTTTGGTTGCGGATACATCGGGAGCGTCGATCTTCTACAACCAGGGAACCTCGACGCTGGCGTTGAGTGCCTCGAACGCCTCTGTGTCGCAGGGCGATACGGTGACGCTGACTGCCGCGGTCGCAGCCGGTATGCCATCCAGGCCCGTTCCGACCGGCGTCGTCACCTTTTATAACGGTGGAACCGCCATCGGAAGCACTGTGCTCGATGGCTCCAGAGTAACGACACTCACGACGAGCTTTATGACAGCCGGCTCGAATGCAATTACTGCGACGTATGCCGGCGATACGAACTTCAATCCTGCCATGCAGGCGGCGCCAGTCTCTATTACGGTCAATGCCTTGCCGCCGGCTTTCAGCCTGAGCTCCAGCAGCAGCTATGCGACGCTTGGGGCGGCAGGCGCTACGCCACTTACCCTGACGCTTACCCCCAATGCCACCTTTGCGGGAACGGTCGCTCTGGCAGCAACCGGAGTTCCGACAGGCGTGACTGTTCAGTTCAACCCCGCGACAGTGCCGCTGGGCGGAGTTGAGTCCGCGCAGGCGATCATGACGATCACCACGGGGCAGAGCAGCACTGCCAGCCTGAAAGAAAAAGGGCCGGCATGGATGATCGGGACGGGGGCGGGCATAAGCATGGCGGGGATGTTGCTGGTCTTTCTGCCGGGCCGCAGACGCAGGCACTTCGGGATGCTTGTCCTGGCGCTGGCCGCTCTAACGGCATTCACCGCATTGAGTGGCTGCGGCGGCGGTGGAGGCTCACAAGGTCCGAAGTCCGGCACGGTGCAGATCACAATTACGGCTACGCCATCGAGTTCGGGAGTGCCTCCACAGTCAACGACGGTAAACCTCACCATCCAGTAGAGGGCAATGATGGCCAGTGAAGTACCGGCACGGACCGCTGACTATCGCTGCAAGGGAATCCTGAACAGAGAAACGAAAGACCTCAAGAGGGGTATGGGAATGAAGATACAAATCACGGCGATAAGAAAAGTTTTCACGAGAGCATATCCGCTCGTGCTGCTGGCCTTCGGGTTCTGCGCCTCTATGCAATCCATGGCCCAGTCTGGTGTCGCCCCAACCCTCGCGCCCAACCGCCTGATCACCGCGTCGATCGATGAAGCCGATCTGGCGACGCTCAGGGGCAGCACCCTCCCGGCCATCAAAGGGCAGACTTCGGAAGAAGTGGCTCCGGACGATTTCAAGCTGGACAGGATGATGCTGCAGCTCAAGCGCAGCGCCGCGCAGGACGCGGCGCTGAAGCGCCTGCTCAACGACCAGCAGAATCCCAAATCGCCCAGCTATCATCGTTGGCTGACCCCTGCCCAGTTTGGCGCACAGTACAGCGCGAATGCTCAGGACATTACCGCGATTACCAACTGGCTGGAGTCTCATGGGTTCACGATTGAATCGGTAGCGAAGGGCCGCAACATCATCCAGTTTTCCGGCACGCAGGCCCAGCTCAGGAGTGCGTTTCACACCGAGATGCGCGGCTACACTATCCGGAACGCGCATCACTGGGCCAACGCCTCGGACGCACAAATTCCGGCGGCCCTTGCTCCTGCGATTGCGGGTATCGTTTCACTGAACGATGTCCCGATTCACAGCAACCACACCAACCCCATTTTGTTACGGAAGGACGCGCAGACCGGCAAGTTCGTCAAAGCGGGTCAATGGATGCCCGCTACAGCGGGCAGCGCTGCCGGAGCCTTCGCGCCTTCCCCGCAGTACACAATCGACCGGAGCGGGCAGGTTTACCATCTGGTGGGGCCGTCGGACTTTGCCGCGATCTATAACCTGCAGCCGCTGTGGAATGCCGGCCTGGATGGCGCGGGGCAAAACATAGCGATCACGGCGCGCTCGAACATCAATACGGCGGATGTCGATGCTTTCCGAGCGGAGTTTGGCCTTCCTGCGAAAAAGCTGAATGTGATTCTGGTGACTGGGGTAGATCCCGGCCTGCAGAGAGAAACGGGAGATGAGAGCGAGACGGCCCTGGACGTGGAGTGGTCGGGAGCCGTTGCCCGGTCAGCGACAATCGATCTCGTGGTCAGCCCGAGCACCAACACCACGGACGGCACCGTTACCTCCGAGCAGTACATCATCGATGAAAACATCGCCCCGGTGTTGAGCGTCAGCTATGGCGCCTGCGAGTTCGATCTTCAGACCTCCGGAAACCAGTTCTACAACGAAATGTGGGAACAAGCCGCCGCAGAGGGAATCACTGTAGTCGTCGCCGCAGGCGATGACGGCCCATCAACCTGCGATGCTGCCGACACGACCATAGAACCCTATGAGGTCACGGGCCTGAACGTAAGCGGTGTTGCTTCCACGCCCTATGACGTGGCCGTGGGAGGAACGGACTTCAAGACCTTCGCGACCGCGCCTGGTGAGGGGTGGAACGATACAAACGATCCAACCTCGCTTGCCTCGGCCACGGGCTATATCCGGGAATCTCCCTGGAACAACAGTTGCGAAAGTCCTGAAATTCTGTCGTATCTGAATGCGCTGGGAGTGAGCGATCCCACGAATGCGGCGCTTTGTCAGGATCAGAATGAAACCACGTATGGAAACTTCCAGGGCGGCGGCGGCGGACAAAGCAATTGCATCGCATCCACCAATCCAAATCAAGAGAGCAGTTGCACGGCCGGCTATCCCAAGCCCTCATGGCAGAGCATTCTTCCCGGAACACCATCCGACAATGTACGCGATCTGCCGGATGTCTCCCTTTTTGCCGCCAACGGCGCATTCAACAGCGTGTTGCCCTACTGCCAGTCGGACGCACTTCCGCCCGGGTATACCTGCGCCACGGACCCCGAGATTGCGGGAGGAACGTCCTTTGCCGCGCCTGCCTTCGCCGGCGTCATGGCGATCATCAATCAGAAGGTACAGTCATCCCAGGGACTCGCAAACTACCTTCTGTACAAGATCGCCGCACAGGAATACGGCAACGCCGGACAACTGGCTGCATGTGACGCATCCGCCGTTGTTCCCGGAAACAACTGCTCGTTTTATGACATCACGGAAGGCAATATCAATGTCCCGTGCGGACAGGCTGACTGCACTTTTCAGGGCGGCGGCCTGGATGGCATCGGATGGAGCGCGGTGCCAGGTTATGACATGGCCTCCGGTATCGGCTCGGTCAATATAGCCAATCTTGCCGATGCGTGGTCGACGGCTGCCGCCAACATGCTGTCCAGCCAGACCACTCTGGCGCTTCCCGCGACTTCTCCCTA
>JAATFM010000119.1 GCA_015655195.1 Terriglobales bacterium
CAGATGCGCGTGCAGAATCTCCGGCCGTTCCCGCCGCAGCCATGCGTTCAGCCGCAGCCAGCCGCGCGGATCGGCCAGTCCCTTTCGCATACCGAGGCTCAGGAATGCGACGCCGTTCGCGCGCAACACCGCAGCCGCCTCACCGCCCGTGCCGGAGAGCGTCACGACCGTGACGCGCCAGCCGCGCCCGGCAAGCCCCTGCGCCAGTAACGCAACCTGCCGCTCCGCTCCGCCCATCCGGTCGAGCGTGGGAATCAGGTACGCGATGCGCCTCACGCCCGCGCCTCCGCAAGCACCGAGTCGATGAGTCTCTCGTAGCTTGCCAGCGCATTCTCCATGCGGAATGGAGCCAGCCATGCGTGAGTGAAGCGAGCTTTTTGTTCGTGCGGCCGCAGCGCTCCGAAGGCTTCGACAAGCGATTCTCCCAGCGCCTCGGCGGAAATCTCCCGCGCCACCCACGTTCCCGGCGCGCCGCTCAACAGCGTCTCCACACCGCCCAGCGCCGGAGTTGCCACAATCGGTAGCCCCGCCGCCGCCGCTTCCAGCAGCGCATTCGACATTGCCTCGTGGCGCGACGAAAGCACAAAGAGGCTCGCCGCGGCGAATCGCTCCCGCGGGTCGGCCACATAGCCGGGAAAATTGACCCGCTCGACAATTCCCAACTCACGGCTCAGTGCCTTCAAAGCGGCCTCATCCGGTCCTTCGCCGAGAATTGTCAGGCTGGCGGCAGGGAACTGCGCGAGCACGTGCGCGAATGCCGGCAGCAGAATGTCAAAGCCCTTTTCCCGTGCGAGCCGACCCACTGCCAGGAGATGCAGCCCTGGCTCACGTGGCGGAGAATCCAGATCGTGCAACGGAGAATCCGTCCCGCGTGCCGCCGCTGCGCCATCCGCCTCTACTGGATTTGGCTCGACCGGATTCGGCAGCACGCAGAGATTCCGCTCGCTGCCGAGCAGTGTTCCCAGCTCCCGCGCCATCGCATCCGTCTGGCAGATGATTTTCTCCGCGCGCGGATACAGGATGCGGTAAAGAGCTCGCGTGCTTGCGCCGATTCCCGTCTCCAACGCTGTCATGCCGTTCTGCCGGATCACGCATCGTGTTTCACGAGGCAGAAGCGGCCGCAGCAGAAGCACCAGAAAATTCAGGTGAAACATGTTGGAAACGATTAGGTCCGGCCTCAAGCGCCACATCAGCCGCAGCAGCCGCCATGCGGCTCCGCGAACGCGCCGGGCCCCGAGACGATGCACAGTCACGCGCGGCGGTAGTGTCAAACGCGAGTCCGGACTCGCTGCATTATGTTCCGGCGTTACCAGCCCCAGATGAACGCAAAACTTCTCCTCCGGCAAACCGCTGGCCAGAAGAGCCGTTACACGCTCCGCTCCTCCTCCGCCAAGATGCGGCACAAGAAGAAGCACTGTCTTCCGGGTAATCATGCTAGGATGTTACTAAAATACACCAGAGTAATCTTGTCCGGAAGCGAAAAGTCTGAGCCTGGAACTATTGCAGGCTTTTTGCCAAGGAATTTTTCGTGTTCCCCGTCTGCGCGGTCTTCGGAATGGAGCGTTCTCAGAAATGAGCGCTATCGCCGCCGCTGTGCTGATGAATCCGCGCGTTTCCGCCCGCCGCCCGCTGATCGTTGTGGGAATTACGGACCCGCAGACTAGTCTCATTCTTCGGAGCCGCATCCGGGCGTTGCGCGCCGCGGGCTTTCGGGTGGTCCTCGTCTCCGGCCCTGGCCCGCTGCTGGACAGCTTTGCCACAGAAGAAGGAGTGGAAGCGGCTGCGGTTCCGATGAAGCGCCGCATCGCTCCGCTCGCCGATCTCATCTCGCTCGCGCGCCTCTGGCTTCTGCTCCGCCGTCTCAAGCCCGACATGACGGAGTTCGGCACACCAAAGGCCGGTCTGCTCGGCAGCGTTGCCGGGTTTCTGGCTCGTGTACCGGTCCGTGTTTACCTGCTGCGCGGGCTGCGGCTCGAAACAGCTCGCGGAGTGCAGCGCCGCATCCTGCTGGCTGCCGAGCGGCTTGCCGCCCGCTGTTCCCACATTGTGCTCTGCAACAGCCGCAGCCTGCTGGAAGAGGCCGCGTCGCTCGGCATCGCGCCCCGGCGCAAGCTGATGCTGGCGGGCGAGGGAAGCAGTTGCGGCGTCGATACGGAGCGCTTTGCGCCCGGTCCTGACGAGAAGGAGGGCGACCTGCGGCAGAAGTTGGGAATTGCGCCGGATGCGCCGGTCGTCGGATTTGTCGGACGCCTGACGCGCGACAAAGGCGTGCCGGAGTTGATCGAAGCCTTCCGCGGCCTGCTCGAAACGATGCCAGACGCGCGGCTTTTGCTGGTCGGCTGGTTTGACGAATCAGAGGACGCGCTCGACGATGCGCTACGCCGCGAGATCGCGAACCACCCCGCTATCGTCTGCACGGGATTCGTCCGTGAGACAGCGCCGTGGTATCGCGTCATGGATGTAATGGTGCTGCCCACCTGGCGCGAGGGGCTGCCGAATGCGGTTCTCGAAGCGGCTTCCTCAGGCGTGCCGGTGATTACGACGCTTGCAACTGGCTCCCGCGATGCGGTGGTGCCGGAGGTGACGGGCCTGCTTGTTCCTCCCGGCCATCCGGAGGCGATTCTGGAAGCAATGCTAATGCTGCTGCGTGACGAGCCTCGCCGCCGTCAGATGGGCAGAGCGGCCCGGCAGTGGGTCATCGAGCACTTTGCCCAGGAGCGCGTTCTCGAATCCCTTGTTGTGCTGTACAGTGACCTGCTGCAAATGGAAGAGATGCTGCTCGCGGCGGACTCGGTGCCCGCCGCAAGAGAGTCGATTTAACGCAGCGCGCTTGCCGCTGCCTCTGCGGCGCGCAGAATTGGTTCCGGCGCAATGCCGAGCCAGAGCGTTGCGCCCACGGTAAAGAGCAG
Source organism: Terriglobales bacterium (assembly GCA_015655195.1). Classification (GTDB taxonomy): domain Bacteria; phylum Acidobacteriota; class Terriglobia; order Terriglobales; family Acidobacteriaceae; genus Telmatobacter. The sequence goes on from JAATFM010000119.1 coordinate 2,910, forward strand.
CGCCGCACCAACTGCAATGCCGATCTGCGGCTGTACAGGAACAGCCTGAGCCTGCTCAGGCCGCTGCGCCGCCGACAATGCCAGCCGCACATAGTACGCCGCCGCAATCCCTGAGTTCAGCAGGCCGATGATGGCAAGCGCCACGGCCCCGCCGCTCACAGCAGCGGAGAACGAGTAGAACTTGCCGAAGAATCCGCCGGTGAAAGGAATTCCGATCAGAGAGACCAGAAAAAAGATCAGCACAGAGCCGAGCAGCGGCGCACGATAGAGCAGCCCACGGAAATCGGCAACGAGCGGAAGCTCCTCGTCGTATCCGCTGGCCAGCGTGACGACTGCGAAGATGCCGACGTTCATGGCCGCATAAGCTGCGGCGTAGAAGGCCGCTGCCGAGATGCCGGTCGAGTCCGCGCCAGCAAATGCCGCCAGCAGGTAGCCTGCGTGGGCGATCGACGAGTAGGCAAGCATCCGCTTTACATTCTGCTGTCGCAGTGCTGCCAGGTTGCCGATCGTCATCGAGGCCACGGCCACAATCCACAGCAGCGGCGACCACAGCGAGCGGAGGCTGGGTAGCATCTCATACAGCACGCGCAGCAGCAGCGCGAAGGCCGCAGCTTTGGGCGCAGTCGAAAGCAGAGCCACAACCGGCGAGGGTGCTCCTTCGTACACATCCGGTGTCCACACATGAAACGGCGCGGCGGAGACCTTGAAAAAGATTCCGACCAGCATCAGCAGGAGAGCCAGCACAACCATCGTGTGGTTTTGAGCGGTTGGCGCGAGGCGGGCAATCTGGTAGATCTGCGTGGTGCCCGTAGCGCCGAAGATCAGCGCGATGCCGTAGAGCAGAAATCCTGTGGCAAAGGAGCCAAGCAGGAAATATTTGATCGCAGCCTCGGGGCCTTTGCCTGTGTGCTTGCGGTAACCGGCCAGAATGTAGGTCGAGATCGACGAGATTTCGAGCGCGATGAAGACGACGAGCAACTCGACCGCGCCCGTCAGCAGGCACATGCCGGAGGCACCGAAGAGAACCAGCGCGTAGAACTCGCCCATGTGGTGGCCGTTGCGGGGCATGGTGTCATACGCGAGCAGCAATGCCACCAGCACGATGCCGCAGATAAGCGCGTGGAAGAAGACCGTGAACGGGCTTGTCTCCACCGCGCCAAAGAAGGCCGTTCCCGTGCCGAGCTGAAGCTGATAGAGGCTGGCCCAGAGAGCCAGCACCGCTCCTGGTGCGGCAATCCAGATGAGGCCGCGGCGTAGCGCACCAACGGGCAGCGCCGCATCGACCAGCATCACGAGAATGCCCGCGATGACGAGGATGACTTCCGGAAGAATGCGAAGGAGGTCCATCGTTGTTGTACCGTTCATCGTGCCGCCTCCTTGCCGGATGCGGCGGTGAGAACCAGCGGAGGCAAGGTGAGGCGCTCCGGCGCAGCAGCCTGCTGCGTGGGTGTTTGTTTCAGCCAGCCTTCAATCGACGGCATCCAGAGCGACGGCACAATTCCCATGACAAGCATCAGCACGGCCAGCGGAACCAGCGCGATCCACTCGTTCCAGCGCAGATCAGTGACGGGTTTCTCTGCCGTCATCGAGCTTTCCGGGCCGTAGAAGAGCCGCTGCACGAGCCACAGCGTGTAGGCCGAGCCGAGAATCACGCTGACCGTTGCGGCAATCGCCCAGCCTTTGCTTACGGCGGTAAATGTGCTTGACAGAATCAGGAACTCGCCGATAAAGCCGTTCAGCATCGGCAGCCCGATCATTGCCAGCGAGGTAATCACGAAGAATGCGGCGGTTTGTGGCAGCTTTGCCGCAGCTCCGCCGTAGGCTGCAATCTGGCTGTTCGCGTAGCGCGTATCGAGCACGCCGAGCAGCACAAAGAGCGCGCCCTCCATCACTCCTTGGTTCAGTGTCTGGTAAACCGCGCCGTCGCGGCCGGTGAGAGTGAGGCCATAGATGCCGAGTGTTGTGAGGCTGAAGTGGCTCAGGGTTGCGAATGCGATGAGCCGCCAGAAATCGCGCTGCACCAGAGCCAGGCACGCGCCGTAGAGAATGCCGATGACGGTGAGCGCAATCAGTACCGGCGCGACGCACTTGACCTGGACAGGGAAGAGGCCCACATGGAAGCGCAGCATGGAATAGAGGCCCAGCTTGCCGGCAATCACCATTGCCATTGCGACGGGCGCTTCGCTGAAGGAATCGGCCAGCCAGCCATGCAGTGGGAAGATGGGAACCTTGACCGCAAAGGCGAAGAGAAACGCCAGCGCCACCCAGAAGAGCGCACCCGCCGGCAGCGAGCCGCCCGCGATCTGCGCCTGCAACTCTGCAAAGCTGAACGTTCCTGTCCGCGCATAGAGCCACAGAATGGCAACGAGCAGCGGCGCGGAGGGAATGAAAGTAAAGAGGAAGAACTTCGTTGCGGCCTTGGCGCCGTCCTTGCGGCCGTACATGGCAATGAGAACCGCCATCGGCACCAGCGATAGCTCCCAGAAGCCGTAGTACAGCATCAGGTCCAGCGCGACGAAGACGCCGGCCATCGCCGTCTGCTGCACCAGAAAGAGCGAGTAGAAGAGCTTGCCGCGCGTCTGGATCGCATTCCAGCTTGCCAGCACGCCGACCGGCGCAAGCAGGCCTGTCAGAACCACGAGCCACAGGCTTAGCCCGTCAACGCCAACGTGGTAGTGAATCGCCGGGTTTGTGATCCACGGAACGTCAAGTTCGAACTGGAAGCCGGGCCGGCCCGTGACGAAATGTGTCGGTAGATGCAGCGTCAGGCCGAATGTGACGAGCGCCGTGATGAGCGCCAGCCACGCCGGCAGCTTGCCGCGGTCGGGCAGAAGCGCAATCACCAGCGCGCCAGCCAGCGGCGCGAGCAGGATCAGCGTCAGAATCCATTGGTCGATACCGTTCATTGCGCCGTTCATTTCCATCCCGCCCATTGAAGGTTGATGCCGTAGACGCCGAGAAGCCACGGCGCCAGCCCCAAAAGCAGCAGCGCAGCCACGCCCGCCGCCAGCCACGCGGCGTAAGAGCGCAGATTCCCCGACTGCCACTTTTGTAGAATCGCTCCGGCCAGCGTGGCAATGCCCGCCAGCAGCCATACGATGCCGCCCAGGATGGCAAACTCGACCACCCACTCCAGCACGAAGCGCGAGATCATGTGTAGCGGCTTCACAATCACCGCGCCGTAAATCTCATCCACCCAGTATTTGTTTTCGAGAACCTTGTACGGCCCGGCCAGCGAAACGGCAAGCTGCGCCGGCTTCTCCGGTTTGGCAAAGTACAGGAAGTGCGCGATGGCCCAGCCGATAATGGCAACCGCGACCGCGATTGCGCTGAAGACCCACTCCGGAATTCCGCTGCTGGCCTCGGCAGTGTGAGTGCCGACAACCGGAGCCAGCCACGCGCCGAATTTATCAATGCCGATCCAGCCGCCGCCGAACGAAAGCAGTGCAAGAATCACCAGCGGCCCAAGCATCGACCACGGGCTTTCATGCGGATGCAGTTCCGGGCTGCGCTGCTTGCCGAAGAAGGCCAGATACCAGAGCCGGAACATATAGAACGAGGTCAGAAGGGCAGTGAAAACGCCCACGGCCCAGAAGATTTTACCGTTGGTTCCTTGCTGGAATGCGGCGTAGAGAATTGCGTCCTTCGAGAAGAATCCAGCGAACGGAGGGAAGCCGGCAATCGCAAAGACCGCTGCGGTCATTGTCCAGAATGTGACGGGCAATTTCTTTCGCAGGCCGCCCATCTTGCGCAGATCCTGCTCGCCGCCCAGGCCGTGAATCACAGAGCCGGCCGCAAGGAAGAGCAGCGCCTTGAAGAAGGCGTGCGTCATCAGATGAAAGACCGCCGCCGAGTAAGCCGCCACGCCACAGCCGAGGAACATATAGCCGAGCTGCGAGACCGTCGAATAGGCCAGCACGCGCTTGATGTCCGTCTGCACCAGGCCGATAGTCGCAGCGAAGATTGCCGTCGCCGCCCCCACAATCGCAACCACCGTAAGCGCCAGCGGCGAACGGTCGAAGATGGCGTGGCTGCGGGCAATCATGTAGACGCCGGCCGTAACCATCGTGGCCGCGTGAATCAGCGC
>JAATFM010000061.1 GCA_015655195.1 Terriglobales bacterium
CTTCGCGCCATTGAGCGGGCGCGGGAGTTGTAGAGCCGCTGCTTGTGGGGGATTTTTGTTTCGTGCAAGCAGGCCCTTGCGGTAAGATTCGGCGCAACTCCGAGTAATTTTCGTGCGTGTGCTGAAACTCTCCCGCTTGTTTCAGCACGCTCTCTTCAGGAGGTTCTGCAATGGCTTTCACCTACTGGCTTGCGTTCATCCTTGTTGGCGTGGTGCTCTTCATCCTCACCTTCGGCGGCGCGTACTTCATCGCCAGAAACCACATCCACGACCCGCGAGTCTTCATTGGAATTACGCTGACAAGTCTCTTCGTGCTTGCCACGACAACGACACTCGGCATCATCATCCTATGGGGTGCAAAGGTGCTCGTCTTCGATGCGTCTTTTATGAACTGGCTCGGCGGCGCGACGGTCGCCGAAGTGGCCGGAATTCTCACCGTCATCGTCAACTTCTATTTCAAAGCGCCGACAATCGCTCCACCGGACACGCAAGCAAACCCGCCAGCCGGTCCACAAGCCTGACCGCTTACATTCCGAGAAAATTCCGGATCATCTGCCGCCCGCCCTCGGTCAGCACGCTCTCGGGATGAAACTGCACACCTTCGACCGGCAGCAAGCGGTGTCGCAGTCCCATAATTACCGAGCCACCTTCGGGCTCATTGGTCCGCGCCGTCACTTCAAGCTCGCCAGGCAGCGTCTCCTCGGCCACAATCAGCGAGTGATAGCGGGTACAGGTGAGCGGCGTTGGCAGCCCGGAAAAGATGCCGCGCCCGTCGTGCGAAACGGGGCTGGTCTTGCCGTGCATCAGCTTGCGCGCCCGCACCACCTCGCCGCCGAATGCCTCGCCAATGGCCTGATGCCCCAGGCAAACGCCGAAGATCGGCGCTTTGCCCGCCATCCGTCGGATGAGCGGCACCAGAATCCCCGCCTCACCCGGCGTACACGGCCCCGGCGAGAGCAGAATCCGCTCCGGCCGCATCGCCTCGACCTCTTCGACCGTCACCTCATCGTTCCGGCGCACCTCAATCTTCGCGCCCAGTTCGCCCAGGTACTGCACTAGGTTGTAGGTAAACGAATCGTAGTTATCGAGCACAAAGACCATGATGAGTTCAGTTTATCGCGCGCAGCCGCGGAGGCTCTTGCGCGGCGCGAACCGCATCTGCCACACTGCGGCTATGGTGCTTCATTTTCTAATTCGCGGCCGAGTGCAGGGCGTGGGCTTTCGCTGGTTCGTTCATCGCGAAGCCAGCGAGCTTGAACTGCGCGGCTGGGTCCGCAACACCGAAGGCGGTGAGGTCGAGGTCGTGGTCGCAGGCGAGCCAGAAGACCTCAGCGAGTTGCGCGCAAGCCTGCGGCGCGGCCCGCGCGGCAGCCGCGTCGATGGCATTCTCGAACACACGCTGGCCGAAGGCGAAGCCACCAGTCTAGACGCCTTCCGCATCGAAGGCGCGTGGTAGCTCTGCCGCTGCTTTTATAATCAACAGGGAAGCCAGCCCGCATTTCGCCGTGCCCTTCCCAGACATTCGCAAGCCAAGAAGGAGCAGCCGGCCGCATCATGCCCGATTCCGCCAAACACATCAACGTTGAAGCCCTCAAGGCCCTCGTCCGCACCGTCCCCGATTTTCCCAAGCCCGGCATCCTCTTCTACGACATCACCACGCTGCTCAAGGACAGGACCGGCTTCGCGCAAATGATCGACGCGCTTGCCGCACACTATATCGAGAGCAAGATTGATCTCGTTCTCGGCATCGAGGCTCGCGGCTTCATCTTCGGCCCGGCGCTCGCTTACAGGCTCAACGCGGGTTTCGTCCCCGTCCGCAAGCCGCGCAAGCTGCCCGCGCCCGTGGCCCGCGTCACCTACGATCTCGAATACGGCTCCGACACGCTTGAAATCCATCTCGATGCCATCCAACCCGGCCAGCGCGTCGTCCTTGTCGATGACCTGCTCGCGACCGGCGGAACGATGGAAGCGACCGTGAAGCTCGTCCAGCAGCTTGGCGGAGAGATTGCCGGCCTCGGCTTTGCCGTCGAACTAGACTTCCTCAAGGGCCGTCAGCGCTTCCCGGAATATGATGTCTTCAGCCTCCTGCACTACGACGAGTAATCGTTTCGATCAGATCATTGCTCCGTGCCCCATCCTTGCGACTTTTTTCTGTCGCAAGGGTGGGATAGCGGAGGCGTATCCTGAACTCTCATGGCGCGCCCGCGCAATCCCGCCGCACAAAACGAAGCGGACCCTTTCGCCGGCTTTCATCCCGTCACCGCGGCATGGTTCCGGCGTGCTCTCGGCGCGCCAACCACGCCGCAGCGCATGGGCTGGCCGGTCATTGCGCGCGGTGAAAGCGCGCTGATCCTTGCCCCCACCGGCAGCGGCAAAACCCTCACCGCATTTCTCTGGTGCCTTGAACGGCTGATGCTACATCCGCAGCCAGAGAATCGCGCGAAAGGCGCACGCATCATCTACATCTCGCCGCTGAAAGCATTGGCGGTAGACGTGGAGCGCAATCTTCGCGTCCCGCTCGCCGGCATGATGGAAGAGGCGCTCCGTCAAGGCGTTCTGTTCCGCGAGCCATCCATCGCTGTTCGCACCGGAGACACACCTCCGCGGGAGCGCGCAAGATTCCGCCGCGCTCCCGCGGACATTCTCATTACTACGCCCGAGTCGCTCTACCTGATGCTGACCTCGCAGGCGGCTGAGGCACTTCGCACCGTCGATACCGTTATCGTCGATGAGATTCATTCGCTTGTCCCCACCAAACGCGGCGCACATCTCGCGCTCACGCTCGAACGACTCGAAGCGCTCGTCAAAAATCCCATTCAGCGCATCGGCCTCTCTGCCACGCAGCGCCCACTCGAAGAGGTCGCACGCTTTCTCGGCGGCGTAGAAAGCAGAATCGAATCGGCTCCGGCAATCTCCGCCGAAGCCACGCGAATCGAAGAGACAGCACAAGCTGAAGAAGCATGGTCCACCGATGCATGTGACGTGCCTGATCCCGCATCGCTCCGCTATCGCCCCGTCACTATCGTCAATGCCAGCGCGCCCAAGCGCCTCAAGCTCCGCATCGAGGTGCCGGTGGAAGACATGGCGCGCCTCAGCGAAACCGAAATCATCGCCGACGGCACCGAAGCGCAGACGCCGCGCCGCGTCTCTATCTGGAACGCGATTCATCCGCGCTTGCTCGAACTCATCCGCCCGCGCAAATCCACCATCCTCTTCGTCAACAGCCGCCAGGTGGCGGAGCGCCTTGCCGGAGCGCTCAACGATCTGGCAGGCGAGCCGCTAGTCCGCGCGCATCATGGCTCGCTCGCTGCCGACCAGCGCGCCGTGATTGAAGAGCAGCTAAAAGCCGGCCAGATTAAGGCCCTCTGCGCCACATCGACGCTCGAACTCGGCATCGACATGGGCGCAGTCGACCTCGTCATCCAGATTGAAGCGCCGCCTTCTGTCGCCAGCGGAATGCAGCGCATTGGCCGCGCCGGCCATCAGGTCGATGCCGTCAGCGAAGGCGTTCTTTTTCCCAAGTACCGCGCCGATCTCGTGGCTTGCGCCGCTGTGACGCGCGCCATGCACGAGGGGCACATCGAGTCCACACGCTACCCGCGCAATCCGATCGACGTTCTCGCGCAGCAGATCGTCGCCATCGCCGCGCATCCGCCCTCTGCCGCAGCACCGCGGGCACGCGGAGAAAAGCCTGCCGAGTCCGCGCCGGAGGTCAGCGTCGATTCGCTTTTCGATCTAGTCCGCAGCGCCGCACCGTTTGCTTCACTCTCCCGCGTATCCTTTCACGGCGTGCTCGATCTGCTCAGCGGCCGCTATCCTTCGGATGAATTCGCCGACCTGCGCCCGCGCATCACATGGGACCGCACACGCAATGTCATCACCGCACGCGAAGGAGCCGCACGGCTCGCCATTCTCAATGCCGGAACCATCCCCGACCGCGGCCTCTACGGTGTCTTTCTCGCGCACAATGCAGGCAAACCCATCCGCGTGGGCGAGCTCGACGAAGAGATGGTCTTTGAAACACACACGAACGAGACCTTCATCCTCGGCGCATCCACCTGGCGCATCGTCGAAATCACACACGACCGCGTTCTCGTTGAGCCCGCTCCAGGCGAGCCCGGCAAGATGCCGTTCTGGAAGGGCGATGGCGCAGGCCGCCCGCTTGAGTTCGGCCATCGCATCGGCGCGCTGGTGCGCGAGCTGCGCGAAATGCCCAAGGCCGCTGCGGTCTCGCGCCTCGTCTCCGAGCACGACCTCGATCCTGTGGCCGCTGAAAATCTTCTCGCCTTCCTCGCCGATCAGGAAGCCGCCACCGAAGCCGTGCCCGACGACCGCACCATCGTCATCGAGCGCAACCGCGATGAACTCGGCGACTGGCGCGTCTGCGTGCTGACGCCTTTCGGCAGCCGCATCCACATTCCCTGGGCGATGGCCGTTACGGCGCGCATTCGCGCAGCAGGCCGCACCGATGTCGAAACTCTATGGAGCGACGACGGCTTCGTGCTGCGCTTCCCGGACACAGACGAGCCGCCCGACGCGGACTGGTTCCTCGTGCCATCCGCCGAAGCGATGCAGCTTGTTCTGCACCAACTCGGCGCCACGGCACTCTTCGCGGGCCGCTTCCGTGAGGCCGCTGGCCGCGCGCTGCTTCTGCCGCGCAAGCGCATCGATCAGCGCTCACCGCTCTGGCAGCTACGCAAGCGCTCCGCCGACCTGCTCAGCGTCGCCTCGCGTTATCCCTCGTTTCCGCTCATCCTTGAGGCGTACCGCGAGTGCCTCCGCGATGTCTTCGACATGCCTGCGCTTATCGAAACGCTGCGCTCTATCGAACAGCGCCAGACGCGCGTGCATGTCGTCAACACGCAAAAGCCTTCGCCCTTCGCATCTTCGCTGCTCTTCGGTTACGTGGCCAATTTTCTATACGACGGCGACGCGCCACTGGCGGAACGCCGCGCGCAGGCTCTCACCATTGATCAGGATCAGTTGCGCGAGCTGCTCGGCGAGGCCGACCTGCGCGAGCTGCTCGACGCCGATGCCATCCGCGAGGTGGAAGAATCCGCGCAGTGCCTCACGGAATCCATGCGCGCCCGCTCCGCCGACGGCATTCACGATCTGCTGCTGAGGCTGGGCGATCTTTCCCGCGAAGAAATCGCGCATCGCATCGCTTCGCCCGATCTCATCGCGCATGTTGACAAGCTCCTCCGCGCACGCCGGATTGTCGAAGTGCAAATCATCGACGAGCCGCGCCTCATCGCCGCGGAAGACGCAGCACGCTACCGCGATGCGCTCGGCCTGCGCCTTCCCAAAAGCATTCCTGCCGCTCTGCTCGCACCTGTTGCCCTGCCGATGCTCGAACTCCTTCGCCGCTACGCCCGCACGCATGGACCGTTCACTACGTGCGAGGCCGCCGAACGATTCGGGATGGAAACCGCGCCGGTCGAAGCGATTCTTCATCAGCTCGGCGCAACGGGCCGCATTCTCGAAGGCGCATTTCGTCCCGGCGGCATTCATCGCGAGTGGTGCGACGCGGAGATTCTGCGCCACATCCGTCAGAAATCGCTCGCGCGTCTCCGCAAAGAAGTCGAGCCTGTCGAACAATCCACGCTGGCGCGCTTCCTCACGCACTGGCAGGGTCTCACGCAGGCGAGTCCGGTCCATACGCGCAAAAGCGCAGGCGCGCAACTCGACGCACTTCTCGACGCTATCGAAAATCTGCAAGGCGCGCCGCTTCCCGCATCGCTGCTTGAGTCCTCCATCCTTCCGGCTCGCGTGGCTCACTACGATGCCTCGCATCTCGATACACTTATCGCTGCCGGAGAAGTTCTCTGGGCCGGCGTGGAGCCGCTCGGAGAGCGCGACGGCCGCATCGCACTTTATCTTGCTGACAAGCTGCCGCTGCTGGCGCAGACTCGCCCGCAAACCGAACCGCTAAGCGAGCGCGAAGAAAAACTCCTCGCCACGCTCGAATCCGGAGGCGCCAGTTTCTTCGATTCGCTCCATCAGGCTGCGGGAGGTGGCTTTCCCGGTGAATCTATCGATGCTCTCTGGAGCCTTGTATGGCGCGGCCTCGTGACAAACGATTCGCTCCACGCGCTCCGCGCCTACATTGCCCGGCCGGAAGCTACGCGCTCCCCGCGCAGCACGCATACCGGCCAGGCATTCCGCTCACGCCGCACCACGCCGCCCGCCGCTCAGGGTCGCTGGTCGCTGATTCATACGGGGCAGGGAAGCGGCGCGCAGCCCTCCGCCACCGAGCGCAGCCACGCGCTTGCGTTGCAATTGCTTCATCGCTACGGAGTGCTGCTGCGCGAGCACGCAGCAGCCGAGAACATTCCCGGCGGATTCTCAGCCGTATACGGTGTTCTCAAAGCTCTGGAAGAAAGCGGCCGCATTCGCCGCGGCTATTTCGTTGCCGGACTCGGCGCGACGCAGTTTGCTTTACCCTCAGCGCTCGATCTCCTGCGCCGTCTTCGGACTGTCCCAGATGCAACGCACGACGAATTCGTTCAACTTGCCGCAGCCGATCCCGCGAACCCGTATGGCTCCGTGTTGCCCTGGCCCGCGTTACCTGTCGCGCCGCATGACGCCGAATCCGCGCCCCGCGTTCTTACTCGCGCCGCGTATGCCGAAGTCATCCTTCGCAACGGCCAGCTTATCGCATGGCTCCGCCGCAACAATCCCAACCTGCTCGTTTTTCTGCCTGCCGAGGAGCCCGAGCGCACTCACGCCTCTGCTGGCCTCGCGCGTTTTCTCGCATCCCGCGGCCAGGAGCGCATGAATGCAGGAGAGCGTCACGCAGCGCTCATCTCTACCGTCAACGGCCTTGCCGTCGCCGCGCATCCCCTCGCGCGTTTTCTTATGGATGCGGGCTTCTATGCCGGCCCGCTCGGCATGAATCTGCACCGCATCCCGCTGCTCGCCGCGCAGCAGACACACGAAGTGCAGTAGGTCTGATAGGGTTAACAGGCGCTCAGCGCGGCGAAGATCAATTGCCCGGCTTGCTATTTCCCAGCCCGAAGATTTTCTGGAAAACGTTCCGGTTGTCCTGCGGATGATCGCATGTATTCGTCGGCGCCGTGCCATCGAGAAAGGCTGCCGTGTAATCGTCCGTGCAGGTCTCGTCCGCCAGCAAGTTCGTGTTCTTATCCAGGCTGATAAGCTGCACGCCGTCCGGCGCAGAAAACGCGTGCGTATCGGAGTACTGCGGCAGTTGCACCGCCTTCTTCATAAACTCCGCCCACAGCGGAGCCGCCGCATGCGCGCCTTCGATCTTGATGTCGGTGTAATCGTCGTTGCCCACCCACACAATGCACAGCAGGTTGCTCGTGTAGCCCGCAAACCATGCGTCGTGATCGGTTCCGGTCTTGCCCGCGGCGGGCGCAGTAAAGCCTCTGCGCCGCACCTCAAAGCCCGTTCCCGCGTTAATCACGTTCTCCAGCATGTTCGTCGTCAGGTAGGCCGCGCGCGGGTCCAGCACCTGCTTCGAGGTCGGCGTATAGTCCGTCAGCACATCGCCCGTCGTAGTTCTTACGCTCGCCAGCATCCACGGGTCAATGTGCAGTCCGCGATTGGCAAAGACCGTGTACGCCCCCGCCATGTCGAGCGGCGTCGCATCGTAAGAGCCAATCGCCATCGACGGCGTGCCGCGCGCACTCTTCACGCCAGCCTCGCGAGCCAGCGCCGCCACGCGGTCAAAGCCCACCATTGCCGCGAGGCCGATCGTTGCATTGTTCAGCGACTTCTGCAGCGCATACCGCGCCGTGACCTGCTCGTGATACTCGCCCTCAAAGTTGTGCGGCCTATACTCCTGCCCGCCCACGTCGTAGGTAGTCTGCTCGTCGCTCAGCATCGTC
>JAATFM010000054.1 GCA_015655195.1 Terriglobales bacterium
AAAGCCCATCGAGGGCCTGGTGAGACTCGACGCGATTGCCCCGGCCAAGCCGGTGCAGCCCGCCGAGCCGGTCGCAGGTGACTAATTATCATCCAAGCTACCCGCAGTGCAAATAAGTAAAAGGCCGCTCCGATGGGAGCGGCCTTTTACTTTGTGGGAGGTGGACATCCTGCGATAATCTGGACCCCACCCATGCGCGATGAAACCGCGCATGAATGGGGCACCCAATATTATGTGTGGCCACCCGCCGATAAAGAGATAGAGAAAGTGTCGTCGTTGCGCATGAGAATCGGTAGAGAACTTTGGGAAACCTGCAAAAGATACAAAATTACCTTAGTCCAATAAACCACTGTAATGTTGCATACAACACTATCTATGTGTATATTTTTCGCATTCGGAATTTACTACTAGGCCGCTCCGCTCATTTTGTTGGTGTCGATAAATGGGGATTACGCCGCCAACCTCGGTCGGGGCTCTGATGCAACACATCTGGCCGCTGCGGCGAGAAGTTGGCTGCCAAGGCAGACTCTAACCCAACCTGTGCAGATAATATCTGCCGAAGGAGTTAAACGTATGCGAAGAATTCCAAACATTAATCTCACCATTTGCATGGCCTTGATAGTGAGCTCATTCAACCTTTTTGCACAATCATCAGCAGCAACACCAACATGTGGAAGCTCAGTGGGTGGATCGTATGTCTCCTGTTGCGGTCAAGCCGTATACCTTAGCGGTGAATTCAACCAAGGAGCAGGTCATTCAGGGCAAGCTCTCGCATCTTGCGGCTCGGTTGTAGCTGGCTGCGAGACCTACACAGTAGCCGCGTCAGGATCTTGCTTCTACCCTATTACTCCAGCTTTTGAAACGCGCAGGCAACTGGATCAAATCTCTCAGTATATGCCACTATTGGTTGCTTCGTGCACAGGTGGCCTTGTACCCTACCAACCTCATGATGCCGAAGTTCAGAACGACAGGAAATTCATCCTGCGATCGCCTAAGCTGGACTTGACGGGGAGAGGCGAATGAAGTCATTGCGAAATCCTATGGTTTTCGGCCTTTTCTGTGTGTCGGCATTCTGCGCACCGGCGCAGAATGCCGATAAGACCGCCTCCAGCACGGAAACCCCAGTCCCCAGCTATACCTTGGAATTTGGGAAACCCCAAAAAACCGGGCTGGGTGAAGGTGGCACGGCGATGAGCGGACTCCATGTCTGTGACGAAGATGGCACGGTTTTCCTGGAGATCAGAGACAATCAGAGTAATGGCATGGGATTGATGGCATTATATTCTCTTGATCGGGCGGGGCAATTGATCCGATTCAGCCCAGGCCATTTGCCGGGCTACACAGATGAGATCAGCCATCCCGTCCGCTTCTTCGCCAGTGAGACGCGGGTTGTGGCGTTGGTGTACGCCTCACCGGTCAAAACAAGTCTCTCCGATTCGCCGCCTGATCATCAGGTCGAGCTGGCCTTGATTTATGATCGCAAAGGCACGCTCCAAAAGGCTGTGCGACTGCCCGATGATGGCTTGCAAGTGAGGACAGTCGGCCTTTACGAATCCGGAAATCTGCTGGCTATTGGAGCGGATAACCGCGATCATTCTGCGCGGCTGCTGGTCGTCGACGAGAGTGGAAGGACTATACGTGAGATTCGGCTCGCCGATGATGACTATAATCTGAGCAAGAACGCCAAACAAGATCAGATGCTATCCAGTGTTATACGTAATAAGTCCGGGGCGCTGGAAATGATGCAGATCGTTCCTCACGGGCAGAATTTGTTACTCATTCCGGTTTTTACCAGGCAGCCGATCATCGAAGTGAACGAGTACGGCATTGTTCGCGTATATCCGTTGCAGATTCCCGATGGTTTTTTCCTCGGCGAGCTGCTCTCACTCGGTAAGCGGGATTGGAGTTTTGAAACCTCGGGAGGTGGCTTCAAGGAGCCTAAAGAAAACGAAGAGCCACCGAAAATGTTTCTAATCAAGCCGGGACCGGTGCTGGACTTCGACCCGTCCGATGGTAGCGTGTTGCGCAAAATTGAAAAATCGGCGGATGACTCCCGGGTAGTGCTGGTTTGCGAACAGGATCGGGAATATACGGCGCTAACGACCGACCGTACGGATGGCGGTCTAGAGGTACTGAAGGCGAGCATTCCGCGATGATGTCCGGGGTGCGGGTGGCCCACATCCGTAGGAAAGTGAGTTCAATGGAATACAGTGGGTGCCTCAGGTCCCTGTTTTTGGGACCTGGGATAGCAAGAACCTCCACCATCCCGTCTCTTTCCTGACCTCTGCTTTTTCACCAGACTTCCAGCTTGAAATCTCGATACTTCTGAATCAGCTCAAAATCAGTGCGGTTGGATGTAATGAGCCGCGCCCCGTGCGCCCGCGTCGTTAGCACAATCAGCACATCAAAGTGTAGATCGCGCAGTTTCCGTATTTCAAAGCCGTAATCCACCTGGATCTTCGCCAGAATCTGTCCCGACTCAATCCAGTTCTTCTCAGTAGGAGTCAGAATTGGGAAGTTTCCCTGCATCCAGAGTACAAATTCGTGGTCAGTCCGCGACGTGGCTCCGCGCCAAAGCTCGGCAAGCACCACCGAGCAGTTGCGAACGATACTCTCGCGGCCGTAAACCTGCTCGAAATTACTCCCTGTCCGAATGAGATGGATGAGAACCGAGCTGTCATAGACGACGCTACTCATCGCTGTTGGCAAACTCGCCCTTGCCCGCGTACTTCTTGAGAATCTTCTTGAACCGCCTCAGCCTAACGGCCTCTTCAAGAGCCTCGTGGATCGCATCCGTGCGGGACTTCGCGCCCATGAGGCGCACAGCTTCGTCCGCAAGTTTTGTATCCAGACGAAACGATGTAGGTGTACGGGTTGCTGCCGTCGTACCGCGCATCATGCTCCTCCACTGTATATATCGATCTTGCTATTCATATATACAAATGTCAACCAGCGGTCTCAATCCCCCGGCCCGACGAAGACTTCGGGGCTTTCGTGGGATTGGCTCATGCTGATTGCCATTAAGAGGCCGGCGGCTACGATCAGAACTGCTCCGGCTAGCATGAAGAGCGTGGGTTTTTCGTGCCAGAGCAGGTAGGTGACGATGGCTCCCGTCACGAGCTGCGTGTAATGGCACTGCGAGACGTGGACCGGCGAGGTGTGCTTGAGCGCGAAGAAGAAGCACATGGTGCCGAGGACGTAGAAGATTCCTACGGCGAGGAGCGTGACAGTGAGGCGCGCGGTGAGCGGTTCGGCGTGAACGAGCAGCATCAACGAGCCTGCCACAGTGAGCACGAGGCCGGAGGAGAGCGTGAGGCTCTCCGCCGTTTCGGTTTGCGTGAGCACGCGGGACCAGACCATGTTTGCCGAGAAGCAGACGACGCAGATCATGGAGGCCGTGTAGCCGATCCAATCGCCTTGGCGCGCTGCGCCGAAGGGATTGACGGCTACGACTACGCCGGCGAATCCCATTGCTACGGCCAGCATTTTTTGCCAGCCTAGCCGCTCGTGCAGAAAGATGGACGAGAGCACCGCCGTGACCATGGGAGCGAGAAAAACGAGGATGTAAAAGAGTGTGAGCGGCAGATGGCGAAGCGCTACGATCACGCCCAGGTTGTTGCACAGATCGAGGCAGGAGCGGACGGCGTGAGCCTTGATATTTTTTGGCCGCAGGGTCCACATCTGGCGCCGCGCAAGGGCGCGCAGAATCAGCGCCAGCGAGGAGACGAGGCCCATCGCAATCGAAATCTCATAGGCCGGCAGGTGCGAGTTTCCGGCGATTTTGATGCTGGTATCGGTAAAGACCCAGAAGGTGAACCCGGCCAGCGCAAAGCCGATGGCGCTTAAATGGGAGATTGGCTGCGAGGCCTGCTGAGATGCGCGCGATTTCATTACGCGATGCCGGGAAAATGGCCGCGCAGCGAGGCCGGGCGAGAGGGGAGTGAACGAAGCGCAAGCATGTATCTCAAGGCTACCAGAAGCTGAGAAAGCGCAGTTTTTGCCGTCGGCGGCAGCGCAAAGTTGCAGCCGGGTCCAAGCTGCGGCTTTCCTGCCCGCCGCAAGAGGGCTATTATGATGGCAAATGCAAATCGGGCCCACTGACAAGGAGCGAGCCATGCGTGAGAATGAGAATCCGAAGAACGCTAAGACAGGACGACGCGAGTTTCTGAAATCCGGTGGTGCGCTGACCGCTGCGGCGTTGCTTGCCTCCGGCTCGGCGCTGGCTGAGGGGCCGGGCAAGCTGCCGGGATTGCCGGAAAATCCCGTCACGCTCAAATCCATGCCAACGCGCAACCTGGGGCGGACGGGTTACAAGGTCGGCATTTTTTCACTGGGCGGGCAGGCCTCGCTTGAAAAGCCTAACAACTTCGATGTGGCTGTGCCGATCGTTGAGCGGGCGCTCGACCTGGGCGTGAATTACATCGATACTTCTTCGATCTATGGCGGGCCGGAGCGCTGGAGCGAGCAGTACGTGGGCCGCGTGATGGCGAAGCGCCGCGGCGAGGCTTTTCTGGCGACGAAGACCAGGGAGCGCACGCGCGAGGACTCGATGCGGATGATCGACAAGTCGCTGCAACTGCTGCAAACGGATCACGTCGATCTCTGGCAACTCCACGACGTGGGCACGCTGCATGATGTGGACCAGATTTTTGCCAAGGGTGGCGCGATGGAGGCGCTGCTCGATATGCAGCAGCAGAAGGTGGTGCGCTATCTCGGCATCACCGGCCACTACCGGCCCGACGCGCTGATGGAGTGCATCCGGCGGCACAACTTCGACACGATCCTGATGGCGATGAGCGCCGCTGACCCGCACCATTACAGCTTCAACGATGCGCTGCTGCCGCTGGCCGTCGAGCGCCAGATGGGCATTATCGGCATGAAGATTCCCGGCCGCGGGCGCATTCTTTCGAGCTGGAGGCCGCAGCCTGTCGAACAGCAGAAACATATGTGGGAGGGGATGGTGGTTGCGCCCACGCCGGGCACGCTCACCATGCGCGAGGCGATGTACTACACGCTCTCGCGGCCTGTGAGCACGATTATCATTGGCTGCGACACTACGACTCAGCTTGAGGAGAATGTGCAGTTGGCGCGCGAGTTTACGCCGCTCACCGACAAGCAGCAGTCGGAGCTTGTGGCAAAGGTTGAGCCGGTGGCGAAGCCGTCGTTGTTCTTCCGCTTCTACGACCGTCCATAGGCACCTGCATGCGGTACCATCGCAGAGTTGGAACTAACTTAGTGAAAGAGGCTGGGGCGATCTGCTCCGGCCTCTTTTCCTGGTGCGAAGGCATTCTTCTACAATCAGAAGCAGAGATTGGAGCAGAAGAACGCCATGACACTTGCCGCCGAACAGCTTACGACTGAACAGAAACTCGATCAGCTTGCTGAAGTTGCCATCCACGTTGGCCTGGGCCTTGCGCCGGGGCAGGAACTGGTGATGACGGCTCCGCTTGACGCCGTGCCGCTGGCGCGCAAGATCGCCGAGCACGCCTACCGCGCTGGAGCTTCGCTTGTTACCACGCTCTACGCGGACGACGAAACGACGCTGGCGCGCTACAAGTATGCGCCGGACGCGGCTTTCGACAAGGCCGCCGCATGGCTCTACGATGGCATGGGCGCGGCCTTCAAAAGCGGTGCGGCACGGCTGGCGATTACCGGCGCGAGTCCGTTGCTGCTCTCGAACGAAGACCCTGCGAAGGTGAGCCGTGCCAACCGCGCTGTTTCGGTTGCTTATCGGCCGGCGCTCGATCTCATTACGCGCCACGAGATCAACTGGACGATTGTAGCCAGCGCCACGCCGGCGTGGGCCGCGGCAATGTTTCCGGACGATGCGCCGGATGCTGCGCTGGCGAAGCTGTGGGAGGCGATCTTTGCGACGACGCGCATTGGCGCGGGAGACCCCGTTGCCAACTGGAAGGCGCATGATGCGAATTTGCAGAAGCGCGCCGCTTTCCTGAATGAAAAGCGCTTTTCCGCACTGCATTACACGGGCTCGGGCACGGATTTCCGTCTTGGGCTGGCCGACGACCACATCTGGATGGGAGGCGGAACGACGGCGGGCAACGGCCTCTACTGCATTCCCAACATGCCGACGGAAGAGGTTTTTACGACACCGCACAAGGACCGCGCCGAAGGCGTTGTCACCGCGAGCAAGCCGCTCTCTTATCAAGGCACGATGATCGAAGGCATCCGCGTGCGCTTCGAGGGCGGGCGCATTGTGCAGGCAAGCGCGACGAAGGGCGAAGAGGTGCTGAACAGGCTCATCGAGACCGACGAGGGCGCGCGAAGGCTGGGCGAAGTGGCGCTGGTGCCGCATTCTTCTCCGATCTCGCAGAGCGGCGTGACATTTCTCAACACGCTCTTTGATGAGAACGCCGCTTCGCACATTGCTCTCGGACAGGCATACACTTCGTGCATCAAGGATGGCGACAAACTCTCCGACGAGGAGCTTGCTGCGAAGGGCGCGAATACTAGCCTGATTCATGTGGACTGGATGATTGGCTCAGGCGAGATCGATATTGACGGCGTGACTGCGACCGGGGCGAGAGAGCCACTGATGCGGAAGGGCGAATGGGTTTAGCGAGTTAGCTGCGCTGCGCGCGATAGCAAGTTAGCATACCGGCGACTTTATCAAGTATGACAACGGGCGGGAAAGGTTTGTGCCATCCCACCCTTGCGACAGAAAAAAGTCGCAAGGGTGGGGCACGGGATTTTGTGGCAACAGGATGTAGATTGTCTACAGCCTGTTGATGAGTGTGGCGATGGAGGCTGCGCCGAAGCCGTTGTCGATGTTGACTACCGAGACATTCGGCGAGCAGGAGTTCAGCATTCCGAGTAGAGCGGCTACGCCGCCGAAGGATGCACCGTAGCCAACACTCGTTGGCACGGCGATGACCGGCGCATGTACCAGGCCGCCGACGACCG
This sequence comes from Terriglobales bacterium, assembly GCA_015655195.1. Taxonomy (GTDB): domain Bacteria; phylum Acidobacteriota; class Terriglobia; order Terriglobales; family Acidobacteriaceae; genus Telmatobacter. The sequence goes on from JAATFM010000054.1 coordinate 6,922, forward strand.
TGGGCAGCGCGCCCTCCATGCCCGCGCAGACGATGAGCACCCGCGCCGAATACAGCGATTCGCGCTGGGCGAGCAGGCGATGAATTCCGGCCACGCCTACGTCGGCAATCAGCTCGACAGTATTGCCCATGATGCGCGCCGTTACCGCCGCCTCTTCCGCCACGGGCAGGTCGCTGGTGCCCGCGCAGACTACGGCGATGGTTCCCTTGCCGAGCATGGCGGCAGTTTGCGCGAGCGTGATGCAGCGCGCGGTCTCGTGGAACTCGACGCGAGGCGCAATGTCAGCGGAAAGAGCAGCTTGAACGGCCTCGAAGTGCCCTCGCGTGGCACGAGTTGCCAGCACGTTGCCGCCGGATGCGGTCATGCGGGCGAAGATCTTTGCCACCTGTGCCTCAGTCTTGCCGGAGGAAAAGATTACCTCGGGCATTCCTGTCCGCAGAGCGCGATGATGGTCGAGCTTGGCAAAGCCCACGTCTTCAAAGGGCAGGTTTCGCAGCCGGTCGAGCGCCTGGTCTACGCCGGTGCGGCCGTCTTTGACATCCTTCAGCAGCGATTCCAGTTGCGCGCGGTCCATCAGCGGATCTCTTTCTTCGCTTCGCCTTGCTGGTTATTCTCCAGATAAAGCTGCGTAGCGCGCTGCATTACGGTTTTGAGCGGAACCTTGTGCGCTTCCGCAATGGAGCGGCAGTCTTCGTACTCCGGCGCGGCGTTGGCGATTTCGCCAAGACCGGCTTCGGACGGGAACCGAGCAATCTTGATCCGCACCTTGCCCCACTCGGTGGCAACTTCGGCGAACTCGCGTTCGAGAGACATCTTCGTCTCGATGCGCCAGTGCGCGCCGATGGTCGTCGTCTCGCGGAAGAGGGTTTCGCGCAGGCCCGCAAGCCTATCAGGCTGGCAGAGAACGGTCATCTGTACACCGGTTCGGCCTTTCTTCATCTGAACCGGGGTGCGGTAAACATCCCACGCGCCGGAGGCGAGCAGCAGATCGCTGACATAGGCGAGCAACTGCGGCGTGGAGTCGTCGATGACGGCTTCAAGAATCGCAATCGGCTCGGTGCGGGCGTCGGTTTCCGCACTTTCTCCGACTAGAATGCGCAGGAGATTCGGCTCGCCGGGTGTATCGCGGCCTCCGGCGCCGTAGCCGGAAGAGGCGACGCGCACGGCGGGCAGTGTGGCGTATTCCACGCCCAGCATTTTCAGAATCGTTGCGCCGGTTGGCGTGATGCGCTCCATCGCCGGGCCGGCGGAGTAGACCGGCGCATCGCCGAGCAGCTTGAGCGTGGCGGGCGCGGGCACAGGCAGCGTGCCATGGGCGCATTTCACCGTGCCGCTGCCCACGTTGAGCGGCGAGGCAAGCCAGCGGTCCGCATGGAGCCACGCCGCGCCGGTCGCGGCGCAGGCAAGATCGACGATCGTGTCTACCGCGCCGACCTCGTGAAAGTGAACCTGCTCGACGGGAATCGCGTGAATCGCGGCCTCGGCCTCGCCGAGCATTTGAAAGCCGCGTGTGGTGCGCTCGCGCACATCTTCGGCCAGCGATGCGGCCTTGAGAATGCCGAGGATCGTGGAAAGCGAACGGTGATGTTCGTGGGAATGCGAGTGTTCGTGCGGATGGGAATCTTCGTGAGCATGGGCGTGTGTGTGCGAGTGTTCGTGCCCGTGATCGTGCGAATGATCATGTTCGTGCTCGTGGGAGTGAGTGTGTTCGTCTTCGTGGATGTGCGGTGTCTCGGCTGTAATTACGTCTACTTTTGTAGCCGCAATGCCGCCGCGCATCACTTTGTGCGCTTCAAGACGCGCGCCGAGATTCAGCGACTCGCACGTCTCCGCAAGAACCGCGAGCGGCACGCCCGCATCGACCAGCGCGCCGAGAAACATATCTCCGCTGATGCCGGAGAAGCATTCAAGATAACCGATTCGCATCGAAGGTGATTTTACGGCATTCGACGCTCTGCGCGCAGTGACCTGAACCTTGCGCGAACTCTATGCGCCGCGGCGCAGCAGCACATCCACCGGCAGGATGGCGTTCATTGAGCCGGAGCGGAAACCGGCCGCATCGAGTGCGACGTACTGGAAGCCGATGGCGCGCAACTCTGCGGTGATGCGGTCGAGCATTGCCATGTCGAGTGCGCGCGGCATCTCGGAGCGTGCAATTTCGACGCGGGCAAGCGGGCCGTGATGCCGCACGCGGAACTCGTGGAAGCCGAGCGAGCGCATCGCTTCCTCACCACGCTCGACCTGTTCGAGGACTTCGCGCGTCACGGGCCGTCCGTATTCCACGCGCGAGGACAAACACGGCGCGGCGGGGCGGTCCCAGAGTGTATAGCCGGCGGCTTTGGCCAGCGAGCGGACTTCGAGCTTGGTCAGGCCGGCTTCGGCCAGCGGAGCCAGCACGCTGTGCTCTTCGGCGGCGCGTTGGCCGGGGCGGAAGTCGCGCTTGTCGTCCGCGTTCATGCCATAAGCGATGTTCCGGAAGCCAAGCTCGCGGCCCAGCGCTTCCATTGCCACGAAAAGCTCGGTCTTGCAGTGAAAACAGCGGTTGGCGTCGTTGCGCTGGTATTCGGGGCGGTCGAGTTCGTCGGTGGAAATGACTCGCAACGGCATTCCGAGAGTATGGGCGAATGCCATTGCCTGTTCCAGGTCGCGCCGCGCGAGGCTGGGCGAATCTGCCAGCACAGCGGTCATGCGCTCGCCAAGAACCCGGTGCGCGGTGGCGGCAAGAAAGGCTGAATCTACGCCGCCCGAGTACGCCACCATGACAGAACCGAGCGCTTGCAAGCGCTCTTCGAGAGCGTGCAGTTTCTCCGCTGTCTCCGACGCGGCGATCGGTTCCTGCGCTGTCTGAGCCATGCGGCGATTATACCGCCGGGCCGACTTCGGTGGAATTTGTGGGTAGTAAGTCCGTTTGCAAGGATGCTATCCCTCAGGGGCTAAAAGCCTCATTCCTTTTTGCGGCGATTAACGTACGGGCTGAAGCCCATACCTTTCAAACTGGCTCATCACGCATTTATGCGCAACTGCGGTGGCATTTGTGTTGTCCACCCTTGCGACAGAAAAAAGTCGCAAGGATGGGGCACGGAGCATTTGTGGAATTGCACTCGTTGATAAAGTGAAGCGGGAAAGCGGCACATGGTTAGAAGTTTGTGTGCCGGCTTGGGAACCAGGTTAGCTGGACGCTGGTTGTCGTCACCGTCTGCGGGCCGGGCAGATAGATCGGCGCCTTGTAGTGCTCCACGGTGAAGTTGCCGTTGATCTCGAAGTCCGGTCCGATGCGCTTGACCGCCTGGAAGCCGAAATCATTCAGCGTGGTGCCGTACTGTACCGCGCCGGCGTGAATGAAGTCCTTCGCCGCCTTCTGGTTGCGGTAGTTGAACTGCAGCCATTCGTTGCCGCTCAGGTGATACGTCAGCCATGCCTGACCGCCCTTGTCTTCGCGGCCAATCCAGTCGCCGAAGATCTGGCCCTTGTTTGTGTAGCCCTGTTTCTGGATCGCTTCGTAGTACATGAACCGGCCGCCGTTGCTGGTGCTTACCGCGGCGTCCGTCCATACCGCTTCCGCGCGCAGGCCCAGCCGGGGCGCGCCGGGTACGTGCGAGAGATAGGCTCCCGGCCGCCATGCGCCGCGAGACGGCGCGTCAATGGCGGAGAGGTCGTCGTGCACTTCGGAATCCGCGTACACGGTAAGCCAGTTGCGCACAAACGGAACCCGGTAGGAGAAGTCAAACTGGCCGAAGCGGGCGCCGGGGTCGTTGCGGCCATACTTGTCCGCCGCGGAAGGGCTGGCAAAGCTGAAGAAGCTCTTGAGAAAGCTGTGCAGCGTGATCGGCACGTGGCCCTGGCCGCCCCAGATGACCGTGCGCTCGAAGCCGAATTCGAGATTCTCGGTCGGACGGAAGCTGATTTTCTCCACGTGCACCCACGGGTTGCCGGGGCTGGTGACATTCGGCTGCAATGGATTCTGGTTCGGCCCCACATATACGGGGTTGGGGATCTTGTCGTGTCCCCGAAGCTCGCCGACCAGAAACTCGTAGCGAAACGGCCCGGTGAGCCGCGAAAGCAGCGGAATATGGAGCGGCTCAACGCGATTGACCTGGAAGGCGTAGATGTTTTCCGCGTTGTTCGAGTAGGCGAAGGCTCCGCCCTGCCCCGGCCCGAGCCAGTTGTCATGCTTGCCGAAGGAGATTTCATGGTCGAGCAGGTGCGCCGAGAGCACGGCCTCCTGAATGCGGCCGTGCGTGGTGGAATCAATGGGCCCGAGGGGAATCGTCGACTGGTTGTAGTACACGGAGCCGGTGTCCGCGCCATAGGTAAAGTCGTTCGCGGCCAGGGTCTGCGCCAGCGACTGCGAGTAACCGGCAGCCGAGGGCGCATGTTCAAACTCGGCGCGCACGTAAAGCGAAAATCTTCCCGCGGTGGCGTAGCCGCTGGCGCCGGTGTAATTGTTAAAGCCGCCGGCGAAGGGCCGGCCGTAGTCGTTAATAACGCTCGAACCGAGGTGGTAGCTGTCGCGCAGCGGCGTGCCGCTCATGCCGCGCATCACGGTATACGCCGACTCGATGCGCGCCTGTCCTTTCCAGGCCATGCAGGGCCCGGCGATGTCGTAGCGCAGCTCCTGCATCAAGGCCGCGTAAATCTCCTGGGCCTGATCGCCGGCCGGAGTATCCTGGTCGTCCTCGATGTGGTCGGCCGCGCCCTCCAGCATGTGCGCCACGCTCAGCCGCGTCCACGGGCGCATTCCCAGGTAGACGGTGTCGATATAGCCGAGCGAGTAGAGCCGTAGCACGGCAGGATATATCCAACTATCGACGGGAATATAAGGCGAGCCCATGTGGGAGAGCTCGCACATGGCCGCCGGTGCGGCGCCCTGCTGCTGGCCTTCGGGTGCGGCAGGCTGCTCTGCGGCAAGGGCGGCAGCCGCTCCCGCTGTTAAAAACATGAATGCAACGATCACATGCAGGCGGCGAGCCGCGGCTGGTCTCGTCCTCATATCCCTCACTCTACCATCGCGGATTTCGGCCCGCGGACCGGTGTGTAATCTATAACAACAATGCGCCATGAAGTATGGACGCAGGGGCGAAGACATCGATACCCTATAATGCAGGTCAGGTAATTAAGTAGAAACAGAATCCGGCTCTATCATTTCATAAGTTAAAGATCAATTTCCACCGTACGGCGCTCCGGGAGCGCGGTCAGGAGAGGCTTCCAGAATGTCCAGCCCAGTGCCAATTTGCGTTATCGGATCCGGGTACGTCGGTCTCGTGGCCGCTGTCTGCTTTGCGGAGATGGGCCACCAGGTCATCTGCGTAGACAACGATAAGGCCAAGGTGGAAGTGCTGCGCACCGGTGGCGTGCCGATCTACGAGGAGCACCTGCCGGAGATGCTCGGCAAGCACCTGGGGCGCGGCGTGGAGTTCACTACGGACCTGCACTCAGCGGTGGAAAAAAGCGACGCCATCTTCATCGCCGTTGGCACGCCGCAGGGCGATACCGGCGCCGCGGACCTCTCGTTTGTCGAGGCCGTGGTCTCGGAGATTGCCCGCTCGATTACCAGCTACAAAGTGATTGTGGAAAAAAGCACCGTGCCGGTCTACACCAATGAGTGGATCAGCCGCGTGCTGCACCGGCACGGTGTGGACCCGAGCCTCTTCGACGTGGTCTCGAATCCGGAGTTCCTGCGCGAAGGCACGGCGGTCGCCGATTTTCTGCATCCGGACCGCATCGTGGTCGGCGCCGGCACCGAACGGGCCGCCGAGCTTCTCAAGAGCATCTACGCGCCGCTCACCACGGGCACTTACTACGACCACCCCGACGCCCTGCCGGGCATCTGCTCCGCCGCTGAGCCGGCACGGATTCTCGTCACCTCCGCGCAAAGCTCCGAGATCATCAAGCACGCCTCGAATGCCTTCCTGGCGCTGAAAATCTCTTTCATTAATGCCGTGGCGAATCTGGCCGAGAGCGTTGACGCCGACATCGAGGACATTGCCGCGGGCATCGGGCTCGACAGCCGCATCGGCCCCAAGTTTCTCCGTGCCGGTCTGGGCTACGGCGGCTCCTGCTTCCCCAAGGATGTGGCTGCGTTTCACTGGGTGGCGCAGCAGCAGGGCCTCGATTTCCGGCTCCTCGAAGATGTGCGCCGCATCAACGACGCGCAGCGCGATGTCTTCTTTAACAAGGTCCGTGCCGCGCTCTGGACCCTCCGCGGCAAACGTGTTGCAGCCCTGGGGCTGGCCTTCAAGGGCGACACCGACGACATCCGTGAGTCGCCGGCGCTCGACATTATCAAGCGGCTCGTGGAGGCCGGCGCGACTGTAACGGCGTATGACCCGGCGGCCACCGAGCGCGCCAAGGCCGTGCTGCCGCCTTCCGCGAAGCTAAGCTATGCCGGCGATCTCTACGAGGCCGCCAAGGATGCCGACGCCGTGCTGATCCTGACCGACTGGAAGGAATTCGCGCAGATCGACCTGCCACGGCTCAACCGCGCCGTGAAGTTTCCGATCATTATTGACGGCCGCAACCTATATAAACCAGATGAGATGGCCGACTGCGGCTTTACCTACGTCAGCATCGGCCGGCCCGCCACCTACAACGCGCAGCAGGGCAAGCCGAAAAAGCTGCTGCTGTAGGCCAGCGGTTGCTTTTCGTCCGTGTTTCCACCATGCTTCCGTGCCCCATCCTTGCGTTTTTTTTCTACCGCAAGGGTGGGACACCGCAAGAATTCCGTGTCAGGAATGAAATGCGGATATGTCGATGCGGCTTAGGGTGAATCCGACTTCAAGCTGTATGCTGCGGAAATGATACGAGCCGCTCTGCTGCTTGCTTTTGCCATGCAATCCTCCACCGGCAATGAATTTGCCGTGCTGCGCGACCAGTGGGCGCACAATCTGCATGACAAGCAGGTGGAAGCATCCGTTGCCCAGTACGCGCCGGATGCCGATTTCCTGGACCCGAGCGGCAATGTCACGCATGGCTCCGCCGCCTTGCGCCGGCTCTTTCAAACCGTCACAGCGACCTTTGACAGCAATCTCGTATTCCTCGACCATCGCGTCGAAAGTTCCGGCGGGCTTGCCTACGATTCCGGCACCTATAAGGAAACGCTGGTAACGCGAGCCACCGGGCAAAAGCAGGAGCTGCGCGGAACCTATCTCACCGTCTACCAGCGCGGACCCGATGGCCGCTGGCTGATTGCGGAGCAGATGTGGTCCAGCGCGCAGCCGGATACAAATACAAAAGCGCCGTCTCCGTCTGCCGATTCCATCGTCGAACCGCATCCCGTTATCGCGCTCACCTTTGACGATCTGCCTGCAGCGGGTAGCCTGCCGCCCGGCATGAACCGCACGCAGATCGCCACAAAGCTAGCAGCGGAACTGAATGCCAATCATCTCGACGGCACTTATGGACTCGTCAATGCTGTGAAGCTCGAAAACGATCCCGATGCGCAGCAGGCGCTCCATATATGGGTCGATGCGGGTATGAACATCGGCAGCCACACATGGTCGCATCCCTCGCTCAACGTCAGCACAGTAGAGTCATTCCAAGACGAAATCGCAAAGAATGAGCCGGCGCTCAAGGAGTATGCGCAGGGCCGCGACTGGCACTGGTTCCGCTATCCGTTCCTGTGGGAGGGCGACACGCTCGAAAAGCGCCATGCGATACGCGCCTACCTCAGCGAGCACGGCTATCGCATCGCGCAGGTCACGCTGGATTTTGAGGATTACGCCTGGAACGATGCTTATGGCCGGTGTCTCGCAAAGCGCGACGATGCAGCTATCGACTGGCTGCGGCAAAGCTATCTCGATACGGCAAAGGAATACATTGCCCTGGGCCGCGCGGAAGAGCGCATCGCCTTTGGACGCGAGATTCCCAATGTAATTCTGCTGCATGGGACAGCCTTTACCACGCTCATGCTGCCGGACCTCATCGATCTGCTGCACAAGGAAGGTTTCACCTTCGCATCGCTGCCCGAAGTGGAAAGCGACCCCGCCTACACCATGGACCCCGACGCACCGCTCAAGTACGGCGGCACGCTGCCGGATCAGTTCATGGACTCGCGGCATCTGAAATATCCGCCATTCCAGCCCAAGCCATTCGACAAATTGAAGACATTGTGCCAATGATTGTCGCCGCGATGCGGTGATAAAATCGCATCCTGCATGCGTCATTCCTTGTGCGATGGGAGAACGGGATGAAGAAAATCGGCATGGTGCTGATCGCTTCCATGGTTTTTCTCGGCGCCGGAGTGTGGACGATCCTCAACTACTGCCACGGCGACTCCAGACTGAGCTTTGCCGTGCCGGTGGACAGTTCCAAAGTGAATATCGACATCACAACCATGGGCCTGGCGGTGTGGACTGGCGTTCCGTTGATGGCCATTGGGCTTGGTCTGCTGGCGATTGCAGTGCTGGCGTCGATTGTGGCGCAGTTTGTGCCCGAAAGAAAGCCATCCCATGAGGATTCATCCTCCAAGCACGTCCTGCCTTTGGGCGATTAGCCTTTGAGCGATTAGAAGCGGCACGAAGCGCTACTTCAGCTTGCCTCGCTACTTCATTCGGCTCCGCACCTGGGGCCGGACGAGGTAGAAGAAAAAGATCAGGTTCAGGGCGCCTTGCACCGCCGCTGCTCCCATATGCTGCGTAGAAAAGATCCAGAAGTTGTAACCGGCCAGCAGAAAGACGGCAGCCAGACTCAGCGCCCACGCCCACCGGAAGCCGACGATAAGCCCGGCGCTTGCAGCGAAGAAAACCGCCGAAAAAAACAGGAAGACAACCGGGTAGTGTCCGCCGCCGACCACGCCGAAGATGATGGTCCCGGCCACCAGCAGCAGGTAGAGCGCGATGGCTGCCACGCCGGGCAAGGGGAGTTCGCGCTTTTGTGGCGTGTTGGGATGCGTCCGTGTCATAGCGTGTGAATGTAGGCCAGCAGGTCGCGGAGCTGATCGTCGTCAAGCTCGGCGGCCGGCATCATGCCGCGCCCGCGCAGAATGGCCGCCGTAAGCCGCTCATCGGTGGGCGGCGCGCCGGAGGGCATTGTCGGCACCTTGGTAATCGCCTGCAATCCCGGCCCCTGCTTGCCTTGCGTTGTGGTGGGATAGTGGCAGCGGGCGCAGCTATGCTGGAAAACCTGCGCCCCGCGAGCCTCTTCCGGCGTCCACTCGGAGGCAGGCTTGGAGGGCGGCAAGTGGCGGCAGCCGGCAATGGCTACAAGCGTCGCAGCGGCAGCAAAAGAACCCACGATCAGGCGAAGTTGCATCTCTTTCGATGATAATCGGGTACCCCACATCTCGCTTTTGAGATGTGGGAAAGAGATGTCATCCAAATTTCGTCCTTCGCCTCTGCTTACTCCGCTGCTGCAATTGCCTCGACAATGCGGTCAACTGCCTGCCGCTCGGCGCTGCTGCCCGGCCTGCGCCCGTTCACGATGATCGAAAAGACAATCGTTTTGCCGGAGTCCGCCTTTACGTAGCCGGAGAGCGCATTGGTCTCGCTCAGCGTGCCGGTCTTGGCTTCGACGCGGCCCCTTACTGGCGAGTTTTTGAAGCGCCCGCCGATTGTGCCGTCCACGCCGCCGACGGGAAACGAGGCCCGCCATGCGGCACCCCAGCTCTGCCGGGCCGCGAAGCTGAGCAGCGTGGTCAACGCGCGTGGCGCAATGCGGTTGTCTCCGCTCATGCCGCTGCCGTCGAAGAGATAAAAATCGCCGTCGTCCACGCCGGCGTTTACAAGAAACTGCCGCACCACGCGCGCTCCCTGCGCCACGCTGCCATCCGCGGCGAAGAACTTGCCAAGCATCCGCAGCATCAACTCCGCGTGAAGGTTCTCGCTATTCTTGTTCGTCATTACAATGTCTTCGGGCGCGGGCACGGAGACCCGCGTCGCCACAACCGTGCGCCCGACGAGCGGCGCGGCAATGGTCTTGAGGTCCGTGCGCGGAACGAGCGCCAGCGCCTCGGCCCGTTCCTGGGAAAACGCCTCTGTATCGATGGAATTTCGATGCGCCGCCGCCGCGCCGCCGCTCACGGAAATTCCTTGCTCCTTGAGCGATTCCGCAAAGACCATCGCCGTGTACGCTGCAGGATCATCCACCGCCAGCCTTCCGCGCCAGCCCTTCGCGCCGAGCGTGCCGAAGGCGCGTACGATGCGGCTCCCCGGCTGCAGGTCGATTCCCGGATGGGACTCCGCGGCTAGCGCCATCCCATTGGCAAGCGCGTAGTAGTCCACATTCGGCATCCACGTCGGCGCGGGCTTGCCGGCTTCGGCATCGGGCTTCAGTGTCAACTCGATTGTGTTCTCGTTAAAGCTCAGCGCGGAGGCCGGTGCGCCATCGCTCCACGTCAGATCGTCCCACGCCCACCCCGAGCCCCAGCGGTCATTCGGGAAAAAGCTGTCGTCGCCGACAACGCGACCATCCACGGCGCGAATGCCCGCCTCTTTCACCTGTTCGGCAAGCTCATCAAGCGGCGCGGTGGGCAGCGGCTTGAGCGGGCCGTTTACCGACACAGTCGCCGGCGTGGCCGGCGGCGGCTCATACGGGTACTTGCGCGCGCTGAAGGTCGGGTCGCCTGCGCCAAGAATCACCAGGTTGCCGTGCAGCACGCCTGCGGAATCAATCGGCCCGGTTGCCACCACGTTCGTCGTCCACGTAAGAGTGTTAACGGGCAGCAGAGCGGAGAAGGCTGCTGTCGTCGCCAGCTTGGTATTTGACGCCGGGATGAAGAGCCGCGTCTCGTTGTTGCCGTAGAGCGGCTTGCCGTCGAGCGTAGTCACGCTGATGCCAAAGGTCGCATGGGCCAGATCGGGCTCGGCGAGAATCGTGTCAATCCGCTCGGCCAGCGCCGAAGCACCGTGTGCAGCCTGCGCCATGCCAGCCTGAGAAGCCGCTGCCGCCAACGCCACCGTGCACAGCATCCACTGGACAATTCGCATCATCCGCATGGCCGGAGTGTAACAGGGACTCGGCGTCTGGGCACTTCGCCAGAGCAATGCAGTACGGCGCATAAAATTGTAGTTGCAATGCAGCCTCAGTCGAGAACGATCACGCAATGGAAACTCCGCACGCGAAGCATCAAGCTCGGCGCGCGAACGCTTGTCTGCGGCGTTGTCAACATCACGCCGGACTCTTTCAGCGATGGCGGTTCTTTTCTCGATTCGGAAAGGGCTATCGCCCATGCGCTCGTGCTCCTCGACGAAGGCGCGGATATTCTCGACCTTGGCGCGGAGAGCACGCGGCCTGGGACTTATGCCGGAGCGGACGCGCCGGCGGTCAGTGCCGAGGAAGAACAGGCGCGGCTATTGCCGGTGGTCGAGGGCATTTTGAAGGCCCATCCCAACGCCATTCTCAGCATCGATACCTATAAAGCCGCGACCGCCCGCGCCGCGTTGCGCGCGGGAGCGGAGATCATCAACGATGTGAGCGGTTTTACCTGGGATGCGGCGATGCCCCGCGTCTGCGCGGAAGAAAACGCCGGCGTCATCCTGATGCACACACACGGCCGGCCCGACGAATGGCGCACGCAGCCACAGCTTGCGCCCGATGCACTGCTCGATCTCGTCCGCGAGGGACTGGCGGCTTCGCTCGATCTCGCACAACGCTCCGGAATTCCGCTCGAATCCATCGTGCTCGATCCCGGCTATGGCTTCGGCAAGCGTTTCGGCGAAAATTACTCGCTTCTTGCACGGCAGTCGCAGTTGCTTGGCCTTGGCCGCCCGCTGCTCGCCGGGCTCTCGCGCAAATCCTTCCTCGGTCACACACTCGCGCAGCTCTTTTCCGGCCAGCCCGCGCCGCCGCAGGCCCGCGACACGGCCACCATTGCCGCGCACACCGCGGCTATTCTCAATGGCGCATCGATCATCCGTGTTCACGCGGTACGCTCGGCCGTCGAGGGCGCCCGCATTGCCGACGCCATCCTTCAGGCGCAGGGCGGAGCATCGCAGGCGGCTACAGTGTAAACTTGCTCCTTGCCGTCAGGAAAAAGCCAATGAATCGTTCTCTCCGCACTCTCTTCGTCGCCGTTCTTGCTGCTACCTTGCTCCCCGCCGCATCGCTTCCGCAGTCGAAGCGCCCCATGACCTTCGAGGACATGATGGCGATGAAGCGCCTTGGCGAAACCGCCGTATCGCCCGATGGCAAGTGGCTGGCTTACTCAGTCTCCACCGTCGATATGGAAGCGAACAAGAGCACGTCGCAGTGGTGGCTGCAGCAGATTGCGGGCGGCGAGCCTCAGAAGCTCATCGTCACCCAGCCCGGTGACTCGGGAGTGCAGTTTTCTGCAGACGGGCACTCCGTGCTCTTTCTTTCCGGTCGAGAGCATGGCCAGCAAATCTGGCTCGCCAGATTTGACACGGCCACCGGCGCAACCAGCAATCCCTCTCAACTGACGCACAACTCCATCGAGCCGGACAACGCCCGCTGGTCGTCTGACGGCAAATTTATCGTCTTTAGCGCAGAGGTCTATCCGGACTGTCCTGCCTTCACCGAAGCCGCTGCCTCGGAAGGTTCGCAGCCCGATAAATGCAATGCAGACCGCGTCAAGACTGCCGCGGACAGCAAGGTCAAAGCACAGATCTTCACCGAGCTCCTTTATCGGCACTGGAACCACTACACCGGTCCCAAGCGCAGCCACCTCTTTCTCGTCCACGTCGAGAACGCTTCGCCCACAACACTGCTTGTCCGCGACCTGACGCCGAATGACACGCATGATGTTCCGCCCTTCTCGCTCAGCGGCGACGGCGGCTTTTCCATCTCTCCTGACTCGAAAGAACTGGCCTTCACGGAAAACCCCGACGAAGTGCCAGCCCTTTCCACCAGCGCGCAGATTTACACGCTTGACCTGACAAATCCCGCCGCAAAGCCAGTAAAAATCAGCACCTCCGCCGGTGGCAACTTCTCGCCCACCTACTCGCCGGATGGCAAATACCTCGCCTGGCGCTCGCAAGCCCGCGCCGGCTACGAGAGCGACAAGTTCCGGCTTATGCTCTACGACCGCACCGCCAAAACTAACAAAGACCTGCTGCCGAAATTCGACAACTGGGTCGATGAATTTGTTTGGGGTTCCGATTCTCAGAGACTTGTGTTCACAAGCGGCAGCAATGGCGAGGAAGAAGTCTACTCAACGAGTATTCATGGCGGCACTGCAATCGAATTTGACGCAAGTGGAGAATTTAGCAACCTCAAGCTGTTGCCAAAAGAAGCAGGCAGATCGCGCCTCGGCCCGGGAGACGAATTCATCGCGACAGAAATGTCGGTCAGTCGGCCCTCGGAAGTTGTGCGATTTACGAACGGCGATAGCCTGCACGAGCCTATTAACCGACCTAAGAGCGTGTCGCTTGCTGTAGGCATGCTCGGACCTCAAATCACCCACCTAAACGACACTCTTCTCGCCCAACTCGACCAGTCAAAGATGGAATCTTTCTGGTTCACAGCCAAAGATGGCGTGAAGGTGCAGGGCTTTGTGATTCGCCCGCCGAACTTCGATCCAGCGAAGAAGTATCCCGTGAAATTCCTCATCCACGGCGGACCGCAGGGTGCGTGGGGCGATAGCTGGTCCTATCGCTGGAACGCCGCGCTCTTCGCCGCCAACGGCTACGTTGTAGTGATGATTAATCCGCGTGGGTCAACAGGATATGGTCAGGCTTTTGTCGATGGGGTAAATGGCGACTGGGGCGGCAAGCCTTTCACCGATCTGATGACCGGCCTCGACTACGCCGAGCAGCACTATCCGTTTATCGACAAATCCCGCGAGTGCGCCCTCGGCGCCAGCTACGGCGGCTACATGGCGAACTGGATTCTGGGCCACACGGACCGCTTCAAGTGCATCGTGACCCACGACGGAATGTACAACCCCGAGTCCGCCTTCGGGTCTACAGAGGAATTGTGGTTCAACACCTGGGAGTTCAAGGGCCATCCATGGGACTACTACGGCAAACCGGATGACGAGAACCCATTCCGCAAGTGGTCGCCGTCGCTCTCGGCTAAGAACTTCAAGACGCCTACGTTAATCATTCACGGCCAGCTCGATTACCGGCTCGACCTGAGCGAAGGTATGCAGCTCTTCACCACGCTGCAACTGCTCCATGTGCCAAGCAAGATGCTCTACTTCCCCGACGAAGGCCACTGGGTAACGAAGCCGCAGAACTCGCGCCTCTGGTACAAGACGGTAAACGACTGGGTGGATGAGTGGACGAAAGAGCGGTAGGCCGGGGTTTTAACCTCGACAGTTCCAACCGATGTAAGAATTAAGGGGCTTCTGGCCCTGCGCCTAATCTCATGCCATTCGCTCGCAAATCCGCAAAGCCCAAAGCGCCGCTCAACGAAGCCGGCCTCTACGACTACGCCGTGAAGGCGCTGGGCCGGCATATGCGGACTGAGGCTGAGTTGCGGCGGCTGATGCAGCAGCGAGTTGAGCCGGGCGAAGCGGGGCAGATGGTGGTTGATGCCGTCGTCCTGCGCCTCAGGGGGCACGGCTACCTCAACGACAAATCCTTTGCCGAGACCTACACGCGGCTGCGGCAGGAGAACGAGAAGCTCGGCTCGCGCACCGTCCGCCAGAAGCTCACGCAGAAGGGCATTGCCGCGCCGATCGTGGACGAGGCCATCGAGGCACGCTACGCCGGCACGGATGAAGTCGCGCTGGCGCGCCAGCATATCGAGCGCAAGCGGCTCAAAAAGCCGACGAACGAAAAGGAGACGGCGCGCCTGATGCGCCGCCTCGTGGCCGCGGGCTTCTCCACCGGAACGATTTACAAAGTGCTGCGCGAGTGGAATGTGCCCGACGAGTCGCTTGCCGCGCTCGATAATCTCGACGATCTCGGCACGGAAGATTCCGCTGACGACGCCTAAAACGACTGAACTTTCCTCGCACCTCAGGCGTATCTGGTATAGGATTGCCGAACACTCCCCTTCAAGGAGCGCCGCATAGTGTCTGCAACCGCAACTGGAACCGCCGTACCGACTATTCCCGCTATCGCCGCGCCGCTTGAAATCAAGGGCCTCGTCAAGCGCTTTGGCGCGCTGACTGCTGTCGATGGCGTCTCGCTTGCGCTTGCGCCGGGCGAGTGTCTTGGCCTGCTCGGCCCCAACGGTGCGGGCAAAAGTACGCTGATCCGCTCCATTGTGGGCCGTGTGATTCCGGACTCGGGCACGGTAACGGTCTTCGGCAGCGCCGCGCAGACCACAGCGGCACGAGCCGCGCTGGGATGGGTTCCGCAGGAGCTTGCCATCTATCCGCGCCTCACCTGCGCGGAGAACCTGACCGCCTTTGGCCGCTACCACGGCCTCTCGGGCAGCAGGCTCAAGGAGCAATCCGCGTGGTGCCTGGAATGGGCCGCGCTCGCCGACCGCGCCGGCACCGTGGCCGGCGCGCTCTCCGGCGGCATGAAGCGACGGCTTAACATGGCAGCCGGCGTGATTCACAAGCCGCGCGTGGTGCTGATGGATGAGCCCACCGTCGGCGTCGATCCGCAGTCGCGCATCCGCATTTTCGAAATGATCGAGGCGCTGCGGGCGCAGGGTGCGTCGCTCATCTACACCACGCATTACATGGAAGAGGCCGAGCGGCTCGCCGACCGCATCGCCATCATCGATCACGGGCGTGTCATTGCCGAGGGGACTTACGCTGAGCTGGTCCGCAGCGTCTTTGGCGCGAGCAGCCAGGTCGTTGCGCGATTCACTAGCGAGCCCGCGGCGGTGGAAGCATGGGCGGCGCGCCACGGTGGCCGTGTTGCGACGGGAAAAGATGGAGAGGGCGCTGCCGAGCTTACCGTGCAGCAGTCCACCGAAGTCTCTCCGCTGCTCGCCGATGCCGCGGCCTCGGGCCTGGAGCTTGCCGATCTCGCTCTGCGGAGGCCGAATCTCGAATCCGTCTTTCTCCACCTCACCGGAAGGGAGCTGCGCGACTGATGCTTGCGATTATCCAGACCGCCATTGCCAGCCTGCGCCGCGACAAGGCCGCGCTCGCGCTCAGCTTTGTGCTGCCCATCGGCTTCTTCACCATCTTCGCGGTCATCTTCGGCAGCCAGCATGACACGGTGCCGCGCGTCAGCGTCATCCTGGTGGACGAGGACAAGAGCGACGCCTCGCGCAGCCTCGTCAACGCGCTGCTGCACGAGGATTCGCTGCGCGTCCGCACACGTCCCGATGCAACGAAGAGCCAGCCCGCTCCGCCCGACTACACTGCAGCAACTGCCGAGGCAGCCGTCAAGGCCGGCGACGTTTCTGTCGCGCTCATTATCCCGCAGGGCTGGGGCGCAAACCCCATCTCCTTCGGTCCCGACCACGCGGCACAGAGAATCAAACTGCTCAACGATTCCAGCGACACCATCGCTCCGCAGGTGGTGAGCGGGATGCTGCAAAAAGCTGCCATGACCTCTCTGCCGGCCACCATGTCCGAGCAGGGAATGAAATACACGGAAAAATATCTGGGCACACTTACGCCGGAGCAGCGCAAGCAGTGGCAGGACAATCTTGCCTACCTACGCGATTTGCAACAGAAGCTTGCCAATGGTCGATCCGACGAAGGAACTGGCGCGGCCCCTGGCAACGACTCAGGCTCCGGCAGCGGGTTCAACGGCATCATCGGTGTAGAGACGCGAGCCGTGGTGGGCGAAAGCCAGAACAAGCC
>JAATFM010000035.1 GCA_015655195.1 Terriglobales bacterium
CAGGAGCGCTTCAACGTCTACTGCACGCCGTGCCACTCGCGCGTCGGCAATGGGCTGGGCGAGATCGTGCAACGCGGCTACAAGCCCGCCGCCAACCTGCACGACGAGGTGCGCCGCTCGCAGCCGCTCTCGCACTACTTCTATGTGATGACGCACGGCTACGGAGCCATGCCGGATTATTCGACGCAGCTTGTGCCCGCCGACCGCTGGGCCGTGGCGGCTTACATCCGCGCATTGCAGCTCAGCCAGGACGCGCCGGCCAGCACCGTGCCCGCCGGAGCGAAGGTGGAGAACCTGAAGGATCTGGCGGTTGCCGCCGGCCACGCGGATTACGCGCGGCCCTGGACGTTGCCCGTAACGGCCGTGCAGGCTTATCCGGCTACCAAGGAAGGCACGCCGGCGATGGCTCCGGGCAATCCGCTGGACCCGGTCATCAAGATCCCGTCAGCTAAGTAAGACAGGCGAAACGAGCACGATCAGAAATGGAAGAGCAGGCAACAAGACAGCAGGAATTGGATTAAGGACGAATCGATGGCTCACGAAACTTACTCAAAGACGCTGCCCGCCGATCTCAGCGCGCCCGCAATCGTAGATACGTGGAAGATGCGCGCGCTCCTCGTCGGAGTTGTCTTCCTGGCGCTCGCTGTGATTCTGGCTTTCCTGGGCCAATCGCAGGACGGGCTGGGCTGGGACCATGTACTGCGCGCCTGGCTGCTCGGCCTTGTGCTGACCTTCGGCTTTGCCGTGGGCGGCATGGCGCTGCTGATGGTGCAGTACTGCACGGGCGGCAAGTGGGGTCTGCTGCTGCGCCGGCCTCTTGAAGCCATGACGCGCACGCTGCCGCTGATCTTCGTTTACTGGCTCCCCATCGCCTTCTTCCAGGGCCGGCTCTATCAGTGGGCCAATCACGGCCTTGTCGATCAGGCTTTCAAGCTCGGCCAGATTACGCAGGATCAGGTGGAAACCATCGATCACGCGATCAAGTGGAAGGCGCCGATGCTGAACCCGACGGCCTTCGTCGTGGTCGGTCTGGTCTGCTTCGCCATCTGGGGCTTCTACACATGGCGGTTGAATACGCTCAGCCTCAAGCGCGATTCCGACACGCCGGAAAGCACGCCGATCTGGATCAAGAAATTCGAGAACCTCTCCGGTCCCGGCATCGTGATCTACGCGATCACCATGACCGCGGCGGTCATCTACTGGGTGATGTCGCTCGACGTGACCTGGTACTCGTCGGTGTATGGCCTGCTCTTCCTCGTCGGGCAGGGCTATCAGGTGCTCGCCTTCTCCATCATCACCGCCGTCAGTCTCTCGCAGTACGAGCCATTCAAGACGGTGCTGCGACAAACCGAGCAGCACGACCTCGGCAAGTTCACCTTCGGCTTCGTGATGCTGAACATCTATCTCGCCTTCGCGCAGTTCCTCATCATCTGGTCGGGCAACCTGCCGGAAGAGATCAACTGGTACATGGACCGCATCAACGGCCACTGGGGCATCATCATCACGCTGGATTTCCTCTTCCACTGGCTGATCCCGTTCACGATGCTGCTCTCCCGCGACCTCAAGCGCAACAAGAAGCGCATTGTCCGCGTCTGCCAGTGGATGGTCTTCGCCAAGGCATTCGATCTCTTCTGGCTCATTGAGCCAAACTTCAAGGATGCTTCGCGCAACCTGCACTTCTCATGGGGAATTCTCGAGTACATCGCGGTGCCGGTAGCGATGACGGCCTTCTGGGTGGCCTTCTTCAGCACCCGTCTCAAGACCCGCGCCGTGGTGCAGGTCAACGACCCGCACGTGGCGGAGATTCTGGAGCCTGAACATGCCCACGCATAACGAACACGAGCAGAATCCGGGGCACGAACCCGAGCAGGTCGACACGTCGCACGGCTACGAGCGCACCGACGTCGGCGTTACCGGCATCGTCGTCTTCCTCGTCGCGCTCTCCACCTTTGTCGTTGTTGCGGCGGTTCTCTGCTGGGGCATCGGCAAGGCTATCAACTACGGGATGGACCAGGAAGACGGGCCGAACACGAAGTGGACCAAGACCGCCGATGTGCGCCAGCTCGGCAATTTGGCCAATAACCCGGAGCTGCAGAGCAAGGTGGCGCAGCTCACTCAGCAGTTTCCAGCGCCCCGCGTGCAGTCCGACAGCGGCGACGGCGCGCAGGATCTAGCCGACTTGCATGAGCGCGAAGATTTGCTGCTCGAACACTATTCGAGGATCGACGGCCAGCCGGACAAGGTTCGCATTCCCATTGAGCAGGCAATGGCGCTGATCGCTCATCAGGGATTGCCGCAGGCACCCGCTGCCGATACGGCCAAGCCGCTCACCGGCGACAGCGTTCCGGTTGTAACCGCGCCGCTGACGAATGGATTTGCCCGCACCGCCTTCGAGCAGGATCAGGCGGCGCAAAAGAAGGCCGAGCAGGTGCGGCCGGAGTAACGAAGGGTTGTGCTATCCCACCCTTGCGGCAGAAAAAAGCCGCAAGGATGGGGCACGGAGCATGGTTGGTTGGTCGGGGATTTATCCCCGGCGCAAAAGGAACGCTTAACGCTTTGTATCAGGGCACGGCTTTAGCCGTGCCGAAGATGCCGAAATAAAAACGGGGCTTTAGCCCCCGAGGTTGGAAAAATGCAGATGCAGCGCACAATTCGGAGCGTCATTCGCGGGATGATTTTCACCGCTGGCGTGACTCTTGCGTTTGCTCCTGCGCTGCACTCTCAGGTAGCCGCATACGGCGACAAGCAGATGGGTCCGGCGAATGAAAAGTCTTCGCTTCTGAACAAAATCGGCATCGCACAGCACCTGAACCAGCAGATTCCGCTCAACGCCACCTTTACCGACGAGACTGGCAAGCAGGTGCAGCTCGCGAGCTACTTCGGCGCGAAGCCTGCAATTCTTGCTCTGGTCTACTACCAGTGCCCGATGCTCTGCTCGGAAGAACTGAATGGCCTGACCGGTGCGATGCAGATGGTGGACGAGAAGCCGGGACGCGACTTCAACATCATCGTGGTCAGCATCGACCCGAGCGAAGGGCCAGACCTTGCCGCGGCCAAGAAGCGGACCTATCTCAAGCGCTACGGTCATCCCGAGAGCGCCGCTGGCTGGCATTTCCTCACCGGCACGCAGCCCAATATCGACGCGCTCACGCAGGCCGTTGGCTTCGGCTACACCAAGATTCCTGGCCCTGACGGCAAGCTCACGCAATTTGCACACGCCAGCGCCATCCAGATCATCACGCCGCAGGGCCGCATCGCGCAGTATTACATGGGCGTCGAGTACAGCCCCAAGGATCTCCGCCTCGGACTGGCCGAGGCCTCGGACAATCGCATCGGCTCGCCGGTGGACAACATCTTGACCTACTGCTACCACTACGATCCCGGCACGAACAAGCATTCGCTGATCGTGGCCCGCGTCGTACAGGGCGGCGGTCTGGTCACCGTGCTCATGCTGGGCGGATTCATGTTCCTGATGTTCCGTGCAGACGCGAAGCGCGATTATAGGCCCGTGGCAGCACTCCAGAGGCCAGCAACAAAGGGGAACGGATAACGGAATGGATCATATCAGCCCAGTACTCTGGCAATTTCTCGTCAAGTGGATGACGAACTTCGCGCTCTTCCCACCGGAAGCGTCGAAGATCGCGCCGCAGATGGACGCGCTGTATTTCTTCATCACTCTGGTGAGCCTCGTGGGCCTCACGCTGGTCGTCCTTCTGCTCGTCGGCTTCTCCATCTTGTATAGCAAGAAGCGCCATCCGGTAGCCGTGCAGATCGAGGGATCAACCATCCTCGAAGCCACGTGGACCATCATTCCTCTCGGCCTCTTCCTCATCATGTTCGTGTGGGGCTCGCTGATTTACTTCCGCGTCTACACGCCGCCGGCCAACGCCATGAACATCTACGTGGTGGGCAAGCAGTGGATGTGGAAGGCCGAGCATCCGGGCGGCCAGCACGAGATTAACTCGCTGCACATTCCCACCGGCCAGCCCATTCAGCTCACCCTGATCTCACAGGATGTCTTTCATAGCTTCTCGATTCCCGCCTTCCGCGTAAAGCGCGAGGCGATTCCGGGCCGCTACACCTCGGTCTGGTTCGAGGCCACGCAGGTCGGCACGTATCATCTCTTCTGCACGCAGTACTGCGGCACCGAGCACTCGCACATGATCGGCGACATCGTGGTGCTCTCGCCCGAGGATTACAAGAAGTGGCTGACGGAATCGACCAGCGGCATGAGCCTGGCGCAGAATGGCGAGCGGCTCTTTGCGAGCCTCAGTTGCAATGCCTGCCACAACGGCCGGCCCGACGCACGCGGTCCGAGCCTTGCCAATGTCTACAACTCGAAGCTGCGGCTCTCGAACGGGCAGGAGCAGTTTGCCGATGAGGCGTATCTCCGCGATGCAATCCTGAACCCCTCCGAGCACATCACGCAAGGCTACGCGCCGATCATGCCGACATATCAAGGCCAGGTCAGCGAAGACGGCGTAATTTCGCTCGTCGAATACATCAAGACGTTGAACTCGAACTACCGCGTCGAGCAGACGCTGAACACAACCGATTTGCTGCCGGAGAGCGAGGGCAAGGCCACGCCGGCCTCCGCGCCCAAGCCCGCGCCGGCTGCGAAAGGTACGGTGACACAATGAGCAGCGCGACGATTGTCAGCCTCCCCGACCAGTCAACGGCCAGAATTCCCAAGGACAACTTCATCACCAGGGAAAATGGAATTCTGAGCTGGCTGTTGACCGGCGATCATAAGCGAATCGCAATCCTCTACCTGATTTCGATTACTTTCTTCTTCGCCATCGGCGGAGCGCTCGCGGGCCTCATTCGCCTGGAGCTGCTTACGCCGCAGTCGGACCTGATGGCTACCGACACCTATAACAAGGTCTTCACCATGCACGGCGTGGTGATGATCTTCCTGTTCCTGGTGCCTTCGGTGCCGGCCACACTGGGCAACTTCCTGATCCCGATCATGATTGGGGCCAAGGACCTGGCGCTGCCCAAGGTCAACCTGCTGAGCTGGTATCTCTACATGGCCGGCGGAATCCTGGTGCTCTACACCATGATTACCGGCGGCGTTGACACGGGCTGGACCTTCACCACGCCGCTCTCGACGCACTACGTCAACACCAACGTGCTCAGTACCGGCCTCGCCATCTTCATCGCCGGCTTCAGTTCCATCTTTACCGGCCTCAACTTCATCGTGACCATCCACAAGATGCGCGCGCCGGGCATGACCTGGTTCCGGATGCCGCTCTTCGTGTGGGCCAACTACGCGGCCTCGATCCTGATGGTTCTCGGCACGCCGGTTCTGGCGATTGCGATTGTCCTTGTGGCGCTGGAACGCACCGTCGGCATCGGCGTCTTCGACCCGGCCAAGGGCGGCGACCCGCTGCTCTTCCAGCACCTGTTCTGGTTCTACTCACACCCGGCCGTCTACATCATGATTCTGCCCGGCATGGGCGTGATCTCCGAGGTCATCTCGACCTTCTCCCGCAAGCGCGTCTTCGGCTACACGGCGGTCGCGTTCAGTTCGGTCGCCATCGCGATCTTCGGCTTCTTCGTGTGGGAACACCACATGTTCATCATGGGCGTCTCGAACTACTCGACTCTGGTCTTCTCGCTCCTCACGATGCTGGTCGCGGTGCCTTCGGCCATCAAGATCTTCAACTGGGCCTTCACGCTCTACAAGGGGTCGATCACCTTTGAAACGCCGATGCTGTACGCCTTCGGCTTCATGGGCTTATTCACCATCGGCGGCTTGACAGGCGTCTTCCTCGGCACCACCGGAACGGACATTCACCTCACGGAGACCTACTTCATCGTGGCTCACTTTCACTACGTGATGGTCGGGGGAATGCTAATGGCTTTCCTTGGCGGCCTTCACTTTTGGTGGCCCAAGATGACCGGACGCATGTATCCAGAATCGCTTTCGAAGATCGCCGCGGTCACAGCTTTCATCGGCTTCAATGTGACGTTCATGCCTCAATTCATCCTCGGATATCTCGGCATGCCGCGGCGTTATGCCGCGTATCCGCCTGAGTTCCAGGTGTTGAATGTACTGTCAACCGCTGGAGCAACCGTTCTGGGCATGGGATTCCTCTTGCCGGTCCTTTACTTTGCTTGGTCTCTCAAATATGGGGCCATTGCTGGAAACAATCCTTGGCAAGCTACCGGCCTGGAGTGGCAGGTTCAATCGCCCCCCTTGACCGAGAACTTCACGCAGCTTCCGATCATGGATCACGAAGCGTACGACTACGAGTGGTTGGCGAAGCGTGAAGCCGACACAGCCACTACCACAGTATGAAAATGGAGCAGTAGAAATCTGAGGGGGCACGGTATGGGCCGTGCCCCCTTTCGTGGGTGTCCTGAAGTGCTGAATATCACACCGGGTATTTGCGTCGCCTGCGATAGGAAGTAGATGAGCCAGCTAGTCTATGGAACACAACAACAATCAACGATCTATCGGCGACTTGGCGACCTTGGATTATAAGGAGACGCGGGCAAAGCGGGACGATCGGCTATTTTTACTCTTGTCGATCTTTATCGGTGTCCTCTCAGGGTTCCTTGTAGGTTGCCTCCGGATGTCCATCAACTGGTTGACCGTTCTACTCAGAGAAGGAGATTTCTCGCTGCACCGCATACGGTTACTTCTTGTCCCGGCGCTGGCGGGCATCCTAATCGCGACCCTGACACGATATGTCTTTCCCACTGTGGATGGCAGTGGAGTGAATCAAACGAGAGCGGCCATGTATATTCACGACGGCTATATCTCGGTTCGCACGATGATAGGAAAGTTTCTACTGTCCGCGATTGCTATTGGAAGCGGATTTTCGCTCGGCCCTGAAGACTCATCTCTGCAGATCGGCGCTGCGGTTGCTTCGATCATCGGGAGACGTTCGGGTCTCCCGCGCGAGAGACTGAGAATCCTCGCGCCCGTCGGAGCGGCCGCCGGTCTTGCGGCAGCCTTCAATGCACCCATCTCCGCAATCCTGTTTGTCATCGAAGAGGTCATAGGTCAGTGGACCTCGGTGGTCCTGGGTTCGATCGTCTCAGCGGCCGTCGCATCGGTCGTGGTCGCTCAATGGTTTTGGGGAGCGGACCCGCCATTTCGTGTCCCTTCAGTTGAATTGCGTGGTCCCCGGGAATTGATTGCATATGCGGTTCTCGGCGTCGGCGGGGGCATTGCCGCACTGTACTTCTCGAAAGCACTAAGCTATCTCCGTCCCGCACTGCGGCGTCAACCTTCGTGGGCGCGAATACTCCATCCACCGTTGGCAGGCCTTCTCGTGGGTGCAATTGGATATTTCGGGCTACCCCAGGTCATGGGCGCTGGATATGGATCCATCGACCAAGCAATGCATGGACAGTTTGCGCTGAAGATGTTGTTGCTGTTGGCAGTGTTTAAGATCATCGCTACGATCGTATCCTTTTCAAGTGGCACACCGGGCGGCCTGTTCGCCCCAACTCTGTTCGCGGGGGCAATGCTTGGGGCCGCAATCGGCTCGATTGAAATGCACTTCTTTCCATCACTGAGTGGCTCGGTCGCTATGTACGCATTGGTGGGTATGGGTGTGCTGTTCGCTGCTTTCTTGCGCGCCCCTCTTACTTCGATCTTCATGGTCTTGGAGGTCAGCGGTAATTACTCGATTATCGTCCCTGTTCTTGTGGCGAATACAATTGCATATTTTGTTTCACGGGCACTACAGCCGGTATCGATCTTCGAATTACTTACTCAACAGGATGGGATGCTTCTACCTTCGATGGATGAACAGCGCGAATAACGCCCTTTGCGCTTTGAAGACGTCGAAAAATCTACATTCGTTCCAATTTTGGAGGGAACGGAGTCACTGTCTCGTACAAAGGAACGTCTTGACGGCTCTCCAGAGCTAAGAGCAGCGGCTGCTCTGCTTGTCAGATGCTCTAGTGGCCGGTGGTATGCAGCAAGACAGGATGAATTACAGACGATCTTTCGAGAATTGCAAACGGAAGATGTGTCAAATATCAGACCCTCCCTGGAGGCACGGCCTAGGTCCGGAGAGAACTCCGCAAGTCTATCCGGATCAACTGCTCTCAAATGCCTTGACACACTTCAAGCGATGGCCGCTGTTAGCTGTGTCCAACCGTGCCATGCACGGGGTTCTTGAAGGGGTACTGTCCCAGGAGGATGTATTGCAGCGGTATCGTGCCAGTAGGTGCTAGCGTAGATCGATCTTCCGCACGGTTCCACTGACACCTCAACGTTAACTGCATCCGTCGATCTATCGGGTCGGATCATCCCGCCTCCTGGCC
>JAATFM010000147.1 GCA_015655195.1 Terriglobales bacterium
GAGAGCTTCCAGCACATCGGCCGAGCCGCAGCGCGAAGTGACGGCGCGGTTGCCATGCTTGGCGACCTTGGCCCCGGCCGCAGCCGCAACGAGTGCCGCGCCCGACGAGATATTGAAGGTCAGCGGGCCGCCGCCGCCGGTTCCGCAGGTGTCCACGAGCGCTTCGCGCTCCGCGTCGGTGAGCGGCAGCGGCACGGCATTGGCCCGCATCACGTCCACAAAACCGGCCAGCTCCGGCGCCTGCTCGCCGCGCGTGGCCAATACAGCCAGCAGCGCCGCGGTTTCGGCATCCGTCGCCTCGCCGGCCAGAATTCCCCGGAGCGCCGCGGCGGCCTGCTCCCTGGTCAGTGCCGCGCCCTCTTCGGCCAGCGGCTTTAACAGTTCTTTCACTAAACTCATATCTTTCGGCTCATATCCCTCAATATGGTAATTGCCCGCCGCAGTGCGCGCTGTCACGTTGCCGGTCGTGAGCGGCGGGCGATAGTATGCAGATACCGCTGGCGCTCCCAGTTTTTCTAATCTCAGCGGCCGTGGCGGTTCCGGAAAATTATGAAAATTCACGAGTATCAGGCGAAGGAAATCCTTGCGAGGTACGGTGTGCCCGTGCCGAAGGGCGAAGTGGCCAACACGCCGGAAGAGGCATCAGCCGTGGCCCGCAAGCTCTTTGCCGAGGGCGCGAGCGGCGTGGTCGTCAAGGCGCAGATTCATGCCGGAGGCCGCGGCAAAGGCGGCGGCGTGAAGGTGGCAAAGACCCGCGACGAGGCCGAAACGCACGTCAAGAACATTCTGGGAATGCAGCTTGTGACGCACCAGACCGGCCCGCAGGGGCAGAAGGTGCAGCGGCTGCTGATCGAGGAGACCGCGGCCATTGACCGCGAGCTTTATCTCGGCATCGTGCTCGACCGCGCTACCGGCAAGCTGGTCTTCATGGCCTCGCAGGCTGGCGGCATGGAGATTGAAGAGGTCGCGGCCAAAACGCCGGAGGCGATTTACAAGGAAGCGATCGACCCGGCTGTCGGCTTTGGCGCATGGCAGGCTCGCAAGCTGGCCTTCGCGCTGGGCCTCAAGCCCACGCAGATCAACCAGGCCGTCGGCTTCTTGCAGAGCCTCTACAAAGCCTTCATCGAGACCGACTCCTCGCTGCTCGAAATCAATCCCTTCATCACGACGAAGGACGACAAGCTTTTCGCCCTCGACGCGAAGATGAACTTCGACGACAACGCGCTCTTCCGCCACGCGGAGATCAAGGCGCTGCGCGATGTGGCCGAGGAAGATCCGCTCGAAGTGGAAGCCAGCAAGTACGCGCTGAACTACATCAAGCTGGACGGCTCGATTGCCTGTATGGTGAATGGCGCGGGTCTCGCGATGGCGACGATGGACATTATCCAGTACACCGGCGGCAGCCCTGCGAACTTCCTCGATGTAGGCGGCGGCGCGACACAGGAACAGATCGAGCACGCCTTTGCGATTCTGCTCTCGGATGCGAATGTGAAGGCCATTTTCATCAATATCTTTGGCGGCATTCTGCGCGTGGATCGTCTCGCTACCGGCGTCGTTGCGGCGGCCAAGAATCTCAACGTCAAGGTTCCGATTGTGCTGCGCCTCGAAGGCACCAACGTCGAAGAAGGCCGCAAGATTCTCAAGGAATCCGGCCTGAACTTCCAGGTAGGCGCAACGATGAAGGAAGCGGCTGAACTCGTTGTCGCAGCCGCGAAGGGAGTGGCAGCATAATGGCGGTTTTGGTTAATAACGACACGCGGCTTATCGTTCAGGGCATCACGGGCAAGGAAGGCACCTTCCACGCGAAGGGATGCGCGGAGTACGGCACTAAAGTTGTCGGCGGCGTCACTCCCGGCAAGGGCGGAACGATTCACGAGGGCTGGCCGGTCTTTAATACGGTTGCCGATGCAGTGAAGGAAACCGGCGCGAATGCGACGATGATCTTCGTGCCGCCGCCGTTCGCAGCCGACGCGATTCTCGAAGCCGAAGACGCGGGGCTTCCGCTGATCGTCTGCATCACGGAAGGGATTCCCACGCTCGACATGGTGAAGGTGTGGGCCAAGATCAAGCACTCGCAGTCGCGGCTCATCGGCCCCAACTGCCCCGGCGTGATTTCGCCGGGCATGGCGAAGATCGGCATCATGCCGGGACGCATTCACAAGCAGGGCTCGGTGGGAATCGTCTCGAAGTCGGGCACGCTGACCTACGAGGCCGTGCACCAGCTCACGCAGCGCGGCATCGGGCAGTCCACGGCCATCGGCATCGGCGGCGACCCGATCATCGGCACCACGCACATTGACGCGCTGAAGCTGCTCAACGACGACCCCGACACGGAAGCTATCATTATGATCGGCGAGATCGGCGGCACGGCGGAAGAGGCTGCGGCAGTGTGGGTCAAGGAGAATGTGAAGAAGCCGGTCGTCGGCTTCATCGCGGGACAAACCGCGCCTCCGGGCCGCCGTATGGGCCACGCGGGAGCAATCATCTCCGGCGGGCAAGGCACGGCTGCCGACAAGATGCAGGCGATGCGTGAGGCAGGCATTCATGTCGTCGTCTCCCCTGCGGAGATCGGCGAGACGCTGGCGAAGGCGATTGGCAAGTAAGGTTGCTTCCAGCTACTAATCTCTAGCGACAACAGAAAGGCCACCGAAATGGTGGGCCTTTCTCGTCCCTATCTGGTCTTTGGCTTCGACGCTGTAACGGCACTCCATTCCGCGGCACTAATTTCATGCGTTTGCCGCATATTTTGCGGTACGATGTCGTGGTCGCGCAATGCGACGCAAGTGAGGAGCCCCTTGTCGAGCGAGCTTAACTCTGGACTCAGTTTTTCTGCCTTAACAGATGAGCAGCGGGGATCATTTTATCCTTCGCCTGTTCCCGTGCTTGTCCGGTTTGAAAGAGGCGATTGCGTCTATAAATGGACCAGCTACACCACGCTCGTGAACCCGAAGAACGGCTCGATCACCGAATACTGGTCTCCGTGGGAGAGCTTCATGATCGGCGACCGCAAGGTGGACGGCTTCAAGGAATTCCGGATGCGTCACAGCAACCTCGGCGGAGCCGTTGGGCGGCCACAGCAGGCAGCGCGTGCACTGGCCGCCGTTACAGAGCAATGGAATGGAATGCGCTCTATCATCAAGGCGCAGTTTAAGAAGCCCGTGTGGGGCTTTGCAGGCAAAGCGCGGTATCAGCGCAAGTTCAACGATTCCGCACACCCCGATGAGCAGGACAACGTCTTCTTCATCGGCGGAGCGTATCAAGTGGTGATTCCCAACCTGACGCCGGAATGGATTGAAAAACTATAGCCCGCGCAGGCACGGTCCCGGCCGTCCCCGCCGCGCTTCCCTGCCGCATGGCAAGCTAAATGCCAGGAGCGGGCAAAGAAAAGCCGCATTCCGCCAAGTATAATAAAAGAAGAGTTTTCCGCACGAGTTTCCGTACGAGGAGTTACCAGACGTGTTGCAACGCACCTTCAGCATCATCAAGCCGGATGCGGTCCGCAAGGGCTACACCGGCGCCATTCTGGCCGAGATCGAAAAGGCCGGCTTTCAGATTATTGCAATCAAGAAGCAATCCATCTCGAAGGATCAGGCCAAAGGCTTCTACCACGTTCACAGCGCCCGGCCTTTCTTTGACTCGCTCACGACTTTCATGTCGTCGGGGCCGATTGTCCTGCTCGTTCTCGAAAAAGAGAACGCCATCGCCGACCTCCGCAAGCTGATGGGCGCCACCAACCCGGCCAACGCCGAGGAAGGCACCATCCGCAAGCAGTTCGCCGGCTCTATCGAAGAGAACGCCATCCACGGCTCCGATGCCGAAGAGACCGCGGCCTTTGAGATCGGCTATTGGTTTGCCGGCTACGAGTTGATCTAAGGAACCCTTCGTCGAATCCGTCGTCGCTGCGTGAGACTGGTCTAGCTTCCTAACAGGCTGTCGAGCCGCTCGCGCAGCGCCGTCACTTCCCCGCGCAACTCAGTTACGGTCGCTTCGAGCAGTGCAATGCGCTCGTCTTGTGCGGCAGATTGCCCAGCGGTGCCGGCATTCCCGCTCGCAGCCTGCGGCACAGCCCAGGCTGCCTCCACTGCCCCGCAAAACAGATGTGCGTAGCGCGACTCCTTCGTTCCCGGCTGGCGCGGGAGCACGGACGCCAGCACCGGCTCGCGCTCCATCAGCTTCTGCAGCCCGGCCAGCACGTCGGCAATCTCCTCGAAGCGGTGCATCCGCTCCGTGCGCCCGCGCAGTTCGCCCGGCGTCTGCGGCCCGCGCAGCAGCAGCACGCACACCAGCGCCGTCTCCGCGCGCGTAAAGTTGAATGCCTCGCCCAGCCAGTGCTCATACTTTGCCACGCGCCCATCCGCGCCGCGCACCGGACCCGCCAGCCGCAGATCTTCGAGCCCATGCAGCGCCTGCCGCACATCTTCTTCGTCCAGATCCATCACCGGCTCGCGATTCGAGCGCTGATTGCACGCATTCATCAGCGCATTCAGCGAGAGCGGATAATAGTCCGGCGTGGTCGCTTCCTTTTCGATCAACGCGCCCAGTACACGGGCCTGTGCGGCTGTCAGCAAAAACGGCATCTCCGAGGGCATGTTTGTATTCTCCCATTCCACCTGCGGGCAGTGGGTCAATTTGAAGAGTACGGGCCTCAGCGCCCGCCTCCAAACTGCCCCACTGGCCGATTGGGGAATCAAGCCGCGCTTCCCGTCCCAGTCTGCGATACTGATATGTCATGCCTATCGACGACCTGCAACAGGCTGCGCAAAAAATTGCCGGATTGCTCTCGAACCTCAACAAGCTCGGCGGCCTCCGCCTCAAGTACCGCATCTCGGCGGGTGAGGCCAGCGAGGGCGCGAGCGATGCCACGGGGCACGAGGACGATCGCGCCCCGCAGCTCTCCGTCGAGCTGTCCGGCCCCGATACGCCGCTGCTGACGCAGCACAACGGCGAGTTGCTGCGCGCGCTTGAGACCGTCGCCGCGCAGGTTCTCAGGCTCGATCAGCGCGAGCAGGGCCTCATCAGCTTTGACGCCGACAACTTTCGCGCCCTGCACGAGGCCGAGTTGAAGCTGGCCGCCGAAACTGCCGCGGCCAAGGTGAAAGAGTCCGGTGTGCCTTACGCCTTTCCGGCCATGAACAGCCGCGAGCGGCGCCTGCTCCACATCGCGCTGCGCGAGATCGAAGGTGTGGAGACGGCCAGCAACGGCGAAGGCCGCGACCGTTTTCTCGCCGTCTATCCAGCCGGCAAAACGCACCTTCCCGTCACGCCGCAAACTCGCCCAAGCCCATCCCGACCGTCCGAGGGGCGCTCGTCCCAGGGCCGTCCACGCGGATTCAGCCGCCGTTAAAGCACATAGCCGTTTCGCTCTCCCCTTGCCAGCCGGCGACGGGCGTGCACCTCGTCCATGCGCAACTCGACGTGGACCTGACGCGATTCCAGAAGATGTTTGTGGAGTTGATGAAGCGCTAGGAATCTTCCGCGGTTCCCACCCTTGCGCCAGAAAAAAGGTGCGAGGATGGGGTATGGGCTTGCATCTAAGGAAGTGTAGAACTTGTTAGCTGTTTTAGAGATAGATCGAATCTGGAGGTGTAGATTATGTTTTCCGCCCGCGTGCGTATGTGCGCTTCCGCTCTTCTGGCCCTTGGAATTCTGGCCGGCTGCTCTTCCAAACAACAAAAGGCTCTGGACCAGGCCAAGCAACAGGCCGCTCAGACCGGCCAGTCGCAGCAGGTGGTGAGCGTAGACCAGAGTGGGGCCACGACGACCACGACCGTGCAGCCGCCCGCCTCGGGACAGACGCAAGGCGCGATTTCAACCACGACAACGCCCGCGCCGCAGGGCCAGCCCAAACCTGCACCCTCTGACCCGAAGATTTCAGCCGTGCCTCAGCCGCCGCCCGCGCCGGTTGACATCACGGTTCCCGCCGGAACCACGCTCGCCATTCGCATCGACCAGCGCATCAGCGTCAAGACGACGCGCCCCGGCGACGCCTTTACCGGAGAAGTGGTCCAGCCCGTCATGGCGAGCGACGGCAGCGATCTGATTCCCAAGGGCGCGCGAGTCAGGGGCGTCGTAGATGCGGCGCACCGGCGCGGCCATTTCAAGGGCCGGTCGATTCTGGAGCTGCGGCTGACCGCGCTGGAGCTGAACGGGCAGGAGTATCCGCTCCAGACCGCCGACCTGGCACGCACGAAGAAGGGCAAAGGCAAGCGTAGCGCGGCCTTTATCGGCGGCGGCTCGGGCCTTGGAATGCTCGTCGGCGGCGTGGCCACGGGCGGCGTGGGATTACTCGTCGGCGGCCTTGTGGGTGGCGGTGCGGGCACAGCCGCGGCGGGCCTCACCGGCAACCGCGACATCGAGATTCCTGCTGAAACCGTGGTCAACTTTCGTCTGGCACAAGACCTCGTGGTGCAGGGACAATAATTTTCGCTTGCCAATTCCGCCCGCTCGCTCGAAACTTGCCGTTGGAGTGAGCGATGGAGAATAAAAGCATTCTTGGCGCGGGCAAGCTGGTTGCCTTTGCGGCCGTAACGGACTTTGCGAAAGCGCGCGCATTTTACGAGGGAGTGCTCGGGCTGCGTCTTGTCGAAGAGGAGCTGCCCTTCGCGCTCGTCTTTGATGCCAACGGCACCATGCTGCGCGTCACAAAGGTTCCAGAGCACAAGCCCGCGCCGTTTACGGTGCTGGGCTGGGATGTGGCGAGCATCGACGAGACGGTGGCGCAACTCACCGCAGCCGGCGTCGAATTTCTGCGTTTTCCGGGCCTCAACGACAAGGACCCGCACGGCATCTGGACCGCTCCCGGCGGTGCGCGCATCGCATGGTTCCATGACCCGGACGGCAACGTGCTGAGCGTGACGCAGTTCCCGTTGGCTGGCTGAGGCCCGCTGTCCGCAAAATGTGAAAGACCGCGCAATGCGCGGCCTTTCGCATTCTCATCCGGAACTACGCTTAGCCGTTTAACAGCTCCTGTAGCTTGTTGACGGTGCGGTGCAGGTCCTTGTCCTTGCGGCGATGTTCGTCGATCTTGGCGATCGAGTGCATGACCGTCGTGTGGTGCTTGTTGCCGAACTGGCGGCCGATCTCGGGCAGGCTCGCCTCGGTCATCTGCTTGGCCAGGTACATGGCAATCTGCCGCGGCACGACGACGTTGCGCGAGTTGTTCTTCTGCTTCAGGTCGCTGACCCTCATGCCGAAGTGCTCGGCCACCACGCGCTGAATCGACTCCAGTGTGATCTTCCGCACCTGCATGTCGATGAACTGCTTCAAGCACTGCTGCGCCGAGGCCAGCGTGATCTCGATGTGGTTCACCTGGCACCAGGCAACGAGGCGGACCAGCGCGCCCTCAAGCTCACGCACGTTGGTGCGGACATTCGAGGCGATGAAGAGCGCCACATCTGTGGGCAGAATCACCTGCTCGGACTCGGCCTTCTTTTGCAGAATCGCCACCTTGGTTTCGAGGTCGGGAGGCTGAATGTCGGCAATCAGGCCCCACTCGAAGCGCGAGCGCAGCCGCTCCTCGATCTCGGCCAGTTCCTTGGGTGGCCGATCGGAGGTGATGACGACCTGCTTGTTGCTCTCGTGCAGCGCATTGAAGGTGTGGAAGAACTCCTCCTGCACGCGCTCCTTCTGCGCAATGAACTGGATGTCGTCGATAAGCAGCACATCGACCGTGCGGAAGCGGTCGCGGAAGCCGATCATCCGGTCCGTGCGGATGGAGTTAATCATCTCGTTCAGGAACTTTTCCGCTGTCACGTAGCAGAGGTTTGCAGCCGGCTGGCGGCGCTTCACCTCGTGGCCGATGGCCTGCATGAGGTGCGTCTTGCCCATCCCCGAGCCGCCGTAGAGAAAGAGCGGGTTGTAGGCCTTGCCGGGGCGCTCCGCCGCGGCAAGCGAGGCGGCGCGGGCAAACTGGTTGCCGCTGCCAGTCACGAAGTTCTCAAAGGTGTAGCGCTGGTTGAGCTGCGCGGCGGTCGAGAAATCGAAGCGCTGCTGCTCCGGCGCGCGCTGCCCGTTGGGAGCCGGCGGAGCGGTGGGGGCGTGCGTCGGCACGGGGCCAAAGCCGCCGTCCCTGCGCTGCGGCGGGATGGAGGGGTCTTCCTCCGCCGTTACAAAACAAACGTCGTCGAACTCCAGCGCGTTTAAGTCAATCGCCTCCTGAATCAGATCGCCGTACTTGTCGCCGATATGCTGAAACTCCGGGGAAGGCACACGCACGTAAATGGTGCGGCCTGCAGCGTGGCTGTATCGGGTGGGCTTGAGCCAGGTCTCGAAGGAGTTTCGGACCACCTTTTTCTCAAGCGCCGCGAGAATCTGGAGCCAGGGATTGAGAGCCGTTGCCGGCGTCATTGCAAATGCCATCGATCTAATCCTTGCCGGCGTCCGCGCTTCGGAAGTGTCTCAGTTGATTTTAGACAATGGCTCTCGCCCGGCGGCGGATTTAATGCTCCGCCGTCGTCGGTACCACTACGCCATTCTACCTTGATCTTGCCCCGGTTGACTTACTTCTATGGGGCCTGAATTGCTTCGTTCGGGGGACGCGATAACTTTTCCTGAACGGGTCCGATAGTAGCACATTTAGACATTGTTGCAATCCCTCATTTACATAACTTTCGTACTGGCAAGGAGTGTTGCACCATTGCTGGTGAAAGCCGCGGAATTTTTACGCGGCAGTCATCTTTGCGCGTCGCCTTCCGCTTTACCGGATGCGCTCGCCGGATCATACTTTCTGTGCTGTTCTCTGGTTGCTCGTTCTCTGTGCTTTGAGACCGGCATGGAGCGCGGGGTTGCCTGAGCGAGCCCACGAGCGCGCAGAGTGGTCTCGCCGGAGTCTGGCCGCAGCAGGTTCCGCCAAAGCAAATTTCTCTGGCGTCGAATCCCGTCCTGCGATATACTCAATACTTGCCGTCAAGGCGCAGATTTCAGCAGAGATACAGGAGCGCATTTCCA
Source organism: Terriglobales bacterium (assembly GCA_015655195.1). Classification (GTDB taxonomy): domain Bacteria; phylum Acidobacteriota; class Terriglobia; order Terriglobales; family Acidobacteriaceae; genus Telmatobacter. Next base: position 8,947 of record JAATFM010000147.1, read on the forward strand.
TGCCTAAGCGCACATTTCAACCCAACCGCCATCGCCGCGTGAAGAAGCACGGTTTCCGCGCCCGCATGAAGACCAAGAGCGGCGCCGCCGTTCTCAGCCGCCGCCGCGCAGCGGGACGCAAGCGCGTCGCCGTCAGCGCCGGCTTCCGCGACTAACTTCGCGGTTAGCCTCATGGCTGGTTTCATATCAGGGCCGGATGCACCCACCTCTTCGCTCCGGCCGCAATACCTTCCGGCCCACGCTTTTCGAGTCGTGCAAATTCCCATGACAGCCCATCAGCCTGGCGAGCCAAAGCAGACGGGCGAAAGCCCGCTCCGCAAAAACTCGCTCAAGGGTGTGCGCCTGCGCAAGCATGCGGATTACCAGAAGGCTTACACCGCCGCGGCACGCAAGCGCCAGTCGGCGTCGATGAGTTGGTTTTTGGCGCCGCGGCCCACTGTGGAACAGGCTGCGAATAAGCCTGCAGGCTATGCCGCTCCCGTCATTCTCGGCCCGCGCGTCGGCCTCACCGCCGGCAAGGTTCTCGGCAAGGCGCATGAGCGGAACCGGATCAAGCGGAGAATGCGCGAGGCCCTGCGCCGCCACGTCGATCTGCTCCCTCAGAATGCCGATCTCATCCTGCATCCCCGCCGCGTTGTGATTGAGATGGAATTTGGGAAACTTGAGGCCGAGGTTGTGCGTATTCTCATGCAGGCCCGTGCGGAATTAGCTCGGGCTGAGGCGCAGTCTCGCACGGAATCGCTTCGTGCGGAAGCGCAAAAGGCCGAAGAATCGAAGCCCCGATGAAACGCATTCTCCTTGCCGTTCTAGCGTTCTACAAGCGATGGCTCTCGCCCGCGCTGCATTCGCTCGGCATTGGCGGATGCAAGTTTCGCCCCACCTGCTCGGAGTACGCCGCCGAAGCCATCACGATTCACGGCGCGGTGCGCGGCAGCGTGCTTGCCGCGTGGCGTCTGCTCCGCTGCCATCCCTTCAGCCCCGGCGGATTCGACCCTGTACCGCTTCCAGTCCCGCCTTGGCACGCGCATCCGGCGAATTCGGCAGATTCCGTCCCGGCGGCGTCCAAGACCTGCCACCACGAACCTTTACCATAGAGAGAGCGGAGAAGCGCCCGGCGCGGCACGCTCACAACCACAGGACGTATCCTTTGCCCGAATTTCAAAATCCCAATCTTCAATCGCAAGGCGGTCCCGGCGGCGGAAACAGCGGCGGCGGCGGCGAAATGCGCTCCATGCTGGCCATTGCCTGCCTTTTTGTTGCCGTCTTTTTCGGCTACCAGCTCTTCTTCAACAAGCCGAAGCCGGAAAATCAGCAGCAGACGCAGCAACAATCGCAACAGTCATCCGGCGCGCCGGGTTCTCAGAGCGCGACTCCGGCAGGCACGCCAGCCAATTCAGCGGCTGGCGCCAACGCGCCGACCGGCGCTCCCGTCATCACGGCCGCTGCCGCCACGACGACCACGATTGAAAATGCCAATTACAAGATCGTCTTCACCAACAAGGGCGCGCAGGTCAAGCAGTGGCTTCTGAAGAACTACAAGGACACGGCCTGCAATCCGCTCGATCTGGTGCAACAGCAGGCGGCCTCAAAGTTCGGACTTCCGCTCTCGCTCTACACCTATGAGCCGGCGCTGACCAGCGAACTGAACTCGGCGCTCTACCAGGTTTCAAGCTCGACCGGGTCCACCGCAACGCTCACCGCGCCCGGCACGCTCACCTTCCACTACCAGCAGAACGGCCTTGACGTTCTCAAGACCTTCCAGTTCGATTCGAGCTACGTCGTCCACGCCACGCTCCAGGTGCACCGCAACGGGCAACCGGTTCTCGCGCTGCTCTCCTGGCCCGCCGGCCTCGGCGACATGGAAGAGTTTCGCTATTCGGCCGGCGCGACGAACCCCGCATCCGCAGCCAACTGCGCGCTGAAGGAATCGCAGGCCAGCGTGCCCGCATCGGCCGCGTCGCAGATCGCCTACTCGGTGGACAACAAGCAGGAGTCGATTCCCGCAATCGGCGGCGGCTTTCTCTTCTGGTCGCACGCGGGAGTAAGCAACGGCGATA
>JAATFM010000098.1 GCA_015655195.1 Terriglobales bacterium
AAGTGTACTCGGCGCGCTTCGAGTCGTGCAGCATCGCGTGCTCGGGGCCAATCGAGGCGTAATCGAGGCCCGCAGAGACCGAATGCGTCTGCGCGATCTGCCCGTTCTCATCCTGCAGCACGTAAGAAAACGTGCCCTGCAACACGCCCGGCACGCCACCCTCGAACCGCGCCGCGTGTTCGCCCAACACCGTGCCGCGCCCGCCGGCCTCGACGCCGATCAGCCGCACGTCGCGGTCCGGAATGAACTCGTAAAACGCGCCGATAGCATTCGAGCCGCCGCCCACACAGGCGATTATCGCCGTAGGGAGCCGACCCTCTTTTTCGAGAATCTGCTCCTTCATCTCGCGGCTGATGCAGCGGTGAAAGTCACGCACCATCGTCGGGTAAGGATGCGCTCCGAGCGCCGAGCCGAGCAGGTAATGTGTCGTGCGAACGTTCGTGACCCAGTCACGCATCGCCTCGCTGATCGCGTCTTTGAGCGTTTTGGAGCCTGACGCGACGCCGCGGACTTCCGCTCCAAGCAGGCGCATACGAAGCACGTTCAACTCCTGCCGCGCCATGTCCACTTCGCCCATGTAGACGACGCATTCCAAGCCCAGCAGCGCGCAGACCGTTGCCGTCGCCACGCCATGCTGCCCCGCGCCGGTTTCGGCAATGATGCGCTTCTTACCCATGCGCTTCGCCAGCAGACCTTGGCCCAGCGCGTTGTTGATTTTGTGCGCGCCGGTGTGCAGCAGGTCTTCGCGCTTGAGATAAATCTTTGCTCCGCCAAGCTCTTCGGTCAGGCGTTTGGCAAAGTAGAGCGGCGTAGGCCGGCCGGCAAAATCGCGCAACAACGCGTCAAGCTCGGACTGAAATGCCGCATCGGCCTTCGCTGCCTCGTACGCGTGCTCCAGTTCAAGCAGGGCCGCCATCAGCGTTTCCGGCACATAGCGCCCGCCGTAGATGCCGAAGCGCCCCGGACGCGATTCGGACGGAGCGGACGGAAGAATGACCGATGCCATGATGCAATGCCTCCTCAGGAGTGCCGGCGAGCGGAGAATGAACTTTTAGTGTACTGCGGCTGTGGCGGGCCAGCATCTCCGCCGTGATACCTGCGGTCGGATGCTTTTACCGCAATTCCGCGCCTGCTTCGCGCACCCGACGCACAAACTCCCGCACCTTTGCCGCATCCTTGCGGCCCGGCGAGGCTTCCACGCCGCTTGCAACATCGACGCCCCACGGGCGCAGTGTCGCGACGGCTTCCGCAACATTGGCGGGATTCAGGCCGCCGGCGGCAATCAGCTTTGCCGAGCATCCTGCACCAAAGATGGCTTGCCGCGCCTCATTCCAATCGAACGCAATGCCAGTGCCCCCCACCGCCGTACCTGTGCGCGAATCCACAAGAACCGCGTCCACATCCGGGTTGGCGGCAAAAACCGCTGCCTGCCGCGCCGCATCCGGGCCAAAGTGCACCACGCGCAGGATTCGCAGCGCCGGGCCGAACTCCTCACGAAGCTGCGCGGCTACGTGAATGTCGATGCCAGCATGAAGCTGTACGCCGGTAAGTCCACTCGCGCGCACTGCTGCGGTAACTTCTGTGAAAGACGCATCCACAAAGACGCCGATTTTTTCCAGCTTGGCAGACAGGTGCGGCGTGATGGCGGCAACCTGTTCCACCGTCATCCGCCGTGGACTCGGTGCAAAGACAAAACCCACCGCATCCGCGCCGGCATCAGCGGCAAGCCGCGCATCTTCGAGCGAAGTGTTCGCGCAGATTTTGACCCATGGGTTCATGGCAATAAATTCACTCTGCCTCGGCAGCATCGGCAAGAAACGGATTCAGCACCCGCGCCCCCGTGCCGGCATAATGACGCGTGTTGCGCGTGACAACCGTCAGGCCGTAAACGAGCGCAATAGCGGCGATTTGCTGGTCAAGAGGATTCTGGTCGCTTGCACCCATGAGTTTCCCCCATACCAAAGCAGAGTCCAGATCGAAAGCGATGATTCGTTCCGAATAGGTTTGCAATATATTTTCAAACCACGCCTGCAAGCGCATTGCCTGCGGAAGATCGCCGCGCTGAATTAACGCTTCAATGCCCTTTTTCAGTTCTCCGATGGCCTGCACGGGGATAAAGGTTGACTTCCTCCATTTATAGAGAAAAGCATCGACGCCCTTATCGGCTTTATTCCCTCTCCGCTCTTCGCTCAGGACATTCGTATCGACCAGGTACATGCTTATTTGGAGTGCCGGTCGAAATCGGAATCCAGACCGACGTTTGGCATGGACGCAAGGAGCTTGTAAAACGCATCCCCGTCATCCTTTGCTAAAGCCGCTTCCAGAATGGCGCGGTGCTTGGGCGATACATTGGGGCCAATCTGGCTGAAGAGGTCAGAAGGCTGCGGCTCATCGGGCTTGATGGGGTTTGTGGCCATAGCTGCCTCCTGTTCCAAGTAGTGTGGAATCTATTGTACCCCGATTACGGCTTTTTATCGGCAGACTGCCCCTGCCAGCAGGCCTGAGAGCGCCGCGCCGGGGTCGGGCTGGCGCATCAGGCTTTCGCCTATCAAGAATGCGTCAAAGCCCGCGGTGCGGAGGCGGTGGATGTCTTCGGGGGTGCCGATGCCGCTTTCGGCGACGCGCACTATGCCTGTGGGGATGCGCGGGATCAGGTCGAGCGAGGTTTCGAGGCGCACGGCAAATGTCTTGAGGTCGCGATTGTTTACGCCGATCGCATCCGCGCCGTCTTCTCCCAGCGTATCGAGGACGCGCGTCAGTTCTTCGGCTGTATGCACCTCGACAAGAACGTCGAGCGCAAGCTCTTTTACAGTCCGCGCAAATTGCTTCAGCTCGGCATCGGCGAGCGCGGCGACGATGAGCAGGATGGCGTCGGCGTGGTGCGCACGGGCTTCAACAATCTGGTACTCGTCGACTGTGAAGTCCTTGCGCAGACAGGGCAGCGCGACTGTTTCCGATGCGATCTCAAGATTGCGGAGACTGCCCTGGAAATACGGCTCGTCGGTCAGCACGGAAAGCGCTGCCGCGCCGCCGGCCTCATACTGCCGCGCAATCTGCGCCACGTCGAAATCCGCGCGGATCAGGCCCTTCGAGGGCGATGCCTTCTTGATTTCGGCAATCACAGCGGGCGTGTGGGTGGCCGCACGCCGCAACGCCGCGGCCCAGCCACGCGGCTTGTGTAGCACGGCGCGCCTCTCAAGCTCGGCAAGAGGCACGCGAGCCTTCGCCTCTGCAACGGCGGCGCGAGTGGTGGCAAGAATGGCATCAAGCTGCGTCATGCTTATGTTGATGATAGTGGACGGAGCGAGAAAACTGGTCGGCGGGAGTGCTGTCCCACCCTTGCGGCAGAAAGAAGCCGCAAGGATGGGGCACGGAGAGTTGCGGCGAACGCTACTGCTCGGCGCGTAGAATTGCAATCTCCTGCGCGGCAAGATGCACGGGAAGGCTTCCCTGTCTGGCTTCGAGCGCAGCTCCCACAGACAACTCCGGCATAAACTTCGCGCAGCCGGCGAGAGGCGTGCCATCAAGCGGAATCGACACATCCTGTGCCGCGTGGCTGGCATTTGCAACCACAACGTACCGAGCCGCCGCAGGATTCGCCGTGCAGTTGCCGCTCAAATCCACGCCGCGCAGAAAGGCCAGCGTGTTTGCGTCCGAGGAAAGCACGCGAATCTGGCCCGTCGCAAGCGCCGGAGTCTTTGCACGCAGCGCAAAGAGCGACTGCACCCACTCTTCCATCGACTCCTGCTCCTTACTTCGACCCGGCTTCTCAAAAGCATCAGCCTTGTCGTTCGCAAAGCCGCCGGGAAAGTCCCTGCGGTTGTCCGGATCGTCGCCGCCCTCCATGCCGATCTCGTCGCCGTAGTAGAGTTGCGGCATTCCGCGCAGCGTGGCCAGCAGGCCAAAGCCCAGCCGCAGCGCGCCGGCATCCGCGCCGGGCTCGGAGAGAAAACGCTTGTTGTCGTGATTGCCGAGAAACGTTACGAGCCGCTCGGGATGCGGGTAAAGCTTGTCCTGGGCAAGCACATCTGCAATCGCCGACATCGGCTTCTTGCCGGTCAGCGCGCCGCGCAGGACGAAGAACATTGGATAATCGAAGGGCGTATAGAGCTCTGTATCGACCGTGCCGTCGCTGCCGCGGTTGGCGCGGCCGCCCGCGTAAAAGCTCGTCACATTCGTGTCCGGCGAAAAGACTTCGCCCACCTCCGAGATATTCGGATAAAGCTCGTGCAGCGTGCCGTAATAGGCGTGCCAGAAGCTGCGCGGCACAAAAGGAAAGGTGTCGATGCGCAGCCCGTCCGCGCCCGAGCGCTCGATCCACCAGATGCCGTTCTGGATCAGGTAGCGCGTCACCTGCGGGTCGTCTTGATTCAGATCGGGCAGCGAGTTGGCAAACCATCCGTTCAGCACTGCGTTCCGCGCCGCCGCATTGCCATTCGGATTCACGATGCTCGTGAAATCGAACTGCGCCTCAATGTGCGAGGCCGGCGAGCCATGCAGCCAATTCGATGAAGGCGGGTCCTTGGCCCACGGATGCGCAGCGCCCACATGATTCGGCACCGTGTCGAGAACCACCTTCATGCCGCGATCATGCGCCGCACGCACCAGCGCCTGCAAATCGTTCATCGTGCCGAGGTGCGGGTCCACGCCGAACATATCGGTCGCGCTGTAGCCGTGGTAGGTCTGCCCCGACTGCCCCGCGCTGTTGTCGTAGAGCGGCGTCGTCCAGATCGTCGTTACGCCGAGCTGCTGCAAGTAATCGAGATGCTCCGCAATGCCGCGCAGATCGCCGCCATGATAAGCACGCGGCTGGCTGCGGTCGTCGGGATCGTGATAGCCGGGCAGCGCGTCATTGCTCGCGTCGCCGTCGGCAAAGCGGTCCGGCATGATGAGATACATCACGTCGGTCGGACTGAAGCCTTTGGGCTGCTGGACCGGCGTACGCAGCGCGGAGAGCGTGTACTCCGCTGTCGTGCTTCCGCGTGGGTTCGTTGCCACCAGCTTGATCTTTCCCGGCTTCTTGCCCGGCTCAAATCCCACAAAGGCCCAGTGCCCGTTGGCCGAGATTGTCGTCTCGGTGATGCGCGCTGCTCTGGCACCGGATTTGGGGCGCACAGAGAAAGCTGTGTTTTCGAAATGCTCGCCATGCACCAGCAACAGCGAGGCCGGCAGCCCCACGAACCAGTCCGGCGGATCGATCTTCGTAATGATGGGCTTTGCGGATTGGGCCGGCGCAACAGGTGCGAACACGGCCGCGATAAAGAGAACAGCGAGAGTGAGACAGCGGATAAGTTTGGAACCGGATTTCATCTAAGGATTCCCTCGGAGGCTAGTTTGATGACACCGCCTAAAGCCCGATTTTTTCTTGCTGCTTTTCGGCACGGATAAATCCGTGCCCTGATACAAAGCAGGTTCAAATGACCCGCGACCAAAAGACAAGCGGGTCAATTGTGGTGGTATCCCAGGTCCCAACACCAGGGACATGAGGCACCCGACTCGTTTCTTATGCGGCGCGCAGGAAAAAAACGCCGCATGACCCTGAAGCCATGCGGCGCAAGTGGGAAACGAGAATCCTTCGTTAGAAGGTAACGCGGAAGGCAAGCTGAAGCTGGCGCTCCGAGTGTTGGCGGGTTCCATTGATCTGTCCAAAGCTGCCGCTGTCCGATCCCAGGTTCGCCGGGCACGTCTCCGCGACCACATTGCCGGGATACGAGCAGTTGTCCAGGTTGCCGTTCGGATTCGTAAAGGCCGGCGTGTTGGTCACGTTAAAGGCCTCTGCGCGGAACTGTCCCTTCAGCTTCTCCGTGAAGGTGATGTCCTTGAACAGCGACAGGTCCAGGTCGCGGAAGCCCGGTCCGACCATCTGGTTGCGGCCCAGCGTGCCCGGACGGCTGAAGGTGCTCGTTTGCCCGTTGGCACTGATCACCGCCGGGTAAGTGAACCCGGTCGTGTCGAACCATTCATGCAGGCTCTTCACGTAGTGCACCGGTTTGGTGGTGTCGGCGCGGTTGGTCAGGCTGCCGCTTCCCAGTGATGCGGTCCCGTCGGCATCCTGGTAAAAGTACTTGCCCGTCGTTACCGTAATCGGCGTTCCCGACGATAGCGTGGCAATGGCATTCAGATGCCATCCGCCAATCACCTCGTCGAGCGCGAACGGAATATTGGAGGCAAAGCGTTTCCCCCTGCCGAACGGCAGATCGCCCAGCGCGCTGAACGTAAACACGTGGCGCTGGTCCTGGTCGGAGTTGCCGTAATTGTCTTTGAAGTTCGGCCCCGTCGGGAAGATGAAGATACCAGCCCCATTCGAACCGGGGCTGCCACTTGTTCCCGTGTTGTAAGCGCCATCCGAATCATCCAGCGAATGCGACCAGGTATAAGCAGCGGTGTACTGGATTCCATGGTGCATATTGCTGTTCAGAAACACCTGCAACCCGTTGTAATTCGAGGCGCCGTTCGCGATGATCCGATTGATCGTGCTGAACCCTTGATAAAGGTAGGTCTGTGGAGCGGCGCCCATAATCTGGCCGTTCAGATTAAAGTAGCTGCGCAGATGCTGCGAAGAAGTCCCGACATACGCGATATTCACGGAAGTGCTCGGGGTCAACTGCCGCTGCACCTGCAAGTTCCATTCCTGGATCATCGAGGTTGGCAGGTGCGTATCCACCGAAATCAGACTTGCGTTCACCGGATCGGCACGATTCACAGTGCTGCCGAAGGCCGGCAGAGGAAGCGTCGTGTTCACCGCCTGGTTGTTATTGTTGCCCTGAGGAGCCTGACCGGTGAATGTGTTCCGGTAGCTGCCCTGTGCGGGGGAATCCGAGAAGCTGGCGGACCCGTTGAAGTCCGGATTGTCGCTGAGCTGGTTATTGATTCCGCCGCGATCGAGGAAGTAGTAGATTCCGTAGCCGCCGCGCAGCGCAGTCTTGCCATTTCCGAAGAGGTCATACGCGAAACCGATGCGGGGAGCAAGGTTGTTCTTGTTGGTTTTGACGACGTTGTCCGACAAGCCATTCGTTCCGGCGACCTGCAAGGTGAGCGTCGTCAGATCAAAGTTGGATTGGTAGTTGTGCTCTTCAGTCGGGAAGGTGTAGAGATCGTACCTGATTCCGAGGTTCAGAGTCAGACGGCGAGTGGCCTTCCAGTCGTCCTGGGCATAGTACCCCGTCTCCCAGTTGTGAGTAACGAAGTAGCTTGTGGCCACGCCGATACTGTAGTTGTTTACGAAACCGGCCAGCATATCCGCCTGGGTAAATCCAGTAAAGTCCTGGTTGTAGCCAAAGTAGCCTTTGGCGTTGCTTGCACAGCAGAAGGAAACCTGCCGCTTCTCGATGCTGACGCCAAACTTCAGCGTGTGCGGTCCCTTGGTCCACGAAAGCGCATCCACAAACTGGTTGCTCGATTGCGGAACGACATATGGTCCGCCGTCACCTGTGTAGGCAACATCCCCATTGCCGTTGATGGCCGCGCCGCCGCCCAGCAGCGAGTTGCGATTGGCATTCAGAATGCCCAGGTTGGCTGAAACCGGAATGTTGTCCATCGGCGGAACATATCCGAAGAAGTCGTACATATGGCCGTAGCGGAATTCGTTTACGATGCTCGACGAGAACACGTGCGTATAGCCCGCGGCCTCGCCGCGCGGATGGACCGGGTTGTAACCGGAGCCATAACCGGCGGGCAGGTTGGGAAACTGGCTGTCCTTGATCTGGACGTCCTCGCCGTAACTGTAGCGTCCGAAGAGGCTGTCCTTGTCTGTCACCTTCCAGTCCAGGCGCACGTCCCAGTCGTCGTAACGCTGGACCATGCCAGGCTCTGAAACATAGTTGTTCAAGAGAGAAACGTTGCCCTGGTCCGGTCCGTTATTCGGCAGCGGGAAAGCATTCAGATAGTTCAGTGCGGCCTGGTTCATGCGGCCCGGATCGATCACGTTGGCCTTGCCGCCATAAGCGAATGGCTGGCAGGTCAGAGGGTCGTAAATGGTGCCGTTCTGTCCCGCTTTCGTAGCGCAGCCGGTCACCTGCTGGTTCGGCACGCCTGTCGAGACTCCGCTTTGCAAGTTCGTCAGCAGCTCGGAGAAATCTCCCGTGCGCTCCAGGGCTGTGGGAACAGTGTTGTATGCAAGCCCTTCCGGCTGCTTCAGCCTGAGTCCCTGGTAGCCGCCGAACATGAACAGCCGGTTATGCAGAATTGGCCCGCCCACCGATCCGCCAAACTGTGTCCGGTGGAACGAAGGAGCCGGTGTCGTCGGGCTGAAGTAGTTGGGGCTGGCGTCGAAAATCTTGTCGCGGTCAAACAGGAAAGCCGACCCGTGAAACTGATTGCTTCCCGACTTGATCGAGTTCTGCACAATCGCGCCACCGGCCTTGCCGAACTCCGCCGGAGCCACCGAATTCGTTACACGGAACTCCTCCGTGTTATCAATCGGCGTCATAAAGACAATCGTGTTGACCAGGGCATCGTTGTTGTCCAGGCCGTCCAGCTCAAAGTTGTTCGACTGCGGGCGAAGACCGTTAGCCGACAGCGCCGAGCCGCCGGTTTCACTGTACCGCCAGGTTTCGGCGTTGCCGTTCAGGCCCTCGGCATCGCTTCCATACGCGCCGCGCGTAATGCCCGGCACCAGCAGCGCCAGTTGCGTAAAGTTGCGTCCATTCAGCGGAAGCGCGGTAACCTGCGCCCCCTGGATCACAGTGCCGGTCGAAGAAGTTGCCGTGTCCACGATCGGAGCAGCATCCGTAACCGTGACGGTCGTCGTGGCCTGGCCCACCGAGAGCTTGAAGTTCAACGTCTGCACCTGCGAGACATTGAGCTTGAACGGCTGCTCCTGCGAACCGAAGCCCGGCACGCTCACCGAGGCCTTGTAGTTGCCCGGCTCCAGAGCTGCGACCGTAAACTCACCGTTATCGCCCGACGCTACCGTAACCGCGGCATTGTTCCCAAGATTGGTAATCGTAACCTGCGCGCCGGCAATCGCCGCGCCCGTCTGGTCCAGCACAGTGCCCGTCACGCGCGCCGTATCCGTCTGCGCCACGAGCGCGTGCGCTCCGGCAAACAGGAAGAGGAAAACTCCAAGCAGTCCTGCTAGCCATATCCCATTTCGGGGGGATTTTTTCATTGAATTCATTGCGTACTTCCTCCAAAATCAACCCACCGCCGGCATTCGATCCCGCCGGCCTTGCGCGAGTTTCGTCCGCAACCATCGGAGAACCCGCATGTTCCACGCAATCCTTTGCGATTCGTTTGTGGCTCATTTCTTGTTACACGATTAAGCCAAGCCCTTTCAGTGAGATGCGTCCTATCATCCACTGCAATCGTCGCCTCAATTACCGCCTCTATTGCCGGGCTTCCGAGAATTAGGGCAGTGTTACATTATTGAGGGTAGGGATTTTGCGATGCGAAGCGGCAAATCAGCTTCGAAACTTGCATTTGGTTTGTACGAAGTGGACCTGGCGACCGGCGAAATATGGCGAGCCGGCCATCGAATCAAGCTCCAGAGCCAGCCCTTCAAGGTGCTTACCGTGCTCCTGGAGCGCGCCGGCGAGGTTGTCACCCGCGATGAGTTGCAGCTCCTCCTATGGGGCGGCGACACCATCGTCGACTTCGACCACTCCCTTGCCACGGCCATCAATAAGATACGCGAGGCGTTGCGCGACTCGGCCGAAAACCCTCGCTTTGTGGAAACCCTCGCCCGCCGCGGCTACCGCTTCATTGCGCCGGTCACGACTGTGCCGGGCGGAGAGTCCGGTCCCGCAACCGGGTCTGTATTAGGACTCGATTCCTCGCCCGCCGAAACCGACACGGAAAACCACGCGTCCGGTACGAACGGCTTCCTCGACTCGGCCACACCGGTCCATGAACCCTCCGCGACGGCGTTCTCCGCCGTCATCCACACCGAGTCGGCAGCCTCCGCCGCTTCTTCTTCTGCGATTCCGATCATCCCGGCAGTCGCAGCAGCACCGGTTCAAAAACTCACCACTAAGCCCCGCTCGCTCGGCCTGCTCTTCAAAGCCGGCATCACCGCGGCCGCCTGCATTGCCGGCGCTCTCGGCGGGTACTATTTCGGACTACGCCACTCCGTCCCCGGCCCCCAGCATATTAACCAGCTCACCGAGAACGGTCACCTTGCCGTCGGTTCCGCCCTCACTGAGAACTTTACCCCCTCTGTCACGGACGGCTACCGCCTCTTTGTCCCGGTCCTCGAAGGCGGAAAATCCACCATTGCGACCGTGCCCGTCTCCGGCGGCCCACCCGTCAATCTCAACATTCCCGACGAGGTGCAGGCTCCCACGCTCGGCGACATCTCCGCCGACGGCTCGCGGCTGCTGCTCCGCAACCACCTCTCGCCCGAGTCCGAGCAGCCTCTCTGGGTCGTTCCGGTCGACGGCGGCTCGGCGCTCCGCGTCGGCGCCATCCTGGCCCATGACGCCACATGGATGCCGGACGGCCACTCCATTCTTTACGCCGCCGGAAACGACATTTTTCTCACCCAGGGAGCCGACAGCGCGCCCGAACACTACGCCACATTGCCGGGCCGCGCCTTCTGGCTCCGCTGGAATCCCGCCGGCTCGCTGCTGCGCTTCACCGTTCTCGACCCCATTGCCCATACGCAGACTCTCTGGCAGCTCGCGGCCTCCGACCGCAAGCCCCGCCCCATCCTGTCCGATTTCAGCGATCCGGCCAGCGAGTGCTGTGGCGTCTGGACCGCCGACGGCTCGGCTTACGTCTTCCAGTCCTTCCATGGCGGCAACAGCGACCTGTGGAAACTGGCTCGCAACGGCAAGTCCGGCCCCTCGCGCCTCACCTATGGTCCGCTCCAGTTCGAATCCCCCGTCGCCGCTCGCACCGGAGCTACCGTCTACTTCCTCGGCGTCGACATCCGCTCCGAGGTCGATCGCCTCACGCCCGGCGGCGCACATGGCGGCGCGCACGGAGCCGCCGCAGACAAATCTTCCTCCGCTGGAATGGGCCTCGCTCCCGAGCGCGGCTTCCTTGCCGCCGCCGATCGCGTCGCCTTTTCCCGCGACAAAAAATGGGTGGCGTGGACCGACAGCTCCGGCCACCTCTGGCGCGCCGCCGCCGATGGCGCGCAGAAAATCCAGCTCACGCCCGATAACTTCAATGTCTTTGTGGCCTGCTGGTCCCCCGACGGCTCGCAACTCGCGATCATGGCCCGCCAACCCGGAAAAGCCTGGCAGATTTATCTCGTAGCCGCAGACGGGGGCGACATCCAGCCCGTCCTGAAAGAGTCCCGCAACTCCGCCGATCCCTCCTGGTCCCCCGACGGCCAGTCGCTCGCCTACGGCCGCATCAACGACGCACTCGGCAAGGAGAGCAGCGAGCGCACCCTTCACCTCATCAATCTCAAAACCGGCAAGATCGACCAGATTCCCGGCTCCGAGGGCCTCTTCAGCCCGCGCTGGTCCCCGGACGGCCGCTACATCGCCGCCCTTTCGCTCGACCAGAGGCAGGTCCGGCTCTTCGACGTTGCCGCGCAGACGTGGAAGACGCTCCCGCTCGACTCCGGCGCGGACCCGGTCTGGTCTTCCGATAGCCGCTACCTTTATATCCACCGCTCGATGGACCCGGCGCAGCCTATTGACCGCATTGCCATCCCCTCCGGTCAGGTCCAGGAGCTTATCAAGCTCGCCGGATCGTCGGAGGGCGACGCCGTCGATTACGTCTTCGTAGGACTCAACCAGGACGACGTTCCCCTCATCCGCGTCCGCACCGCGACGGGAAACATGTACTCGATGCAGCTCCACTAGACCGGACAGCGACCCGAAAACGCCTGCTATCCGGCCTAGAACCTTCGGTAAGTTGCTCGATAAAATAGATTTACCAGTTGACCTCAAATTGAGGTACAAAGGGAGTTCTCTGCATTGCGCCGAACCTTCGCAGTCGATTCTCCTGCCTTCATGCCAGCCAGCCTCCGTCCAGCAATCCGTGCCGCCGTTCTTGCCGCCTCGGCCCTTCTACTTGCAGCCCTTCCGGCGCTGAGCCAGCAGGCACTTCGGCACACCCCGAGCGGCATCGAGCAGACCGCTGGCAGCATCACTCTTAGCGTTCAGGCCCTGCGCGCCGACGTGCTTCGCGTCCGAATCTATCCGGAAAACACCCAGCCCGAAGACGCCTCCTGGGCTGTCCTGCCTGAATCTCGCGCTGCCCGCGTTCCTGTGACACCGGAAGAGGCCGGCTTCAGCACGCCTGCCCTCCGCGTGACCGTTACCGCCGACCAGCGCCTCACCGTCGCCGATCTCGCCGGCAACGTTCTCACCCAGGACGCTGCGCCAGCCGCCTTCCACGGAAGCGCCTTTCGCATCACGAAAGTCCAATCCCCCGAAGACCACTACTTCGGCCTCGGCGACAAGCCCGGCCCGCTCGACCGCGCCGGGGAAGCCTTCGCCATGTGGAACACCGACTCTTATGGCTGGCAGGAGTCCACCGACCCGATCTATAAGTCCGTCCCGTTCTTTCTCCAGATGCGCCAGGGCCGCGCCCTCGGCGTCTTCCTCGACAATACCTACCGCACCTTCTTCGACTTTGGCCGCGAGTTGCCCGACCGGCTCGCCTTCTCCGCGCCAAACGGCCCGCTCGACTACTACCTGCTCTATGGCCCCGACCCCAAAGCCGTCCTCCGCACGTGGGCTTGGCTCACAGGCCCTACTCCTCTGCCGCCACTCTGGTCCCTCGGCTTCCAGCAGTCGCGCTACAGCTATATGTCGCGCAAGGAAACCGAGGAAGTCGCCGCGCGCCTCCGCGCCGACCGCATTCCCGCCGACGCGCTCTGGCTCGACATCGACTACCAGTACAAAAACCGCCCCTTCACCATCGATCCCGACCGCTTCCCTGACTTCCCCGGCCTCGTCCACGAGCTTTCCGACGAGAACCTGCACCTCATCACGATCACCGACCTTCACATCCCGCATCTTCCCGACCAGAATTACGCCCCTTACGACACCGGAAAAGCCGGCGACAACTTCGTGAAGCGCAACGGGCAGGATTACATTGGCCCAGTCTGGCCCGGCCCCTCGGTCTTTCCCGACTTCACTCGCCAGCAGACCCGCGCCTGGTGGGGAACACTCTATAAAGACTTCGCCGCCGACGGCGTCTCCGGCTTCTGGAACGACATGAACGAGCCGGCCGTCTTCGTCTACCCTGGCAAAACCATGCCGCTCGATGCGACGCACCGCATCGACGAACCGGGCTTCTCTCCGCGCGCCGCCCTCCATGCCGAAATCCACAACATCTACGGCATGGAAAATTCCCGCGCTACCCACGACGGCATTCTGGCCCTGCGCCCCAACGAGCGCCCCTTCGTAATGACCCGCGCCAGCTTTGCCGGCGGCCAGCGCTACGCTGTCACCTGGACCGGCGACAACTCTTCCACATGGAACCACCTGCGGCAGACGACGCCGCAGCTTCTGAACCTTGGCCTGAGCGGCTTCTCGCTTGCCGGAGCTGACGTGGGCGGTTTTGCCGGCTCGCCCTCGCCCGATCTTCTGACTCGCTGGCTGATGCTCGCCGCTTTCCAGCCCATTGACCGCGACCACGCCGTGAAAGGCTCGCGCCCCCACGAGCCATGGGCCGACGGCCCCGAGCACGAAGCCATCCGCCGCCGCTACATTGAAGAGCGCTACAAGCTGATGCCGTATCTCTATACTGCCGCCGAAGAGACCTCGCGCGACGGCGTTCCCATCATTCGGCCCTTGTTTGTGGAATTCCCCCACGCCACGGCCGACAACCACCCGCTCGATCTCGACGCTCCCGGCGAGTTTATGTTCGGCCCCGACATTCTCGTCGCCGACTCGCCTTCGCCCGAAGAGGTCGCGCCTTACGAGGTTCATCTTCCGCCGGGCCTCTGGTACAGCTACTGGACCGGTTCGGCCATCGACCGTCGCGCCCCTATCGCCGCCCGCGACAATGAGATTCACGATAACAACGCGCCAGCCGCGACCCTGCCGCCTCTTATGGTCCAGCCTAAGCTCGACGAGTTGCCGATCTACGTCCGCGCTGGAGCCATCGTTCCCATGCAGCCCGTCACGGAGTCCACGACAGAGACGCCCAGCGGCCCGCTCACTGTCCGAGTGTTCCCGCCAGCCTCAGCCAGCGATTCCTGCTCCGGCTCGCTTTACCTCGACGACGGCCACAGCTACGACTTTGCGCGCGGCGATTCTTTCCGCCAGCACTTCACCTGCTCCATCGCCGCCGACGGCTCGCTCCAGGTTGAGATGGAAAAGCCCGAAGGCAGATTCGCACCGTGGTGGAAGGAGATTCGCGTAGAAGCCATAGGCTTCGCCCCGCAAAGCAGCGCTGTCAAGGGCGTAATCGATAGCGGCGGAGCGGACAGCGGCGAAGGCACAGTAGGGGGCAGCAGCGTAGAAGCTGAGCGGACAAAGCTAGGCTGGACCGTTGCCGTCAAGGCAAGCACCGCCACATTACGCCTGACTCTATCGAGCAGCAACCCGACGCACTGACGCGCGTGACAAAGCCATAGTGGACAGTGGTGGGCCCGGAGGGATTTGAACCCCCAACCAAGGGATTATGAGTCCCCTGCTCTAACCGTTGAGCTACAGGCCCGAAATTGTCAATTAGCTATTGCATAATGAATAACATACGCGGTTCAAACCGTTACCGAATTTTGTGCGGCTTTTGGGGCATGTCGCCATTTTTTACCCCCCGAGTACCCCTAGCGCGATCCCGGAAATTCCAGCCCTGAAGTTCATCCCAGTCGGGCCAGGGTGACTGGCCGAGCCGTACTTCAGACCAGACTAAAACCAGTCATCCACAAGCATGCTGGTCCGCGTTCAGCGTTCATAGGCGCACCTGCTCCGCTGGCAGACCTTCATCTCTCCATGATTATATGAGGTTTGAATTCTCGGGGCGTGCGATGCTTCCACAAAGCTGTAGACAGTCGCACTGAGCGAATCGAAGAAAGGCCGGCAGGCCGCGAACATCAGGGATCAGCGCTCTTACACCGCTCACCCCTTTGAATATCCGTGGCCGCTACTCTTATTTACCGAAGAACGGCCTGCGTTCTAGAACGATCTTTTCCACCGCTTTCAGCAGATGGCCTGCGGCCAGATGCGCATAGCGAAACGTCATCTCCAGTGTGCGGTGCCCCATGGTCTTCTGCACGAAGGCAATATGGCAGCCCCGCATGACCATACGGTTGGCCGTTGTGTGCCGGACGTGTACCAGGCGGCATCGTGAATTCCTGCTTCATCGAGAACACTGTCAAACCACTGCGTCGATGATCCGCTGGGGAAGACGAGCGCATTCCTGGGAGCGCCAAGCCGGTTATGCCGCTCCTTCATGAACATCAAAGCAGCCCTTGCACGGCTGTTAAGAAACACGTGGCGGCTATGGCCGTTCTTCGCCTTGTCGAGGAATACCTTCCCCTGATCTAGATAAACCCCGTCCCAGGTCAGACCGAACTGCTCCGATTTACTAGAACCATCCCATCTTCCCTGCCACGCAAATCCGTTTTAGAACCTGAACCGGAAATAGACAGGCCAGCCGCGCTATGCAAATGCGGCTGGTCTGAACAGAAGTTCTCCGGTACGGCTTATTGGACGGTAAGCGTCAGATTCGCATTGCTGCTGTTGCCTTGATTGTCCGATACAGCGATGGTGAGTGTTGTCGCATAGCTTACATCGGCGCTTTGAGCGGCTGACGTGGATGCCGCGAAGCTCGCATCTCCGCTGTAGCTTGCGGTCAAGGATTGCTGCCCGACAGGCAATGCGCTTGCAGTATAGGTTGCAGAACCGGAAGCGAGTGTCGCTGTGCCGAGCGTTGTCGATCCGGAAAGGAATGTGACGGTGCCTGTCGGCGTTCCGCTGCCGGAGGCAGAGGAAACCTTGGCCGTCAGGGTTGCCGGCGTGTTGTAAGCGGGCGCCGAGGGGTTGATGGAAAGCGTCGTCGTTGTAGCCGTCAGCGAAGGCTTGCTTGTTGTGCCGCCGCCGCTGGCACCTCCGCCGCAACCGTTGAGCAGAGCGGCGGAGGTGAATGCCACCAGAAGAAGAACCGGCAGGATGCGCTTGTGCTTCCCTGCGCAGCCAAGCATAAGGACGCAGGCCAACCCCGCCAGCGCGCCAGCGCCAGCCACGCTGCCGCGGCCATTGCTTCTGGCTACTGTGATGGGTTTGACATTCAGCGGCGAGGCGAGCTGCAAAGTGAGCACGGAGCTTACCGTGCCTCCGGCGCCTGCCGTGGGCGCGCCGAAAGTGCAGGCGATTCCAGCCGGCAGATTGCCTGGGCAGGCGAACGTAAGGGACGACGGAGTAAGCGTTGCCGATCCGTTTGGCGTTGCCGTCACCGTTACGGTTCCGGATGCGTTGGGAGCAAGCGTGAGAGAAGATGGGCTCAGAGAGGCGGTAAAGTCACTGGCGGCAGTAACAGTGAGGGAAGAAGAAACAGCCGCGGCGTAATTCGCATCGCCGGAATAGCTGGCCGTAATGCTGTTGGCGCCGGCTTGAAGCTGCTTGCTGGGAACTGTGATGTACGCCGTAGACTGCGCCGCGCCGGAAGAGGAGCCCGGAGACAGGGTAGCGGTTCCGAGCGTGGCGCCGCTGGTCGTATCCGTGAAGGTCACGGTGCCGGTGGGATAAACGCCGTTCGTCACTCCGGTCACGTTCAGCAGCAGCGTTGTCGATTGCCCGGTGAGAACCGTCTGACGGCTTGCCGTGAACATCAGCGTGGCTGCGCCGGGCTGGATGGTGACAGTGACGCCGGTTGACTCGGCGGCGGCGAAGGTTGCATCTCCGGTATAGTGGGCGAACAACTGATAAGTTCCCGTTATCAGCGCCTGCGCGGCGATGGATGCCTGACCGCCGGAAAGCGTGCCTTCAGCCACGGCGGCGTTGTTCGGCGTCGTGCTGTTGCTTGTGATTCCTACGTCTCCGCTCGGCGTGCCAGTGGATGAGCCGGAGGACGCCACCGATACATTGAGGTCAACATTGGTTCCATACGGAACGGTCGTTGGCCCGCTTGCCGTTAACGTGACGGTGGTAGAAATCAGGTTGGAAGCCGCGCTGCTCCAGCCGTTCACCAGGTTCGCTACGTTGACTGTTCCGAGTCCCGTTGAGAGGTCGTAGCCGACGCCGGAGTTGTAGCCCGGCAGAATGCCGACGCCGCCTGCCTGTGCGGAGCAATTCTTTGTTCCGCCGGCGCAGGGAACGGCGTTGGTTCCGTCTGTAACGTCATAGAAAACGCACGAGTTTCCGCTCTTTGCATTTGCGGTCGCGCATGTTGCTTCATTGTTGGGATCGGCATATTGCGAAGCGGCCAGCTTATAGAGCACGTAGTTCGCATTGCCCTGGCTGCCGTTGGTCTGCTGCTGAACCAGGGCCATGATGCCGGCGAAGATCGGGCTTGCGAACGAAGTTCCTCCCGCGCCCTGCAGCTCGGAATTCACATCGCAGGTTCCGTCAGGCAAGGCGTCGGAGTCGCAGTAGGCGTAAAAGGTGTTCCAGATGCCGTTGCCGGCCATGAGAGAAACATCCGGCAGATCGCGCACGCCATCGGACGGAATGCCTGTGACACCGGACTGCCATGCGGGCTTCGGATAGCCTGCGATGCAGTTGCCGTTGCCGTCTGTCTTAATGCAGGAGCTCGCGCCGCCTGACCCGCCCTGCGTATTCAGAAAGGAGCCTTGTTCTTTGGCATCATTGCACAACGCGGTATTCGTCGTGCCCGAATAGCCGAAGGATTCCAATGTAGCAAGCACTTCCGGGCTGGCGCATGTGTTGTTCCATGGAAGCTCCGGAATATACGAGATAGCCGATTGCAGGGTGGTCGAGTTATTCGTCGAGTTCCAGTACTGGCTCGGCGCGGTGAACGTGCCATAGAGATCGGTGCCGCCAACGGAAACGTTGTACGGCGTTGAGGAGATGCCGCTGACAGTCAGTCCGTTTTGCGCGTAGGCCTCGTTCTGGTCGCAGGCGGCGGAGCCAGCGTCTCCGGAGGCGACAAATACTGTGATTCCCTGCGCGGCAGCCTGCTCCCACACCTCGGAAAAGAATATGTTGCCGCTGACACCAAGCACCGGTTCACAGGATCCATAGCTGACATTCAGAATGGAAGCAAGATTGTTATTGACCGCGTACAACGCAGCTCCCGAGATGCCTCCGGACGTGGTTGTCGGCGCGGAGACGATCAGGTCAATCGTCGCATTCTTGGCGACCGCTCCGGCCCACTCCACATCCAGGTCCGCCTCGCCCTCGGAAGAGTTGTAGCCTGGATCGGCACCGTAATTGATGATGTTGAGCTTTGTGGGGGGCAGCCCGAAGGTAGAGCGGAAATAATCCACGTCGGCGGGATTGATGTCGGACTCAGCCACAATCGCGATGGTTTGGCCTGTGCCGTCAATGCCGGCATTCCACAGCGGAGCAATGTTATAGATCGTCGCCAGATCGTAGGGCGCAATGGCATAAATCGCGCTGCCATTGTCCGTCGTTGTGAATGCAGGCTTGGCGCCGCCGTCGGCAAATGCCCAGCCCGCCTTGCTCTTTTTCACCACGCGCGGTTCGCTATGCAGCGGCCTGATGGGAAAGTTGTTCAGCGAGGAAAAGCCGCTGACGACGGACGCGAGAGCCGCCGGAATCTGCGGATTATTCGCATTGGCCCAGTAGCTCTTGCCGGCCACGTCGTACTTGTGCAGTTGCACATGAAACGCATTCTTAAGCTGGCCGCTTGTGCCGGAAAATACAATCTGGCTGCGGCCCGGCATGACCGGTTCTACCTGCAAGCCGTTGGACTCAAGCCACCCTGTGATCTTCTCGATGTCGGCAGAGGCGACGCCGAACTGCTGGCCGAACTGCGATGGCGTAAGCCATTTGTGATACGTCGGCGATTGCGGATTCTGCTGGTCATCGAGCAGCTTCCGCAGGGCATCTGCCTGCGCGCCGCTTCTCTTCAACACGAGAATCGTTCTGCCAATCGGCAGGGAATCCGGTGCGGCTCCCTGATCCGCCGACGCAGTCGCCAGCGGATGAATGTTGCCTTCAAGAGATACAAGATTGGTATCGTCGATCGCCTGGGTAACCCGCTGTACCGGGCGCGCGTATGGCGCGGAAGCGTTCTGCCCGGCAGCGGTCATGGCGAGGACCGCAAACAACATAGAGAACAGCGCACAGCGCACGGATGCAGGAAAATATCGCATTTTTCAAACTCTTTTCAGGAAATGTGAAGGAAACAGGAACGAGGGAGACAGGCGATACCGCCTGTCCCCCATGTTTTGCGATTGCTTATTGCGCCTGGGGCTGTGTAATTGTCAGGGCAATCGTTTGCGACGCCGTCACCGAGCCCGATGTTGCCGTCACGCTGATGTTCGATGTGCCCGCCGGAGTGCCTGTGTACTTGTTGCCGCTGCCGCCGCAGCCCGTCAGGAGCGCGAACGATCCGATGGACAGCAGGGAGAGCACAACCACTCCAAACACTCTCTGGACGCGGCTGCGGCGCGGAAGCACGAGAAGCAACAAGCCCGCGAGGCTGACGCCGCCGGCTGCTGCCTTCCATCCCGTCCGATTGCTTGCCTGGTACTGATTGTTCTTTGCCGTGGTCGCAATCACTACCGTGATAGTGCCCGTCTGGTTAGCGCCAAGCGTGAGGGTCGATGGGCTCACGGTGCAACTGCTTTCTGAGGGAGCACCGGCGCAGGCAAAGCTGATTGCTCCGGAGAAGGTTCCGTTGGCCGCGAGGTTCAGTACCACCGTGCCCGTAGCTCCCGGAACCAGCGACAAGCTGCTCGGCGTTGCCGTCATCGTGATAGCCGGCGCGGCTGCCGTCACCGTGACCGCGGTTACGGCGGTCGAGGTGTTGTGGGCGCTGTCGCCGGAGTAGGTCGCGGTCACGGTATCCGTTCCCACAGCCAACTCCGTCGTGGTCAGCGTTGCCGTGGCGCCGTCGAGCGGGGCCGAGCCGAGCGATACGCTGCCGACCGAGAAGGAGACCGTTCCGGTCGGAGCAGCTCCGCCCAGCGTGGATGTAACAGTTGCGGTCAGCGCCACGGAAGCGCCCTGGCCCACGGAAGACGGCGTGGCGGCCAGCGCGAGCGTGGTGACTCCCTGGTTGATGAATTCCGCCGTGTTGAAGCCAGTCGCTGCAAGAAAGTCCTGGCCTCCGCTGTTGCCGAAGTTGCCCGTGAATATGTAAGAAGGGCTGGCAGTGTGGTTGTTGGCGAAGAAGGAATCCATGAACCCGATGGAAGGCCCGAAGTTGCCCCCGCCCAGATTCGGGAATACTTCCACGGCCGGAACGTAATTCGAGGTCTGGCTTGCGTAGTTGATGAGCGCAAGATCGGGCTGCCCGTCACCGTTGAAGTCAGCGTAGGCTCCCCAGACCGGCCACGAGCCGATGTTGGCAAGGCTCGGCGTGCCGAAGGTATAGTTGCCCTGGTTCGGGATGAAGAGTACGCCCGGAGTGTTCGGGACAATGCCTTCCGTTGACGGATCGTATTGACCATGCAGCGCCAGCGTGATGTCCTGTTTGCCGTCCGCGTTGAAGTCGCCGGGGATAATCGCCGACGAAACGTAGCCCGGCGCGACGTTGATGGGGTTCTGGTAGTCGAACGTGCCGTCGCCGTTGCTTTTCAGCACGTCCGTGTTGAAGGAATAGTTGCCGTAGTCCTGGTCAAGCAGAACCAGGTCGAGCTTGCCCGACTGGCCGCTGAGGTTGATGAGCTTGGCCATCAGCAGGCCGCCGCCGAAGGACGTAAACGTTGCCGTCTGGAAGGTGCCGTCCGCATTGCCGATCAGCGTAAAGTATCCGGAGCCGGTCGGGCCGGAAATACCGCACGTACCATCGCCCTCGTAAGGCACAACGATGTCGGGAATGCCGTCTCCGTTGATGTCGCCTACGTCGGCATAAGCCGTCCAGCACTGTATTGGCGTGGTGCCCATATTCAGCGCCACCGGCGTAGTCGGCGAGCCGTCCGGATGAATGGGAGCGATATACAATCCGCCATCGCTCGCAATCAGTACGCTAGTGCCCTGCGGGCTCACCACCGGAACCGTATCAAAGAAGCCCAGCCCATTCACGCCCCACGAGTTGCTGCCGGGCAGGGCGGCCATTGCCGCCGCGGAAATGATGGTAGTGAACTTGAAGTTGTTGGTTTCGTTCTTCCCCGGAACCGTGCCCTGGTTAATGCCCATGACGATGGCCGGGTTGCCCTGGGAATCGGAACCATCATAGTCGGACCAGTCATAGGCGATTACGTCGAGCAGCCCGTCGCCATTGAAATCGCCAACAGTCTGAACAACCAGGTTGTTGCCCAGATCGACAAAATTTGTGCTGCTGTTGACGCCAGAAACCAACGGCGCGGCAAAGAACTGGCCGTTCGCGCCGGTTCCGCCCTGGTGGCCGTTCATGCTCTGGTAGTAGCCCACCTGGTCCAGCAGGGCATCCACCCATACGATCGAAAGATTGCCGGTTCCATCAAAGTCCGCCGGCAGCGGCTGCTGGTCGCCTCCCGTGCCGCCGGCAAGCTGGATGGGCAGCGATGAAAACGCCCCGCCGCCGCCATTCGGCAGAATGTAGAGCGAGCCGTTCACATACAGCAGAACATCCTGGTAGCCGTCTCCGTCCGCGTCCGCGACATTCAGAACAGTCTGTCCCTGGAATGGATATTGCGTCAGAGATGGAGGACCGCTGGACGACGGAGCGCTTCCACCCGGCGCCTGGCCGAGAAACTGCAGCTCGTTGTTCACACCCGCCAGTGTGTTTACGCTGGTCGGATTGCCGCCCGAATAGGGGGCGTCATAGACCGCGCCGTCACCGGTGGCAAAAACAATGTCGGTGGTGGGAATCCCCGTGCCCAGCGTCGAAGCCGAGCGAATCTTAGCGGCTCTGTTTTTGGAATTGCCGGATGCGCTGTTGAAATTCGCCGTCAGGTTTGTGGCCCAGAAGGAGCTGTCCATCGTGAGGTTGTAATTCGGCACGAGCGGGCCGGCTGGCTCCGTCGGCGAGGCAAAGGAGCCGTCGCCATTGCTGGCCATGGTGATAATGCTGATGCCGACCGAGGACTCGCTGCCATTGAAGGCGCCGTCGAGCACTGCGGCGACAATGCCGGAGATGGTGTGCCCATCGTTGCTGACAACGTCGAGCATATCGAGCCCGATGGCATAGTAATCGTTGAATATCGTGTCTGTTTCCGCCCCGGCAAGCAGCTTTCCGGTCCCGTCGTTGATGAACGTCTGCTCAGTGATGGTCGAGGGATATGGCGCGCTGAAGGTTTCCAGCGCTTCTAACGTGGCCACGTCGGGAAACCCGTCCCCGTTGAAATCGCCCACCACGATGCCGCCACCGCCCAGCCATGTCGCTCCGGATTTGGGAGCCACGTTATAGGGAACGGCGCTCGCCAAGGTGCCATCGCCCTTGCCGAGCCACACCACGATCTGATTGTTCGCCACATCCTGCGCTATCAGGTCGGGGTATCCGTCTCCATTGAGGTCGGCAGCCGTTGCCCAGGCAATATCCGGCCCATTGGCGTTATCGCTGGTATTGGGCGCTATCGGCGTAACGGATGCAATTTTGGCAAATGAGCCCGGATTCAGGATGACATTCACGGTCCCGTCCTGCTGAATGGTCGCCACATCCGGCTTTCCGTCATTATTGAAATCCGCGGTGACGGAGCTCCAGGCAGGATTCTGGTCGCCGTTGTTGATCAGAAGGTTCGGAGCGGTAACGAACGCGGGGAAGTTCACACTGGTTCCACCCACGCTTTGGGCGCGGGCGCGCAACCCGGCAGAGCGGGTAATCGGGGTCTGCTTCATCCACTGCTGAAGATGGGGTTCCACAATCCGCTCAAACGGCGTCTGGGGTTTACGCGCGCTGTGTGACGGCGGAGTCAGCCGCGGTGAAATGGGATGCTCGATCTGTTGGCTGAACCCAGGGTTCGTGCCAACGACGACCGGCGGTTTTGCCGCCGGGGTTTGAGCCACGGCAGCCGAATATCCGCAGACGGAAACAAGCCCGAACGCTACAGTCAGGGCAGCGGTCGGAGAAAACCGATGGAACCAGTCAAATGTCATAGGTGGCCTCTCACGAAGGGTGATGCGAGGATTTGTAGGCGATTCTGCTTGGGACATTAGAAGGAGTCAACAAAACTATCCCAAAGAAATCTTAACGAATCTTAACAGATAAGATATTTAATATCATCCACATACAAGGATCGATCATCGGAGGCTCTCGAACGCTTCGAGCGTACCCTGGCACTCGCCGTTGCCAGCGCCTATGAATTGTTTATAAAATCTAGCTCAGAATCTGCATTAGGCGACGGACATCGCGGATGGGCGCAGTGGACGAGGGGTATAGATTTAGCTCTTTTGAAGTCAGGCTGCGAGAAGGCATACTTCTGCGTAAAGGGCATCGCCAGAAAATTCAGGATCTTCCTTTTCAGATGCTGCTGGTTCTGATTCAGCGCCCCGGCGTGGTGGTTACCAAGGAAGAGCTTGGGATCAGGCTTTGGGGACAGCGCTCCTTCATCGATGTGGACAAAAGCCTGTATGTGGTGGCCGCCAAGCTCCGCGAAGTGCTGGGAGACGACGCATCGAGACCCCGGCTCATCAAGACGGTTTCCGGCGTAGGCTACCGGTTCGTCGGTAATGTGGAGCCGTTTCCGGAGCCGGCTTCGCAGGCAATTCCGGACCCCATTCCAAATCCGATTCCAGAACCGGTTCCACACATAACGCCAGCCCCGGCTCCGCTTGCGATTCCGGAATCTCCCCCGGATTTTGACTCCCCTGCAAGTGTTGTCCTTGTTTCCGACTCCGTTGTGCCTGCCATCCTGGCCCCTCGATTGGTTCGCATCTGGAATGTCCGCAGAACCGTGCTGTGGGCGCCGGGCCTGATTGCAGCCGCCGTCGCCGCGGCATTCGGGCTCTACTTCTATCTGCCGCATCGCCCGCTCATCCATGAGCAGGACAAAATTGCTGTCGGGGGATTCGTAAACAGCACGGGAGACGCGGACCTGGATAAGATCGTCGGCTCCTCGATTGCATTGAAGCTGGAGGAATCACCCTACCTGAGCATTCTCCCAGCGCGCCGGTTTCGCGCGCTGATCCAGGATCCCGATACGGCCTCGATTAAAGATCAGTTGCGCGCCTGCGTCGCCTTGCATGGGCAGGCGCTTCTCAGCGGCCGCATTCTCACCGGCGGAAGCGGCTATAAAGTGCAGTTGATGGCATGGCGGTGCTCCGACGGCCATCTGCTGGACACGGAAAAGAGCTATGCCGACGCAAAAGCGGCCATACTGCCCGCGCTGGATTCTGTCGTGCTCCAGATGCGCCGGGAACTCGGAGAATCCGACGAGTCCCTCAAAAAATTCAACTCCCCGCTCATGCGTGCAACCAGCAACTCCCTTTCGGCGCTGCGCGCCTACACAATGGGCGAGGAAAAGAGAATCACCGGCCACGAAATCGAATCGATTGTCGATTACAAGCTCGCCACCGATCTGGACCCGCAGTTCGCGCTGGCCTATGCGCGTCTTGGCACCGTGTATTACAACCACGGCGAATTCGAGCTCAGCAACCAGAATTCCAAAAAAGCATTTGACCTGCGCGACCGCGCCACGGACCAGGAGCGGCTGTATATCACCGCCCATTACTTTGCGAACGCTACCGGAGAAAGCGAGCGAGCCGCGGAAACATACCAGTTGTGGCGCGCCATGTACCCACACGATACGACCCCGGTAAACAATCTTGCGGTGCAGGCCATGCTGGAAGGCCATCCCGATGATGCCCTGACGCTCGCAAAGGCTGCCGTTCAGTTGGACCCCGTAGCGAGCCAACCATACAGCACTCTGGTGCAGGCATACATGATGGTTGGCGACTATAAGGATTTGAACGCCGCCTGCGACAATCTTGCGGACGGGAAAAAGGACAGCATCGTCATACGGGATGCCTGCTTCCAGGGCGGCTTCGCGCAGAACGACGAAGCGATGATGCAGCGCCAGTTGCAGTGGGCCCACCAGGATCCGATAGAAAAGACGCTGTTCAACGATATGGCCGCGGTGGAGTTGTATCGCGGGAGGGCTGATGAGGCGCAGAAGAATTTTCAAGCCGCGGCGGAGTCGGCCCGGAAATACGGGCTGGACGGCTCCGCCGCGGGCACATACATGGCCAAGGCGGAATTCGAGGCAAGGCTCGGATTTGAGCGGCAAGCGAAAGACGATGCGGCAAGCGCGCTGAAGAGCGCTCCCAACAGCCGCATCATGCTGGCCGAAGCCGCCATGATCCTCGCCGAAGCTGGAGATATTGCCGACGCGGAGACGGACGCCGAGAAAGCCAGGGCAGAAGCGCCTCTCGATACACTGTTGAATTCCGCTCTTCTCGCCTCGACTAAAGCCGCGATCTGCCTGCGGCAGCATCGGCCGGCCGAGGCAATTCAGGCGCTCGAAGTCGCTCGCCCCTACGATGACACATATTTTCTGCCATTTATTCCCACTTACCTGCGCGGATTGGCCTATCTGGATAATCAACAACCGGAGAAGGCCGCCGAGGAGTTCCGGCAGGTACTCAATCATCGCGCGATTGCTCCAGTATCCCTCTATGTTCCGTTGTCTGAGTTGCAACTGGGCCGGGCCAGCCAGCTTGCAGGCGACTATACCAGCGCGGAGCGCGCCTACCAGCAAGCCACCAAGGACTGGAAAACGGCCGATGCGGACTTTCCGCCACTCCGCGAACTCCATAACTATCAGCATGAGCTTGACATATCGATGGCACACCGCGCAGCAGGATCCGGTCGCTAATAGCTCCTAAAACTCAAACACTTCCGCCGCTTCGCCACGCGCTACGAGAAATCCAAAATCTGCTTTCAGGCACTCGTCGCTCTCGCATGCTCCGCCAGCATCCTCTACCTAATTTGCGTTCCGGCGAGTTCGGTACGTTAGGTGGCCTTTTTATAGTGCTGATACTTCTTACATAATTTTGAGCATGACGGGCATTTCCTGCTCGTTGGTCCAGGCATTCCGCAACGGGATTGGGGATTCGCGGATTTGTATACTCTTCCTTCACGGGACGAAAGTGCGTCTGGCTTGCATTATTCAAATATAGACAATATACTATCCATAGTATTGAAATAATTCTATTAAAGGTCAACTAATTGACTATTATTCTCAAAACTCCGCAGGAGGCGCGGCAAGAAATCGCGGGCCGGTTCAAGGCCCGGCGTCTTGCCATGAACCTGACGCAGAGAGAACTGGCGGCGCGGTCGGGCGTCACCTGGAGTTCGTTGAAACGGTTTGAGCGCGAAGGGCTGATAGCGCTGGATTCGCTTCTCAGCATAGCTCTGGTGCTGGATTGTCTCGGCGATTTCGACAAACTGGCGGCGGAAAGCCAGCGAACCACAGCAGCCCAATCGCTCGACGCCATTCTCGCCACGCCGACACCGCGCCGCAGAGCAACAAGCAAAAAGGCCGTATCCCATGACTTATGAACCCACGGAACTGCTGACCATCTATCTTGACGCGCGGAACCAACGCCGCAAGGTTGGCCGTCTTGCACTCAAGGACAGGCAGATTCTGTTTGAATATGATGCCGCCTTTATCGCGTCCGGCATCGAGATTTCGCCGATCAAACTGCCCCTTCGCTCCGGCGTGTTGATTTCCGATACCGGGATTTTTGACGGACTGTCCGGCGTTTTCAATGACAGCCTGCCGGACGGATGGGGCCGCCTCTTGCTCGACCGCACGGTTGAAAAACATGGCATCAATCGCCGCCAACTCAATCCGCTTGACCGTCTGGCCTATGTCGGTCGTCACGGCATGGGTGCCCTCAGCTACGAGCCCGAGCGCGGCGATCAGACCACCCATGATGCGCCTCTGGCGCTCGACAAACTGGCGGATGAATCGGCCATTGTGCTGGCTGGAGAGAACGAGGAAGTTTTTGAGGAGTTGCTGCGCCTCAACGGCTCATCCGCGGGCGCTCGGCCCAAAATCGTAGCTCAGGTAAGCGCCGACAAGAAAAGAATTATCCACGGCCAGCAGAAATTGCAGTCCGGCTTTACACATTGGATGATTAAGTTTCCATCTTCACAGGACGTGCGAGACGTGGGCGCAATCGAATACGCTTATAGCCTGATGGCGAGAGACGCCGGGATCGATATGCCGGAAACCCATCTGTTCCGCACGAAGAAGAACAAATACTTCGGCACCAGGCGCTTCGACAGGGACGGCGATGCCCGTATCCACATGCACAGCCTCGGCGGTCTGATCCACGCCGACCACCGCAATCCGAGCCTTGATTACGACACGCTCCTACGCGCGACGCTGGGGCTGACCAAAAATATCCAGGAGGCTGAAAAAGCCTATGCTCTGGCTTGTTTCAACGTGCTCGCTCATAATCGCGACGATCATGCCAAGAACTTTTCCTTCTTGCTGAACGCGAGCAATGAGTGGATTTTTGCGCCCGCCTACGATTTGGTCTTCTCCTACGGCCCCGGTGGCGAGCAAAGCATGCTCGTCATGGGCGAGGGGAAAAATCCCGGTACGACAGAACTTCAGGCATTAGGCAAAAAACACGGGCTGAAAAACGCGCCGAACATTCTCGCACGAGTTCAGAAGGCCGTGACAAATTGGTCCCGCTATGCCGAACAGGCCGACGTATCGGCCAAGTCCGCCAGGGACATCGCGGACAAGATCAAGGTGCGATGACGGTCTGGTAAAGACACGAACCGGGTAAGCGCTCGGGGGATAAGAGCAACGGAAGGGTTTCTATGAACGCATAGCGAGCGAAGGAGATAATACTAGATACCTTCGCATTCAGTGGCTATCCTTTGAACATTCAATCACTTCCAGTGGCACCAACATACTTGACTCACCAATCGAAGGAAGCCGACATCCAAAATGCGTTTAGCTCGACCAAACAGGTCCACATACATCACAGGAACGAGCGAATTCATCGAAAACTCGCAGATCGAGAGTCGCTACGCCTGCGCAAATGACTTGGTGAGTCAAGTATGTTGGGACCCTTGTAAATTATTGATTTTATTGGACAACGCAATGTGAATTTTTCAGGCGAGCATTCGTAGGCAAACCTGAAAAGTGAGACGCATAAAGTGGCGGAATCCGCCACTTTATGCGTCTCACTTCATCATCCTTCGTGCGCTGTGTCGGGATTGTCGAAGCGCGTGAAGCTCGACAGGAAGTTCAGGTAGACCGTGCCGGTCGGACCGTTGCGCTGCTTGGCGATGATGATCTCCGACTTCGCCTTGTCGGCTGCGGACTGCTCTTCGTCGCGGTTATAGTAGGCCTCTCGGTGGATGAAGGCGACCACGTCGGCGTCTTGCTCGATCGATCCCGATTCGCGCAGATCGCTCAGCAGCGGGCGCTTGTCGTCGCCGCGTTTTTCGCTGGCGCGGGAGAGCTGCGAGAGCGCCACAACAGGCACTTCAAGCTCCTTGGCCAGCGCCTTCAGGCCGCGCGAAATGGCGGCGACCTCCTGCACGCGGTTTTCGTAACGCTTGCCGCCAGCCGAGGGCAGCGTGGCCGACATCAGTTGCAGGTAATCGACGACGATGAGGTCGAGTCCACCCTTGGTCTGCTTCAGGCGGCGGGACTTGGCGCGCATCTCGGCCAGCGAGATACCCGCCGTATCGTCGATGAACATGCGCGACTCGACAAGCTCGTTCAGCGCACGCTCAAGCTTCTGCTGATCTTCGCGGGCAATGAAGCCGGTTTGCAGCTTGCGCTGATCGACCCACGCCTGCGAGGCCAACATACGGCGAAGCAGAGACTCCTTGCTCATTTCGAGGCTGAAGACGGCCACGACCGCGGCGTGGTTGACCGCCGCGTTCTGCGCCATGTTGATGGCAAATGCGGTTTTGCCCATCGAGGGGCGCGCCGCGATGATGACGAGTTCGCCCTTCTGCAAGCCGCTCGTCATGCGGTCCAACTCGTAGAAGTCCGTTGCCAGGCCGGTGATCTCGCGGCTCTGCTTGTACAGATTGTCAATGGAGCCGAAGGAACTGGCGACGATCTGGTCGAGGCTCT
Organism: Terriglobales bacterium; assembly: GCA_015655195.1. GTDB lineage: Bacteria > Acidobacteriota > Terriglobia > Terriglobales > Acidobacteriaceae > Telmatobacter. Next base: position 28,979 of record JAATFM010000098.1, read on the forward strand.
GAAAGCCATCGCCCACGCCCCTTTCGCTTACTTCGAGCAGCCGGGCCTCGGCAGCGCCGAGGACTTCAAGCGCTGTTTCGCCCTGATCGGCGGCGCGCGCAATCGCCTCCGAGCAGATCAGCATAAGCCGTCGCAGAAGGCTCTTGTCCTTCACGATGCGGACGTATTCTTCGATGACAGGACGCCGGGGCAGTCCCTCGGTCAAGGACGCGAGGTAGGCGACGCCACCGACCGCCTCGACCTCCTTATATTTCGCAAGCTGGTGCGAGAGCGTAACGATGTCAACAGTGTGCTGCTCGTCGATCAGCTCGGACATGCGGAGGAAGATGCGCCGGTGCGAGTCGAGCGAGAAGTCGTCAGCTTCGAGCTTCTCGGCGGCCTCCGA
>JAATFM010000051.1 GCA_015655195.1 Terriglobales bacterium
GCACCGTTGGCCCACCACGCGTAAACCGCGACGAAGGGGATAAGAACAATGTGCGGCAGCGGAAGCCAGACGGAGCCGAGCTGCGTTGGGCCGGGGCGGTGCGAATCTAAGACGCGGCGAGCGATGTGAAGATGGGCGACGGCATCGCCGTAGTTCAGCATCGCTCCGTTGTGCCAGCTCCATACGATTGCGATAAGCGACAAAACCGCGCAGAAGGCGAGTGCTTCAAGCAACTCGACACTGCCAATTGCGCCTTCTGCGCGGTTTGGGCTTGCTTCAGTCAAGATGGGTTAATTCTACGAAGCACTGGAAGCGCTCGTCGATCTCTTCGCGGGTCAGGCTGGCAATGCGCTCAGTGCCAAACTTTTCGACGGCGAAGGAGCCCATCACCGAGCCGTAAAAAATGGCGCGGCGTAGCACGCCGGCTGTCAGCTCCGGCTGCGAGGCAAGATAGCCGAAGAATCCGCCGGCAAAGCTGTCGCCCGCGCCGGTGGGATCGACAACCTCTTCGAGCGGCAGCGCAGGCGCACGGAAGGTTTTCGCATCCAAGCCATCCTTGAGCTTGCCGAAAAAGGCCGTGGCGCCGTACTCGCCATGCTTCACGACGAGCATCCGCGGCCCGTAGGTGAGAACCTCCTGCGCGGCCCGGACGAGGCTGTTGTTGCCGGCAAGCATCCGGGTTTCAGTGTCGTTGATGACGAGGATATCGAGGCCCTTGAGAACTTCGAGCAGCGCGGGCTTGTGATCCTTGATCCAGTAATTCATGGTGTCGCCGGCCACGAGCTTGACGCCAGGCATCGCCTCGCGGACGCGCTTCTGGAGCACGGGATCGATGTTGGCGAGGAAGAGATATTCGGAATCGCGGTAGGAGTCAGGAATCTTGGGCTGAAAGGCGCCAAAGACATTCAGTTCGGTGGCGTGCGTCTTGGCCTCGTTGAGATTGTCGAGGTAGGAGCCTTCCCAGAAGAAGCTCTTGCCGGCGGCGCGCTCGATGCCTGTCGTGTCAATGTTGTGCGCCTTAAAGACGGCTTCCTCTTTGGGGCCGAAGTCTTCGCCAACAACAGCGATGACGCGAACATCGGTAAAGAAACTGGCGGCGAGGGAAAAGTGCGTAGCCGCACCTCCCAGGCACCGCTCGCGACGGCCGGAAGGAGTTTCAATCGTGTCAAAAGCAACACTGCCAACAACGGTAATAGACAATGGGGGGATCTCCTTTATGTGTGTAGATGTACTTCGTGTATTGAGGCTTTGCGTTCAGTCCGGATTGCTTGGCCGGGCCTGTTTAGCTGGGCCTGTTTAACCCAGGTACTTGCCGAAAAGCAGCTTGAGTTTTTCCTTTGCCGCGGCGGGGATTGCATCGGGCTGGGTCAGCACGGCATACTTTGCCGCGGAGGCGCAGGGACAAGCGCGCTCCTTCGGCATGGCGGCCACGGCGGCCTTCACAACCCTGGCGGCATTCTCCGCATTCTGGTGGAGCACAGCGACGATCTCTTCAATCGTGACGGAGTCGTGGCCCTCGCGCCACGCGTCGTAGTCCGTTACCATGGCGACCGTGGCATAGCAGATCTCAGCCTCGCGGGCGAGCTTGGCCTCCTGCAGATTTGTCATGCCGATCACGTCCGCTCCCCAACTGCGGTAGAGATTCGACTCCGCCTTGGTAGAGAACTGCGGGCCTTCCATGCAGACGTAGGTTCCGCCGAGCTTGCCAACAACGCCGGCAGCCGTGCAGGCATCGGCTGCGGTTTTTGCAACGGTTGCGCAGACGGGATCACCGAAGGCGACGTGGCCGACGATGCCATCGCCGAAAAATGTGGAGACGCGATGGAAGGTACGGTCGATGAACTGGTCGGGAACGACGAAATCTGTGGGCTTGTGCTCTTCCTTGAGCGACCCGACGGCGGAGACGGAGAGGATGCGCTCGACACCGAGTTGCTTGAAGGCGTGAATGTTGGCGCGGAAGTTCAGCTCCGAAGGCAGAATGCGATGGCCGCGCCCGTGGCGGGCGAGAAAGGCAACCTTGCGGCCTTCAAGTTCGCCGAGAATGAAAGCGTCGGAGGGTGAGCCGAATGGCGTCTCGACGCGCTCTTCATGAATGTTTGTGAATCCGGGCATGGAATACAGCCCACTGCCGCCGATAATGCCAATCTCCGCCTGCGCCAACCCTTTGCTCTCTTCCCGCGCGGTGCGTTTCAGCCGCTCCCGCGCCTGCTTGAATCGAAACTTCAGTATATCGGCAGGGCGAGGGCAGGCCTCACGAAGTGAGGTCTGCGCGGATGCACTCGTCATGCGTGACGCACACCCCACGGATTTCTGCTTCTTAGACTTTTCCTGCTCTAGAAAACGTTCATGCCGCCATTTTCAATCCCGGCGCTGGTTCGCCGCTCCCGATACGCACACTGCACCGAATCGCGGAACCAATTAAACTGGTATAGGACTCTTCCCATCGGACTCGCCTCTTTGTCTTCGCTCGTCGCCAAATTGAACCCCCAGCAGCGCGAAGCTGTGGAAACCGCGGAAGGGCCGCTGCTGATCCTGGCCGGCGCTGGCTCGGGAAAGACCCGCGTCATCACCAACCGCATTGCATGGCTTGTTCAGGAGAAGGGCGTCGCGCCGGACTCGATTCTCGCCGTTACGTTTACCAACAAGGCCGCCGCCGAGATGGGCGAGCGCGTGGAGCGGCTAATGGGCCACACCACGCTCGCCAAGCCGCTGATTTCGACCTTTCACTCGCTCTGCGTTCGGATTTTGCGGCGCGACATTGAGGCTCTGCGCGTGAACAACCAGGGCCTCACGCGCACCTTCGCCATCTATGACGAAAACGATCAGCAGAATATCGTGAAGCAGGTGATGAAGCGCATGGGGCTCGACATCAAGCAGCTCACGCCGCGCACCGTGCTAGGCCGCATCTCGTGGGCGAAGAATCATATGGTCGATCCGCAGGAGTATTACCTCGAATCGAAGGACGCGAACTCCGAGCGCATCGCGCACATTTTTCGCCAATACAAGGACGAGCTGACGAAGAACAACGCGCTGGACTTCGACGATCTGCTGCTCGAAGCGGCGCGGCTGCTGAAGGTTTCGGCCGAAGTGCGCGGGCGCTACCAGCGCAAGTACCACTATCTGCTGGTGGACGAGTACCAGGACACGAACCGCCCGCAGTATGAGCTGATGAAGCTGCTGGCCGGCGAGGCGAAGAACGTTTGCGCAGTGGGCGACGAGGACCAGAGTATTTACTCGTGGCGCGGCGCGGATATTCGCAACATTCTGGAGTTCGAGAAGGATTTTCCGAACGCGAAGATTGTGCGGCTGGAGCAGAATTACCGCTCGACGCAGAATATTCTGGAAGCCGCGGGCGCGGTGGTATCGAACAACTTGCGCCGCAAGGGCAAGAAGCTGTGGACGGACCGGCAGGGTGGCTCGCTGATCGGCTACTACGAGGCTCCCGACGGCGAAAATGAGGCGCTGTTTATCGCCGACCGGATTCAGAAGTTTCTGCGCGAGACGAGTTCCGAGGGGGAAGAGGGCCGCTGCGCGGTCTTGTATCGCACCAACTCACAGTCGCGGCTGGTGGAAGAGGCGCTGCGCCGGTACAACGTTCGCTATACGATGGTGGGCGGCTTCAGCTTTTACGAGCGGCTGGAGATCGTAGACCTGATGGGCTATTTAAAGCTGGTCCGCAATCCGCATGACTCGATTGCATTGCAACGCGTGATTAACAAACCGGCTCGCGGCATTGGCGCGGCGACCCTGGCAACGCTTGAACGGCTGGCGCTTGAGACGGGAGCCTCGACGTGGGATGCGATGGGAGCGGCCATCCGCGACAGGCTCGTGCCTGCGCGGGCGCTGATGGCGCTGGAGTCCTTCCGCCAACTTATGGTGGACGCGCAGGCGATGATGGACCCGGATTTCGCGGGCAAGCTCGGTGCGGATGTTGGGGCTGCGGAGACGGGCGAGATCGCGGACGGGGGCGATACGGATTTTGGCTTTGGCGAGGCGGGGGGCGAGGCTGCGGCTGATTCCGCCACGGAGTTCGGCTTTGGTGAGAACGACGACGCGGATTCTGCGCAGATACCTCTGCTCGACTTCGCCAGCTTCTCGCCCTTTGCGGAACATAAGAGCGAGGCAAAGAAGCCGTCCCTGAAAATGTCGAAAAAGGCGGAAGCGGCGGGCGACGCTAGTTTGCCTGCGAACGCCAGCGCGAATGCAAATACTGGCCCGAATACAGAAGAACGCGCCGCATTTCGCGCACCGGGTGACGCGGCGACTCTGCCCGAGTTGATCCGCTTTCTCATCGACCGCTCCGGTTATATCAAGGCGCTCGAAGCCGAAGGCTCGCCGGAGTCCTTCAGCCGCATTGAAAACCTGAAGGAGCTTGCCAACGCCGCGCACGACGCCGAGGTTCGCGGCGAGACACTGGCCGACTTTCTCGACCATGCGGCGCTGGCGTCGGACGCAGACCAGTTCGACCCCGAAGCGCGCGTCACGCTGATGACGCTGCACGCGGCCAAGGGGCTGGAGTTTCCGCTGGTCTTTCTGGCCGGCATGGAAGAGGGGCTCTTTCCGCACTCGCGCGCGCTGAACAGTCCGGAAGAACTCGAAGAGGAGCGCCGGCTCTGCTACGTCGGCATGACGCGAGCCATGAACACGCTTATCCTGACCCGCGCGCATTATCGGAGACGGTATGGCAACGACGCACCGGAGCAGACAATTCCCTCGCGCTTCCTTGAAGAGATTCCGCCGGCGCTGATGGAAAACCTGAGTCCGCGCTCGCCGGCCTGGGCTGGGGGCTCGTCGGCTTCCGGTTTCGCTGGATCACGATTTGGGCGCCGCTCCGGCAGCGACGACACCGCCGACCGGCATTACAACTACGAGGACGAGAGCCAGGAAACAAATCAGGCTGCGTCGCGGCTCTCATACAGCTACGGTGCGGGAGCGAAGAGCGGCGGCGCCAGTTCCAGTCCAAAGGCTGGAGCCGGAGCGCCGCGCTCGAATGAGAACTCGCTCGACAACATTGCGCGGTTTTTCGGCGGCAAATCGGGTGGAGGCCAGTCCGGTTCCGGCAGGCCCGGCTCCTTTGCGCGGCCCGCGATGGAGATTCACGAGCCAACCGGCGCGGCGGGGCTCAGGAAAGGCCAGCGCGTGCGCCACTCGAAGTACGGCGAGGGCACGGTGCTGATGCGCGAGGGCGAAGGAGAAGACGCCAAGCTCACCGTCATGTTTGCGCGCCACGGCATGAAAAAGCTGATGGAAAAGTTTGCGAATCTCGAAAAAATTTGAGGTCTCTGCTTTCCCACCCTTGCGCCAGAAAAAAGGCGCAAGGATGGGGCACGGAAGTGTTTTGGGAGAACGAACGAAAAGTACTTGAATTGACTAATATTACGGATAATTCTGACAAATGAGTGGTCTGCCGGATCATTTGTACCAGATTGTTTGTTAGTTTAGCGCAGCCTCCGCCATTACCCCGGCCTTGAGCCACTTCTGGATTAGTCGCAGGATGCATCGGTCAGCGACGCGATGCTCAACGAACATGATCATCCACTCTTTGTCTGTCGAGATTATCGAAGAAGCCCTGAATGTCGGTATCAAGCACACCGAGCAGTAACTTGCGATATCGCTCCCGTCTATATTGCCTTCCGCCAATGCAAAAGCGCCAGCGTCCTGATTGCATCTTTTCGGAGTTCAATACCCAGCCCACCTATACCCCTGTTTACGCTTCGCCGTACACCTCGCGGTGTGCAACGCAAAACTCTGGGCCGAGCGGTTCACTACTCCTTTCTCGTAGAACTCTTTCATTCTCTGCTTCATGCCGGCTTATCCCGGCTCACCGCATTGGCGATTTTGCATGAAGTAGGATTGGAGTCTTAACTGCACGAGAGGGACAAGGTTCGTACTGTTCCAGGTCTCAAAACAAGGCATGGCGCACCCCGTCCTGGATTGAGTCCTTGAAAAAAATTGTTACACGCCTGTTGCGCTGGAAGAAGAATGATGGCAGAATTTCATATCAAAGAAAGTATCGAGGTGTTGAAATGCTCCAGACTGGAGCTGAAGACACGTAGCCGACCTCACCTCGATTCGCCTGATAGGCCCCATCTCACCTAGATTGATCTCGCGCTTCCCGCACCAAATTTCCCCGAAAGATCAAACACCCGATTTCGTAAGCACTGCTCCCTAATCTGCATTACCACAGCCGATCCATCACCAGAAGCCAGGTTCCGATACCTGAGATTAGGGGGGATTGTGTTTCGCAGATTAGGCACAGCTCTGTTTGCATTCTTCGCGGTCGCATCGGTCGCGAACGGTGTTTCCCACGCACAGGCACGGCCCGTATTGACCCGTCATGTGCGCACAGAAACTGTTAACGGACAGGCGCGGTTCGTCAGCCGCCTCTCCGCAGCCCAGCCCATGCGGCTGACGGTTGTACTGCCTCTCCGCGATGAGGCGGGCCTGCAGGAATTCCTGAAAGATCTCTACGACCCTTCCAGCCCGTCTTACCGCAAATTCCTCACGGTGGAAGAGTTCACTGAGAGGTTTGGCCCCACCCAGCAGGACTACGACAATGTCACGCAGTGGGCGAAAGCCAACGGGTTCAAGATTGCCGCCACGTCCCGCAATCGCATGAACGTGGATATAACAGGCTCAGTACCCACCATCGAGAACGCACTCCACATCAAGATGGGCCTCTACCAGCACCCCACGGAAAACCGCACCTTTTATGCTCCGAATCGCGAACCCACGGTGGACCTGCCAAGCCAGCTTTGGCACATCGCGGGCCTGGACAACTATTCGATCCCGCAGCCTGCCGTAAAGCGCAAAGCTGCGCAGATTGTGAAGTCCGAGGCCACGACGGGCTCCTGTCCTGAGCAGTCCTTCTGCGGCAGCGACATGAGGGCGGCCTATTACGCAGACACTGCTCTGACGGGCTCCGGCCAGTCAGTGGGGCTGCTGGAGTATGCCGGCACCGATCTGGCGGACTTGCAGACCTACTATACGAACGTCGGTCAGACCCTCAGTGTGCCCATAACCCTGCTCTCCACGGACGGGACCAGCACCAGTTGCGTCTACCCGGACTGCGACGACACGGAACAGACCCTCGACATGACGCAGGCGCTTGGCATGGCTCCAGGTCTATCGAGCCTTGTGATGTATGTCGGATCGAGCGACGCGGCCATTTTCAACGCCATGGCCACGGCCAGTCCGCTGAACGCGCAACTCAGTTCTTCGTGGACCTGGTATCCGGCCGACCCGAGCACGGACGATCCGTACTTTGAGGAGTTCGCAGCTCAGGGGCAGAACCTGTTTCAGGCGGCTGGAGACGGGGCCGCGTGGAGTTCCGGTGCGGAGATTTATCCCGCCGATGACGTCAATGTGACATCGGTCGGTGGAACGGACCTGGAAACCAACGGCCCCGCCGGCTCCTGGAGTTCCGAGACTGGCTGGGCGGACAGTGGCGGCGGAATTTCTCCGGACAAATTCGCGATCCCCTTCTGGCAGACGGGGGCAGCCAGCGGCTGCTCCTCTTGCTCCACCAGCTATCGCAACGGCCCAGACGTTGCGGCTAATGCGGATTACACTTTTTATGTCTGCGCCGATCAAAGCGCGTGCACGGAGAACTATTGGGGAGGGACCAGCTTTGCTGCGCCTATGTGGGCCGGCTATCTCGCCCTTGCCAATCAACAGGCAGCGGCCAACGGCCAGTCACCGCTCGGCTTCATCAATCCAGCCCTTTATGATCTTGGATCGGGCTCGGACTATGACACCGATTTCCACGACACCACCAGCGGCAACAACGGCTTCGCGGCCACAACCGGCTACGATCTGGTAACCGGCTGGGGCAGTCCGAACGGAAGCAATCTGATCAGCGCGCTCCTCGGCGCAATCAGCGCTCCCGGTTTCGGCCTCTCAGCCTCGCCCACCACGATCACCCTGGTGCAGGGCAGCACGGCAACCTCGACGATTACGAGCACCGTGTTCAACGGCTTTGACTCGGCCATTTCGCTGTCTGCGACGGGCCAGCCCGCGGGCGTAACCGTAACCTTCAGTCCAACCTCGATAACCGGATCTGGAACTTCAACCGTCACTTTCGCCGCCAGCGCCTCGGCTGCCGCAGGCACGTATCACATCATCGTCACGGGAACCTCCGGCAGCATCACGGAGAGCATTACTTTCGCTGTGACGGTGAGCAAACCGCCTACCAGCTACACCATCAGCGCATCGCCCACAACGATCAGCGTCGCCAGAGGCGGCTCCGGAACAACCACGATCACCTCCGTCATTACCGGCGGCTTTGACTCGGCCATTTCGCTGGAGGCCACTGGCTATCCAATCGGCGTAACCGCGAGTTTCAGCCCTAAGACCATAGCGAAGCCGGGCTCGGGCAAGTCAACTCTGAAAATCAGCGTGGGCAGGCAGGTCGTGCTCGGAAATCACACCATCACAATCAACGCCACAGCCGACGGAATACCGCGAACGATTCAGGTCACGCTCGACGTACTCAAGTGAGATGGAGCGAACCGGAATTGGCGGCGCTATAGCATTTTCGGAATTGGTGTGGACCGAAAGCACGTACTCAGGTGGCTTTTTCTTGCGGAAAAAGCCACCTTGCACGCCCCTTCAGATGGCTACATGTATTCCGAAAATGCTCCAGGTTACCGGCGCTGACGAACATAACGCATGAGCGATCTCAACAAAGGAGGACTGCCCATTCTACGAGAAGCGAAGACAGAACCGCCTTTTGCACGTCTGGCACGGAACGAGGGACATGACGAATCGGCCATGTCACTCGCAGCCGTTGGATTGAACGCATTTCGATTTCCCGATCGAAGGATCGTGGACACCCCTTTGGGGTTACAAGGAGACAAAATGTCAGGAAGAGGATTTGGTTTAATCGCGCTCGCGGCAGTCCTGGTCCCTTTCACCCAGATGGCGGCAGCGCAGGACTACAAGGGAACACCCAAACCGACGATCCAGGATTACGGACCGTTTCCCACCACCGCCGTTAAGTCTGCCAAAACCACCGAACCTTCTCGCGCACCTGCTGTCCCAACCGGGAAATGCGGCAATCCAGTGACATCGTGCCTGTTTTATGGCGGCGATTTTCTCGATAGCCCTGTTTACCCGCCGTTCCTTGCCAATGGACTGGCCAACGAGAATACGCTGGAAGTCCCCGGCACCCCGTATGGATCAGCAGTCTGGATTCCCTTTACAGTGCCATCCGGCCAGACCTGGGACGTGACGGGACTCTTCACCAACAATCTGTCTACCTATGGCGTCCTCGACCAGGGAACCCTGCCCAACGCTGTGGCCTTCTGGTCGATCAATGAAGAAGTATTCGCCGGCAACCCCGGAGTCGTAATCGATTCCGGCACTAACGCGGCCACCAGCAAGGCAACCGGCCGCTCCGGCTTCGGTCTGACCGAATACACGATCCAGGTGACAGGACTGAGCGTCACGCTCGGGCCCGGCACCTACTGGCTGAGTGTTGTTCCTATATGCACCAATTCGGCCAACACATACTGCGACGGTATTTTCTTTGCCTCGGACGTCGAATACCTGAACACCACGCCCACTAACGCCTATGGCCCGGTAGAGCCGTTGGATGAATCGTACTTCGACTCGCCATCCTTTGGCTCGAGTTTCGAGCCCGTCTGGGGACCGGCGGGGGCTGCTGGCGGCGACGGAGGCGACGCATTCTCAGCCGGCGTGCTCGGGAAAATTGCGCCTTCGAGAAGATGAGACGGTACGAGATACGATCGGCTTTCCGCTGATCGAGATCTCGCCCGCCCGGAGCGTGAAAACTGAAGTGCGAGAGTGAGATTCGACGGCTCCGGCCGCTGAACCTCACTCTTGCACTTCTTATGCGCTACGTCCAGGACGATTTTGCGCCGCTCTTGAGTTGCGTCTTTGATTTGCCTTTGTATTTCATTTCTGAGCCGTTTTGAATGTTAGTCTTTCCCCAACAGCGCACGGCCAAAATATATATGAGAAGTGTAGGCCTTTATGTTATAAGTGATGCACAATGACTTTTGTTGCTGAGATCTCCGTCTCCCGCTGTGGTGTAAGTCATGCGAAGTGCGGCGCCCTGCTGCACGTTGAGCTGACGGGCAATTGTTGTTGTCGATAGCGATCTGAAGAGCCCCCCAAGTATCCCCATCTATCTTTAGCAAGGCTTCGCTCCATGTGTCTGGAGCGGGCGTTGAGTGGCTACATCTTCGTATGTACGACCTGCTCGTTCGCGCATGTCCTGGTCTTGCCTAACTCTATTCAATCCGGAAAGAGGAGGCTTTTGTGTCTATTCCACGCTATTTGTGGGCGATTTTGCTGCCGTTAACCGCACTACCTGCATTTGCGCAATCCTACCAGGCGGAAGTCCGCGGTCTGGTAACCGACTCCAGTCATTCCGTCGTCAACGGCGCCAAGATCACGCTTCTCGATGAAGGAAAACATGTTTCTCGCGTGGCGATCTCCGATGGCGCCGGACAGTACATCTTCAATCAGGTGGATCCGGCCAGCTACGAGGTCGACATCGAAAGCCCCGGCTTCAAGAAGTTCTCGCGCTCGAGAGTTGCTGTGGGAACCGGACAGCTTGTGACCGTCGATGCTGTGTTGGAGGTTGGCGATACCTCGCAGACTGTCAAGGTGAGCGCCGATGAACCGCTGCTGGACAGCACGAATGGATCGACTTCGACAGCGCTCAATGTGCAGCAATTAAATGATCTTCCCTCCGAGAGCGGCAACGGGCGCAGCGCATACACGACAATCGGCGTCTCGCAGAACGTTCAGCCCGTGATTCTCGGCTCGGGCTTCATCGACCAGAGCGATATTTCAACGGTTTCTGTGGCCGGAAGCCCGGAATCGACCAATCAGTATCTTGTGGACGGCGTGCCGATCACGGACACGGTTAATCGCCCGGTGCTGATTCCGGCCACCGAGGCAACGCAGGAGTTGAAGGTCCAGGTGACGACCTACGATGCCGAAGTAGGTAGAACGGGAGGAGGCGTATATAACACGCTGCTGAAATCAGGAACCAACGACCTCCACGGCTCGCTCTACGGCATCACACGCCAGCCAGACTTTACAGCGAACGATTTCTTCAATAATCGCAATGGAGTTCCTCTTCCCAGCACGCCGTACTATGGCTATGCCGGATCGATTGGCGGCCCAGTTGTTGTGCCTCATCTCTACGATGGCCGCGGCAGGACCTTCTTCTTCTTCGCGGAGGAGGGCTTTCGTTCGCGTGGTGCGCTGACCCCTTCCTACGCGGTGCCGACGGAGCTTGAGCGTACAGGGGACTTCTCACAGGACAGCACTATCATTTATGACCCATTTAATGCGACGACGAATCCTGACGGCAGCATCACGCGCCACCAGATTGTCGGGGATGATGGTACGCCGAATAAGATTCCGTCGAGATATATCAGCAACGTCGGCCAAAACATCGTTAATATTGGTTACCCGCATCCTACTCCCAGTCTCGCCGGCGTTCCGTCTGGCGGCATCAACTACACGACTACAGCACCAGGAACGCTAACCCGCGGCGACGAATTTGTGGGCAAGCTCGACGAACAACTCTTTAAGTGGTGGGCTGCCAATGTTTCCTACCTGCATTACGGCTGCTTGATCCCCTTCGGCGATGCGCTGGGAACGGTTCCTGCCTCTGGCTCAATCACCTATAACCGCCACGTGGATGCGACGAACCTCAACAACATCTTCACGGTCAATCCGACGACGATCATCAGTGTCCGCTTCGGCTTCAACCGCTTCCCCAACACAATCTATCCTTATAGTGCGGGATATGATCCGGCCAGCCTCGGGCTTCCAGCCTATAACTACCAGTTCAAGTTCTTCCCGCCAGTCAACGTGACGAACTACACGCCGCTGAGCGCTTCGACGGCAACTGTAGATAACTGGTACTCGCGCAGCATCTTTACACAGGTGGCCAAAGAGACGGGACGACACAGCTTAAAGGCGGGCTTTGACTTCCGCGGCATCTATCTTGCATTCACCGATTTCTCAACCGCGCCGGGCAGCTTCACCTTTACCGGCCAGTTCACACAGTCCTCTCCGACAGTGCAAGACGGCGGCAATGCGCTTGCCGACCTTCTGCTTGGCCTTCCAGTTAGCGGCTCCATCGAATCCTCGCAGAAGTTTTACCAGTACATCCACTATTGGGGCGTTTATGTGCAGGACGAGTTCCGCATTACGCCGCGGTTGACCCTCAACTACGGATTGCGTTATGAGTACGAGACCGGTTTGAAAGACTCAAACAACAATCTCGTCACCGGCTTTAATGAGACGGTTGCCAGTCCGCTGGCGAAGTATCAGCCTGGCACCGTGGGCGGGCTTGAATTTGCCGGAACGGGCGGAAGAGATGAGGTGGGCCAGCTTTCGCATCTGAAGTTTGCTCCGCGCCTGGGTTTCTCCTATGCTCTCGGAGATAAAACGACGATCCGTGGCGGCGCAGGAATCTATTATTCTCCGCTTCGTTACGATGCAACGGCGGCACTGCAAACCGGATTCACAACGCAGACGGCTCTGATCTCAAGCAACGACAACTATCAGACCCCGGCACCGGACTTCACACTGAACAACCCGTTTCCCAGCGGCCCGCTACCGCCGAGCGGAAGTGCAGCAGGGCTTTTGACCGGCATTGGAAATCCCATTGCGGCCTACGATTCCAAGATCAAGTCGCCTGCAATTTATCAGTTCTCCATTGGCATCCAGCGCCAGTTGCCGGGCAAGATACTGCTCGAAACGGATTACGTAGGATCGCGCGGCCGGCATCTGCTTCCTTCTCCTCAAGGCGGCGGCAGCGCCTCGCCTGCCGGCGGCGGCAGAACCAACCTCGACCAGTTGAATCCGAGCTACTTTTCCCAGGGTTCGCAGGCACTCAGCCAGACTGTTGCGAATCCCTTCTACCAGGCGGGCGGTCCCGGATTGATTGGGCAGCCGACCGTTGCTAAGCAGCAACTGCTGTTGCCGTTTCCGCAGTTTGCCTCCGTCAACGTGATTACGACTGACAGCGCTTCCAGCTACAACTCCTTTGCAGCGCGCGCGGAGCGACGCTTCTCGGGTGGCGAGGCCTTCCTGGTCACCTATACCTGGTCGCGTAACTACGACAGTTCTTACGAAACCAGTTCACCCTCCGGAGCGTCGAACGTAGGCCCGCAGAACATTTATGACCTGAGGTCGGAATGGGGCAGATCCTTTATCAACGTGCCCCAGCGTCTTACTTTCACGGGCTCCTATGTTCTTCCCTTTGGCCGCGGATCTCGCTTTCTCAACCAAGGCGGATGGTATGACCAGATCGTCTGTGGGTGGCAGCTCAACGCCATCACCTTCTATGAAAGCGGCTTTCCTCTAAACGTCACGCAGAACAATCTGAACAGCTCGATTGGTTCGGCGGTGCAGCGCCCCAACGTTAACTCAAGCGTGAAGGTCAAGACTTCTGGCAGCGTCTACTCTCGTGTGAATGGATTTATTAACCCGGCAGCTTTTTCCACTGTTCCCGAGTATGTGTTTGGCAATGCCCCCAAGGCCATTGCCGAACGCGGACCTGCTCCGGGAATCGGCAACTGGAACGCGACACTATTGAAAACCGTGTCGGTAAAGGATCGGGTAAATTTCACCTTTATCGCCCAGGCGCAAAACCTGTTCAATCATCCTTGGTTCGCTCTTCCGAACACAACGCTCGGAAGCCCGACCTTTGGCCGGATCACCAGCACCTACAACAACGCACGCAACCTGCAGATCGGTGGTCGTGTAACGTTCTAATCCATCGCGACGGGGAAGGAACTGAAGCCAGGTGCCTTCCCTCCGTTTCTTGAGTTTTCAGATGCACCACCTTCTTCATGGAGAATGAAAATGAACCGACGCACTTTCTTAACATCTGCCGCAGCTACGGCTGGCCTCGCACTCGCGAAGCCGGCCTTCGGCATTGTCACCGGAAAAACCAAGTTGACACACAAGGAAAGGGTGGATCGCGCCTTGCGCGGCCAGGAGCTTGACCGCCCGCCCTTTACTTTCTATCACCACTACAAACGCCCCACGGCCGAGCAGGAGGCGCAGGACCATATCGACTTTCACCGCAAGTTCAACACCGACATCGTTAAGGTGATGAACGATTTTGACTACCCCAAATCGACCACGGAAAACTGGTGGGAACTGAAGCCGCTCGACAACCCCTATCCCAAGCAGTTGAAGACGCTCGAAATCATCGCCAACGGCATCAACAACGATGCCTACTTCATCGATACGCTCTATGGTCCGTACATGACGGCGATGATTCTTTTTCAGTCACAGCCGAAGTACGCAAACCTGCCAAAGTCGGAAGATGTGCGCGATGAGTCTATCCGCGACCTGCATGACTTTCAGATCGCGCACCCTGACCAATGGCATACTGCTATCGATGCCATCACGGAATCAACGATCAACCACATTAAGAACCTGAACCGGATTGGCGCGGCGGGCGCCCTGGTGAGCGTTTTCAACGCGGAAAGCAAGTTCGGACCAGTCGAAGATTACGTGAAGTACACGCGGCCTTACGACAAGAAGCTCTTTGACGTGCTGGCGGAAACCAAGCTCACGTTCCTGCACCTGCACTATCTGGAACGTCCCTATCTGGAGCAATTCACAGACTTTCATGCGCCGGTTTTGCAGTACTCAGTCAAGACCAGCGGAATCCCTGTTTCCGACGTACGCAAGCTCTACTCGCAGGCGATTGCTGCTGGTGTCGATGAGATCGATTACCGTAAGCTGACGATCGAGGAAATCCGCACGCAGTGGAAGCAGGCGCGGAAAGAGGCTGGCGCCAAGTACATTGCGACTCCCGGCTGCTCGGTTCCGAATGACTCGACAGACGAGGAACTGGCGCGTTTCCCGCGGGCGCTAGGCATCTGATCTGCCCGTTACTGCAGGAACGGTGAATAAGCTGGCCCCCCGATTGCACAGACAAGAATGAACAGGAGGGCCAGCTTATCCATGGGGTACCGTCGCAGAATTGTGCGCTGTAGAGGCTCCAAAAGCAACATTGATTCCAGCGTGTTCCGCTGAAAAAACTTCATGCGATACGATTGCGCTTATTGCCGACATCTCAGCAATAGAGCTGAGATGGATCAAGTCAATCGCCGACTCCCGGATTTCGGAAACAGGCTTTGTCACTGACCTCATTTGTATCCCACCCTAGCGCAGAACCAATCCTGCTATATCCCGGCGTAAGGAATTGGGGCAAGTTGGAGTAGCGATTTCCGCGGAACGCGAACGATGCCATTCCCCTATTCGGACGATTTGCGCTCGAAGTTGCTGGATGCCTATGAGGCCGGTGCCGGCAGCCTTCATCAGTTGGCCACGCAGTTCCGGGTGAGTTGGGGTTACGCGAAGAAGATTCGTATGCAGCAACTGCAAACCGGTGGCAAGGTGCGTCACGGTCTACGCCAGCCGTGTCGGACAACTGCTTCGCCAAATGGGGATGCGGCGTAAAAAAGTCGCTCCACGCGGCCGAGCGCGACCGCGAAGCTAACCTCCGTTGGCGCGAGGAGTTCCATAAGCAGATCGGCGCGATCGAGCCGGAACGGTTGATTTTCCTGGATGAAAGCGACGTGACCACGCAGATGATGCGCCTCTATGCTCGCTGCCAGGGCGGCGGGCGCATCTACGAGGGGCAGTAGATATTCTTGAAGCAGTCGTGCATTTATTAAAACCTCTTGAGGACATAGCGTGAAGAAAACCCTGCTGCCCATTGAAGCGGTCGCCACCAAGCTGGACCTGCCTGAAGATCTCTACGAGAAGCGCAGCCCGGTCAGCGCCAAGCTCAGCCTGGACCTGCTGAAAGACGCGCGATTCCACCGCGGTGGAAAGCTGGTGCTGGTGACAGCAACCACGCCGACGGTCTCCGGCGAAGGCAAGACCGTTACCTCGATCGGGCTGGTGCAAGGGCTGGAGAAGATCGGCAAGCGCGCGGTGCTTGCCTCGCGTGAGCCATCGTTGGGCCCGGTGTTCGGCATGAAGGGCGGCGCAGCCGGTGGCGGGCGCTCGCAAGTCGAGCCCGCGGAGAAGATCAATCTTCACTTCCATGGCGACTTTCATGCCATTACCTCCGCGCACAACCTTCTCGCGGCGCTCATCGATTCGCACATGTTCCATGGCAATGAGCTTGACCTCGATCCTGACGGCATCACATGGCCGCGCACGCTGGACATGAACGATCGCGCGCTGCGCCGCATCACCGTCAGCGTAACGGGTGCGGACAAAAAGCAGCGCGATGGCAGTAATCGTCCCAGCGGCTTTCTCATTACGGCAGCTTCGGAGATCATGGCCATCCTGGCGCTTGCGAGTGGCCGCGAAGACCTGCGCGCCCGATTGGCGCGGATCGTAGTCGGGCAGGATCGCAAGGGCAATCCAGTGCGCGCAGCAGACCTGAACGCAACCGGGCCGATGATGGTCCTGTTGCATGAAGCGTTGCTACCGAACCTGGCGCAGACCACCGAAGGCACGCCTGCCATGGTGCATTGCGGGCCGTTCGCAAACATCGCGCACGGCACCAGCTCCGTCATCTCACAAAAGATGGGGCTGCAAATGGCGGACTACGTGGTCACCGAAACCGGCTTCGCATCGGACCTGGGTTTTGAAAAGTACATGGACCTTGTGAGCCCCTTGTCCGGTATCAAGCCTTCCATTGCAGTGCTGGTCACAACGGTTCAGAGCGTGAAGCAGCAAGGCGAAGGCAACCTGGAGCAAGGATTCACGAACCTCGAAAAACACATTTCCATTGTGCGCGGCTTTGCCCTGCCGGTGGTGGTCGCCATCAATCGATTCCCGAACGATACGGATGCGGAGCTTGAAACTCTGCACACATTCTGCAAAGCACACGGAGCGGAGTTCGCACTTTCGGAGGCGTACGCAAAGGGCGGAGAAGGAGCGGCTGCACTGGCGCGGAAAGTCGTCGAAGTGATCGAGGCAAACCCGGACATCGAGTTGACCACCACCTACGAATTTGGCGACCCCGTGATAGAAAAAATCACCAAGGTAGCGCAGAATATCTACGGCGCCGACGCAATCGAGCTGAGCGAGCATGCGAAGGAAAACCTCGCCCGCTTCACACGCTGGGGTTTCGGCGAACTGCCCGTCTGCATCGCAAAAACACAGTATTCGCTCAGCGACGATCCCAAGCGCCTGGGCGCGCCGACCGGATGGACGCTCCACGTAACGGACATCGCACTTTCCGCAGGCGCAGGGTTTCTCGTCGTCATCTCGGGCGCCATGATGCTGATGCCGGGACTGCCCAAAGTCTCCCGCGCGCTGGGAATCGACGTAGATGTACACGGTGAAATCACTGGGATGTCATAAACGTTGCATGAAGAGAAGGGCAGTCCCACAAGCCGGATTTCCATTGGCTCGACTGCGCGAACAGGTGCCAGAATGACTGGGGCCTATTTTCAGAGACAGACTTCCGAGACTCACTCTGATTGGCATAAGCCTTAATCTGGCCAAGACACTCATTCAGATGAGTTGACCGACAAATCTCGGGCTCCGGTCGGATTGTCAGCCGCTTGGAAATGGGCAGGTTGCTTCCGCAAGTATTCGATCTGTGGATTTAAACTGGTTGACTATCCAGGTGTGGGTGGCGGTCCAGCAACTGATACCGGGCAACATGGAGAGCGGGACCATGCAGATAACATTCAGCGCTTTTAAAGCCGAAGGCACAGAAAAAGCGTAGACTCAGGTCAGAGGGGAAAGATGTCGAATCGCACTCCCAACGCGCGCCACCCAAGCCTCAATGTATTCGCATGTGCGGTGCGAGATCAGGTTGGGATCGGTCGCTTTCTGTTGTTGTTGACTGCCATCTTGTTGGTTACTTCCCCGCTGACGCAACGCATTTGGAGCTGGGACCATTTTCTGCATGGCGGCCAAGACTATGAGTCCAACACGCTCATGGTGCTGGCGCTTCTCTGTCTCGTGCTGGTACTCGCTCAGCACTGCAAGCAGAGTGTAAATCTGCTGCTTGCTACCCGGCGTCTATTCTCGTTCATTTCCCCTGACCTGCTGCTGGCCAGCATTGCGCCAGTTGAAGTGGCCTGGGCCTCGTGGAAAGAATACTTGGCCAGTCCAGGTTTAGAGACGTACGGCCTTCCCCTCCAGATCTGATCGATTACCTCTCCGGGCACCCCGATGAATGGCTCCGCAGAACCGTTCATGCCCCGTTGATACCCACTCAGCCCACTTATGTTCTGATGCGGAGAGGTCATGAAAAAATCCGAAGTTCTCCAAGCATGGGCCAGAATTCTGGCTGGCCGTGCGCCTTCCCTTTCAATTGAGATTACGAAGGAATGTCCCTTGCGGTGCCCCGGATGCTATGCCTTCGACGCTGCGCATCTCGGAGGCACTACGCAGCTACGTCAGCTCTCCGACTACAAGGGCGACGAACTCGTTATGAGAGTGCTTGCGCTGATCGATGAGCGCAGGCCGCTTCACGTTTCCCTGGTGGGCGGCGATCCGCTGGTCCGGTATCGCGAGCTCGAATCACTGCTACCGCAGATCGAGAGCCGTGGCGTGCACACGCAGGTCGTCACCAGCGCATTCAGAACGATCCCAGGCGCCTGGAAGGAATTCAAGAAACTGAATGTCGTGGTGTCGGTCGATGGCTTGCAGCCGGAGCACGACGCGCGGCGCAAACCGGCTACCTACGAGCGCATCCTCCAGAACATCAAAGAGGCCAGGGTGACCATTCATTGCACGATCACGTCGCAGACAGCGGAGCGTCCCGGCTACCTCAATGAATTCCTCCGCTTCTGGACCAGCCGGCCGGAAGTCGCAAAGGTGTGGTTCAGCATTTTTACTCCTCAGCGCGGCGCCACCGACCCAGAGATACTGACGGCTTCGCAAAGGGCCTCTACCATCTCCGACCTGCGGCAATTGCGGCTGAAGTATCCCGTCCTTGACTTACCGGAAGCAGTCATTCGGGAGATGGAGGCCCCGCCCAAGAGCCCAGACGATTGTATCTTTGCACGAACCACAGAGATTATTTCGGCCGATCTCAGCACGCAGATCACTCCCTGCCAATTCGGGGGAGATCCCGACTGCGAGCAGTGTGGTTGCATTGCTTCGATGGGACTGGCCGCGGTCGGCCATCACCGCGTGGCAGGACAGCTCACAGCCGGACATATCTTTATGGCGTCAGACCGCCTGGGTAAGCGATACAGGGTTCTTCGAAATGCCTTCTCAGGAAAACCCACGGTTCAAGCAAAACTTTCTCCATTCAATATTCTTGAACCTTAGTGTTCGTGTTCGTTAGCAAAAGAGCCTTAACAGAGTTTGCAGAGGAGCGAGAGTTGGCCAATCAAGATTGTCAAACCGAAGACAAACTAAGACGAGAGCTTGTCAGATTCAGCAAATGGCTGTATCGGCTCGGATTTATGCCCGGCACATCGGGAAATCTTTCTGTTCGGCTCGATCGAGAAAGACTGCTCGCCACTCCCACCGGAGCCAGCAAATACCTGCTGCGATCTGCTGATATCGTGGTCGTCGATCTTGAAGGTCAGCAGTTGGCGGGCTCTCGAAGGGTAACAAGCGAGATTGGCATGCATCTCGCCATCTATAGGGAGAGACGGGATGTTGAGGCTGTCATCCACTCGCATCCGCCTGTTGCAACGGCCTTTGCCTGCGCCGGGCGGCCGCTTGACGAGATGTTCTGCCAGGAAGCGGTAATGACTCTCGGTTCGGTCCCGCTGGCCGGTTACGCAACCACTGGAACGGATGAGGTGGCAGCCAGCCTTGCTCCCTTCGTTCCCGGTCACGACGCAATTCTGCTGGCCAATCACGGCGCAGTGACCTATGGCCGAGATATTTTCGACGCATTTCTCAAGATGGAAACGCTCGAACATGTTGCTCTGGTTCGCCTCGCAGCACATCAACTTGGTTGCATCCGCCCCCTAGAGGAAGAACAGGCCGAGCGTCTTCGTCGCGCCAAAGAAAAGTACATGCAAAACGCAGTCTGATGCCGGAAAGAGGATCGCTGCCCAGATGGATCGAAGGGGCAAAAGCGGTATGCGGGATCAGATTCCCCAGGCGACTGGCATTGAGCCGGGTTGAAAGTCAAATCGCGGGCTCTGGTCGGATTGCCGGCTGCATGGAAATTGGCGGGTTGCTTTGGCAAGGATTCGATCTGTGGATTCAAACGGACCACTACTCGGATGTGGGTAGCGAATCCGCTTGAATTTCGAGGGGTGGATCGGTAATTTCCAGGTGGACGGTGATGCGACCAGAACAACGGATTGCGCTTAAAAGTTCTCGATGAGCGCATTGGCGATTACTCGCTCATCGATGACCCGTGAAAGATCGCGGGCCAGAAAGAAGCCGATTCGCCTGTGCCTGTGCGCCCCACGCTAGATGGCAGTTTTGTTGAGGAAAAGAACCCGCATGATCTCGATTTGGTAAGTTTCTACCATCGTCTGGTCTCGGCTCAAGACACGACCACTTTGGTCCAGATTAGAGGACAGAATCCTACAATTCTTGTGCGAGCCACGGTCAAACAAACTTATAATCTCTATGCGTTCTTTCTTGATCCGGATGGTGATTCGGAGGATTTAGTTTCGACATTTCGATATCTTTTGCAGCTCTTTTCTCACCATAAGAAGATGTAAGCGCCTCGCGAGAAGTGCGGGAAAGCTATCCGAGTGGCTCACCGTTCCCTGCATCTACCCACCGTGTGCCACATGCCTCGCAGTGCCAGTTCGCCTCCCGCGGTGGCACCGGAATCGACAAGACGTAGAGCGCCAAAAGTGACCGTCCGCGCTCTGCCCCGCTGCCCAGCGTAATTTCAGCCGATCCGCACTTTGGGCAGGTTGGCTGGACGTAGACTTCCTCCTCGCCATACGTGATTGTTTCCGGAGCCCCTTCCTCCAGAATCTCCCGTGCAGCCGCTTCTTCACGCTCGTCGACCTGCAAACGCATACCGCCAACCAGATTGGAATAGAACCAATCCATCCGGACGAGATTCTCATCTGTAATCCAGGCTGGAATACCCGCCGATTCCAGCAGCGAACGTCCCACGTATGCCTCCACCAGATCCCGATAACACCGCACCGTCACCAGACGACGGAACTCCCATTCCTCCGGCTCTTCCACCAGCGGCGACTCAAGTCCGCGCCGCGCAAATTCCGCACGCAACGCCACCTGTGCAACTTCCAGGAGGCCATCGTATGAGCGAGCCAGTTCCATCAGTTCCGTCTCACTCATCTGCGCATACTGCGCCGCCAGATCTTCGGGGCTGGGTGTCATGCACTGAAATCCTAACAGGAATCGTGAGCGCCGCAATCCGAGTAGCCGATTACCCACCCAGTGCGGTCTTCACCAATTGCTTTAGGGATGTTAGCGTATCGCCGCAGATGCCGATTCATGAGTAATCACGCAAGCTGACAATAGTCGACTCCACACGAATAATATGCGGATACGGCGTTTCGAAACAGCCCGTTCCAAATCTTAGTGAGCTACGAGCAGGGCGCCGTGGTAGTACCATGCAGTGTCATTCCGCGTAAAGGGCGCGAAATGACAATCAAGGCCGAGGGCAAGGTTGACCTTGACGAGAACCGCTGGAGAATCTAATCGGACAAAGGTAACCGCAGATATTTCGCTCCTATTCCACGGTCACGGATTTGGCGAGGTTACGCGGCTGGTCCACGTCTGCGCCGCGGCGCACGGCTATGTAATAAGCCAGCAGTTGCAGCGGGACGACTTCGAGAATCGGCGAGAGCAGTTCCGGCGCGGGCGGAACAAAGACGACGTGCTCCACGAGCGAGGCGATTGTCTCGTCGCCTTCGGTGGCAATCGCAATCACGCGGCCCGAGCGCGCCGCTACTTCCTGAATGTTCGAGAGCGTTTTTTCATAGCGCAGCTTCGATTGCGGGTCAGCTTCGTCGCGCGTGGCAAGCACCACTACCGGCAGCGTCTCGTCGATGAGCGCATTCGGGCCATGCTTCATCTCGCCGGCCGGGTAGCCCTCGGCGTGAATGTAGGAGATTTCCTTGAGCTTCAGCGCGCCTTCGAGAGCAATGGGAAAATGCACGCCGCGTCCGAGATAGAGAAAATCGCGCACGTGACTGAAATGCGCGGCGAGCTTTTCGCACGGCTCGGAGGCCGAGCGCAACAGATCCTCGATCTTGGCCGGAACCTTGTTCAACTCTTCCATCCAGGCAACGGATTGCGCCTTATCGAGATGCCCGCGCAACTGGCCGAGCTTGAGCGCGAGCAGAAAGAGCGCCGTCAACTGCGCTATGAAAGCCTTGGTGGAAGCCACGCCGATCTCCGGCCCGGCGTGGGTGTAAATCGCGCCATGCGCCTCGCGCGCCACCATTGCGCCCACCACGTTGCAGATGGCGATGGTCTTTGAGCCGAGCGACTTCATCTCGCGTTGCGCGGCCAGGGTGTCAGCCGTCTCGCCGGATTGCGTAATGAGCAGGCCCAGCGCGCCGGAGTCGGCAATCGGGTTGCGATAGCGGTACTCGCTTGCGTAGTCCACATCGACCGGCATCCGCGCCAGCCGCTCGATCATGTACTTGCCGGCGAGCGCCGCGTGCCAGCTTGTGCCGCAGGCCGCCGCGTTAATGCTGGTGGCAGCGGCAAGCTCTTCGTCCGGCAGGTCCATCTCGCCGAGAAAGACCTTGCCCGAGTCGAGCGAGATGCGGCCCATCGTGGTGTCGCGGACGGCGCGCGGCTGCTCCCAGATTTCCTTGAGCATGAAGTGCTTGTAGCCACCCTTTTCCGCCTGGATCGGGTCCCACTGGATGCGCGTCATCTCGCGCTTGACAGGGTTGCCGTCGAAGTCGGTGAACTCGGCACCATCTGCAGTGAGAATCGCCATTTCGCCGTCGCCGAGAAAGGCCATGTTGCGCGTGTAATGCAGGATTCCCGGCACGTCAGATGCGATGAACGACTCGCCCTCACCCACGCCGATGACGACCGGCGGCCCGTTACGCGCCGCGATGATCTTGTTCGGCTCCGTCGCCGAGAGAATCCCGAGCGCAAACGCCCCGGTGAGTTGCTTGACCGCCGCGCGCACCGCTTCTTCAAGCTTGAGCGGCGTGCCCGCAGCCTCGGCATCCTTGAGCACCTGTTCGATGAGGTGCGCGATGATTTCCGTGTCCGTCTCGGTGACGAACTTATGCCCTTTCGCGGTCAGCTCGCGCTTCAGCTCCAGGTAGTTTTCCACGATGCCGTTGTGGACGACGACGATGCGGCCCGTGCAGTCGCGGTGCGGATGCGCGTTTTCTTCGGTCGGCCTGCCGTGCGTGGCCCAGCGGGTGTGGCCGATGCCGTAGGTTCCTGCCAGCGGATGCGTCCGCAGCACCGCCTCAAGATTCTGCAGCTTGCCCGACGCGCGGCAGACTTCGAGCAGTTCGTCGCCGGGCGCGCCCACGGCAATGCCCGCCGAATCGTACCCGCGGTACTCCAACCGCCGCAGGCCCTCCACAATCACCGGC